>JAHEYJ010000178.1 GCA_023251675.1 Bacteroidota bacterium
CATCGGAAAAGATTCAATGCTTTTTAACGGGACTTTTTATGATTCCTTAAATACCAGCTCTCTCTATCAGAATCCTTCGTTAAAACCCACGCTGCCTTTTGCCAATAATTCCATCACCTTTGAATTCTCTTCTCTTGATTTTACCAATGAGAAGACGGAACAATTTCAATACTTCCTCGATGGGTTTGACAAAGAATGGAGCAATTGGGTGAAAGAAACCAAAGCGGTTTATACCAACTTACCGGAAGGGAATTATGTGTTTCATGTAAAGACAAAAAATATTTTTAACCAGGAAAGCCGCGAATCCTCCTATGAATTCACCGTTCTTCCTCCCTGGTACCGGACCTGGTGGGCGTATGTGCTGTATGTGCTGGCAGCAATCGGATTTATTTATGCCGTGGTCACCTATACCACGCGGGGATTAAAAGCCATTATCCGTGAACGTACGGCTGAGATCATGACGCAGAAAGAAGAAATTGAATATAAAAACCGGAACATCACGGATAGTATTAATTATGCGAAACGAATCCAGGAAGCCATTCTGCCACCCTACGAACTGATGCGGAGCCGTTATCCGGAAAGTTTTATTCTTTACAAACCAAAAGATATTGTTGCCGGTGACTTTTACTGGTTCTCGGATAAGGACCAGAAGTTCATTGTAGCGGCCTGCGACTGTACCGGCCACGGCGTTCCGGGAGCGTTCATGTCATTGATCGGTTACTCGCTCATCAACGAGGTGATACTGGAAAAATCAATTACGGATCCCGCCAATGCGCTGGACGCCATGAAAAAAGGCATCATCAAATCGCTGGGACAAAAAGGGCAGTCGGGCGAACAGAAAGACGGAATGGATATGTCCTTGGTCAGTTTAGAGAATGTCCAGGAAGGAAATAAAACCATTCATAAGCTTTGTTACGCGGGAGCAAACAATTCACTTTATATCGTCCGCAAAGGAGAACTGATCGAACTTAACGCCGATAAAATGCCGATCGGAATTTACATGGGTATTGACCGGCCTTTCATAAACAAAGAAATGATCCTGGAGCCGGGCGATACGATCTATCTGTTCACAGACGGATATGCCGATCAGTTCGGAGGCGATCAGGGCAAAAAATTCACCAAGAAAAGATTCAAGGAAACCCTTGTCAAGATGGGGAACGAACCGCTCTACTCTCAGAAGAACAGCCTGGAAGAAACGCTGCTGACCTGGGCGGGCGATGAGCAGCAAGTGGACGACGTACTAGTGATAGGCATTAGAATTTCCTAAGTATCTTTTCTGGTTACCAATTACAAATCTGTAACGAATATTACTAATCAAGCGTGTATTCATTCGTAACATCCGTAACTAATTCGTTAATTTGTATGCAGGTAAATCCAATCAATAAAAATAACCAATACTTTATACAATGAAAACAGATCTGTACACAAAAACAATCCTGACCGTCATTGCAGGCGCTTTGATCGTTATTGCTTTTCAGCAGGCGGAATTCTTTCCGAAAGCGAACGCTTCAAAATCAAATTCCTTTGCAACCGTACCGGTAAATCCGGACGGCTCCATCAATGTAAAGTTCACCGATGTGATGAAAGTGGATGTGGCAGAGGTTGGCGGAAACTATGTTACCGGCGCTATGCCGATCAACATCAAAGAAGTGAGCGGCAGCAGCATCAATTCCAGCTATGGAATCCCCGTGAACATTGAAGCGGTGGATGGTTCCAGCATTTACGGCGCGGTGCCGACGAAGGAGAAGAATTAGGAATTCAGAACCTGCCCGTCCGGCAGGCGGGTTTAGAATTTAGAATTAGTTTTATGCTTCGGTTGTAAACGAATATGAGCATATATATAACTTTATCAACAAGTTTGCGAAAACTTTATGCCTAGAGAATATAAAAATATGATTCTTCGTTTTCTATTTTTTACGCTTCTGTTTTGGATGCCTTTTCATAAAGATGTACAAGGACAGAATTTTAAAAATCAATTTAAAGTGGATTCAGTTTTTGTTTATAAAAACTTTAGTCAATGCGGAACTACAGCAAACCTGTGGCATAATCATCGGGATTTAGACTCTTTGAATGCGGAGAAAAATAAGTTGAGTTTAGATGACCTGAACAAATTAAATGACTTGATAAAACTTTCAAAGATGAATAGACTTTTTCAGCAAAAATATGGCGGAGAAATTTGTTATTTAATTGTTTATCAGAATGGAATTAGAAAAAGATTTGTGGCTTATATTTCAAAAGACTTTTGTTTGCTTGACGACTTAGATGCAATGAGAAGATGGAAAATGAAAAGCCCTAAAGAAAACGAACAATTTTATGAATTAATAAATAAAAATTGGCGGTAACATCCCGCCGTAGGAACAAATATTTTTCTTCGTGCCAATTAACTTCCCAGCAAAAACACCGCCGGCTGCTTATCAAGGTTTGGTAATTCTCCCCCTCGCCACTCGGCAATTGACCGGGTAATTATTTTTTCTGTACTGCCGGTTACGTTCATGGCAACGCATAATAAAGTTTCAGGCGAGCAGGTTGATAGAATATCTTCAAGAAGGTGATTGTTTCTGTAGGGAGTTTCGATAAAGATGTGGGTAACACCCCCTCCATCTCCCCCAAAGGGGGAGTGCCGTACGCCTGTCTCCTTCCCCTTTGGGGAAGGCCGGGATGGGGTGATCTCTTTCAGTTTTCTTATCCTTTCACCTTGCGATTTCGGCAAGTAACCATGAAATAAAAAATTCTGTCCGTTCAAACCGGAGGCTGCCAATGCAAGAAATACGGATGATTGTCCGTACAATGGAACAACACGGATATTCTTTTTATGAGCAAGCTTTACTATCTCGCTGCCGGGATCAGCTATGCACGGCATACCGGCTTCGCTCATCAGGCCGATGTTCTTTCCTTTTTCCAATGAAGCTATAAACTTTTCAATTCCTTTCAGCTCCGTATGCTCGTTAAGAATATGAAAGGTCATTTTATCAAACTCCCCTTTGAACCCGATCTTTCGCAGCGAACGCCTTGCCGTTTTGATATCCTCAACAATGAATTCATCCAGGGAGTTGACCGTTTGTTCCAGCAATGGATATACCAACGCAGAATTATCTTCTCCCGAGATCGGAACGGGGATTAAGTAAAGGATACCTTTTGTCATAAGCTTAAATTGAAGCACCAAATAACAAGCATCAAAATACAAACAAATCTCAAATGTCAAATTCAAATATCAAAACAAAAAAAGTTTAAAATTTGGGATTTGAGTATTGAATATTATTTGTGGTTTGTATTTTGTTATTTGGAATTTATCGCTTTTGCGATTATTTCATCACACGCTTTGTTCAGCAGCATATACACATGCTCGAACCCATCCATTCCTCCGAGGTACGGATCCGGGACAGGCATGTTGAGATCCGGATGAACAAGATTCATGATGTAATCGACTTTCAGCGTATGATCGCGGTTCAGGGCAAGGTCCACCACGCCATCGTACACTTCCGCATCGGCTACATAGATAAAATCAAATTGTTCAAAGTCGTTCTCTGAAATTTGCCTCGCAACCAGCTTTGAAATATCGATGCCATGCTCTTTTGAAGTTTTGACAGCCCGGTGATCCGGATTCTCTCCTACATGCCACTTGCCGGTTCCTGCTGAATCGATCCTGATCTTCACTCCATGCTGCTCGGCTTTATGACGAAGGATCCCTTCAGCCATGGGAGAACGGCAGATGTTGCCGAGGCAAACGAAGAGTACACTTTTCATACACCGCTAAGATACAAATGAAAAAGAACCAAGTTCCGTTTCCAAAATTTCCTCTTAGTGCTTCTAAGTGGCCTGAGTGCCCCCGATAGCTATCGGGGTGGTGAAAAATTTACCACTTAGACACTAAGAACACTGAGGTTCACTAAGAATACAAATCGAAAATATTCTGCACCCATGGGACTTCTATCGAACACATCAAATTTCAAATTCCAAGGAACAGCCAAGAAGAATACATACGGCTATTTTGGGACTTGGGAATTGAGACTTGATGCTTGGATCTTTATAAAACAAAAACAGGAACCGGTTTGCACCAATTCCTGTTATAAAATACTTGTTATCCTTTTTTACGAAAGATTGATTTTCTTATCCAGCTCCTGAATATAGTGGCGGAACTTTTTGTCCGTATCCATCAGGTTATTCACCGTCCGGCAGGCATGAAGAACGGTTGCGTGGTCTTTTCCGCCGCAATGCATTCCGATGGTTGCCAACGAAGATTTGGTAAGCTGTTTTGCAAAGTACATCGCTATCTGACGTGCCTGAACCACTTCGCGCTTGCGCGTTTTTGATTTCAGCAGGTCGATCGGCATGTTAAAGTAGTCACAGACAACCTTTTGGATATAATCAATTGAAACTTCTTTTGCGGTGTTGCGAACGAACTTATCGATCATCTGGCGGGCCAGGTCAATGTTGAGTGTCTTCTTATTTAGAGAAGCTTGTGCAAGAAGTGAAATGAGCGCACCTTCCAGTTCGCGGATGTTGGAAGTGATGCTGTAGCCGATGTATTCCATTACATCTCTTGGAAGATCGATCCCATCAGCATAGGCTTTCTTTTCAAGGATCGCGATACGTGTTTCAAGATCAGGCGGCTGAAGATCCGCCGCCAGTCCCCATTTGAAACGGGAAAGCAAACGCTGTTCAATTCCCTGTAGGTCAACCGGAGCACGGTCGGAGGTCATCACGATCTGCTTTTTGTTCTGCTGAAGGTGGTTGAACACATGGAAGAACACATCCTGGGTCTTTTCCTTGCCGGAGAAGAAATGCACATCATCAATGATGAGCACATCGATCATCTGGTAGAAATTTACAAAATCGTTTGTGTTGTTATTCTGAATTGCGTCAATGAACTGGTTGGTAAACCTTTCGGAAGGAACATACAGAACCGTTTTAGCCGGGTTCTTTTTCTTGATCTCAATACCGATGGCATGAGCCAGGTGAGTTTTGCCTAAACCGACACCGCCATATATAAGAAGCGGGTTGAAAGAGGTCTCGCCTGGCTTGTTGGCCACTGCAAACGCAGCAGACCGTGCAAGTCGGTTGCAGTCCCCTTCAACGAAATGTTCGAATGAATAATCAGGGTTCAGGTTGGATTCTACTGTAACGCGCTTTAAGCCGGGTATGATGAAAGGATTCCGGATACCGCCTTCGCGCATATCCAGCGGCATGTTCATGGCAGGATTCTTTACTTCCTTTTTATTAGTAGCGGGGATGCGAACGGTATAAGGCTTTACACCATATATGTTCTCCATTACAATGCTGTATTCCAGCCTTCCGTCAGCACCTAACTCCTTTCGGATCACCTTCTTGAGCAATGCCACATAATGTTCTTCTAACCATTCATAAAAGAACTGGCTGGGAACCTGGATGGTGAGGACATTGGTTTGTAATCGGATTGGTTTTATCGGCTCGAACCAGGTTTTGAAACTTTGTGCATTTACGTTGTCTTTTATTATCTCAAGACATTTTTCCCAAACTTTATCATACTCTTTTTTCATTTACCCGTTAAATATTTTTGGAAGATTATATTTTAATTTTCTATAGTAAAACTTAATGAATCAACGAACACGCTTCAAAAGTAAAAAAGTATTTCAATCAACATCACTTATCAAAAAAAAATATTTTTATTTTTTTTTCATTTAAAGTATTGTCAGTCCGGAGAAATTACTAATGTAGTGCCCGAAGTTGCTTTTTTCTGTTTTCTCCTATGAAAAACACAATCCACTCGTCCGAGCTTAATTCCTCCAAAACCTGCCTGCACTACTAAAACTTCCTTTCCGTCACTATTCATCAGCGAAATCGGTTTGTCCAAGAACCGGTGTGTGTGCCCGCCGATGATCAGGTCAATGTTCTTCGACTGTTTTGCGATGACGGTATCACTCACTTTGTTGTCCGCGTATTTATCACCCAGGTGAGAAAGGCAGATGACCATATCACACTTATTTTCCTGCTTTAACAGGTGAGCATATTCGGCCGCTTTCTGAACCGGATTAAGATATTTTATCCTGCCGTAATTCTTTTTATCCACCAATCCCTCCAGTTCAATGCCGAGCCCGAATACGCCGATCTTCAATCCTTCTTTTTCAAACAGCTTACAGGGAACTGTTTTTCCATTCAGCGCTGTTTCTGAAAAATCATAATTGCTGTTAATAAACGGGAAAGCGGCGAGCGGTAATTGCTTTGCGAACCCTTCAATTCCATTATCCAGATCGTGATTTCCTATAGTGGCGCCGTCGTATTTCATTTCGCTCATCAGTTTGAATTCAAGTTCGCCTCCAAATATAGTAAAGTACGGTGTGCCCTGCCAGATATCACCGGCATCAAACAAGAGGACATTTTTTTCTTCAGAGCGGATCTTCTTTATAAATGAGGC
>JAHEYJ010000044.1 GCA_023251675.1 Bacteroidota bacterium
AATCGGTAGGAAATGCTGCCATAACAATTTGTTTTTTGATAAATGTATAAAGTAAACTGAACCGATAATCAAAAAAACGAATTTATATAGGGAAACACCCTGCTGTGTTACATATGCTCAATAATATCCGGTGCCTGTTCTTTAATGCTGGCGGCGATCACCCGGTTCATCCAGATAAAGCATATGAGAGAAATCAAAAGCATCAGCATCCAGCAGCTGGTCCAGAGCCCTGTCAATTCCAGGAGATATCCAAACAGAATAGGACAAACAAATCCTCCCAGCCCGCCTATCACGCCTACCATTCCTCCAACAGCGCCTACATCATTTGGAAAATAATCCGGAATGAATTTATAAACACCTGCTTTGCCAATGCCCCATAATATGCCCACAATAAAAACAAGCATTGCATACATCCACATATTGGCGCTGTAATAAATATGCGTTTCTCCCTGGGCAAGCAGTTGTTTTATTTTCACCTCGTCCCCTTCTCTGACGATCGGTGTCTGCCAGCTTTTTTTGACAGGCAAGATGGAATTACCTGTTTTGTTAATATCAATGTCCTCTTTCTTTTTTGCTACAATGTATGCTTGCGAACCTACTTTAAGTAAAGAGTCCGAAACAAAAGTTACTGTACCGCTTTTTGCTGAAGTGACTCCTTCTCCCGGTGTGAACACCTCCATTCTTGGAAAAACAAGCAGGGCGCATAACACTACCGATAATTCAAAAACTACCTTCATTACTTTTCTGCCGCCGTATTTGTCGCTCAGCCATCCTCCCAAAGCGCGAATGATTCCTGAGGGAAAACTGAAAATGGATGCAAGAAGGCCTGCGACTACAAGTGAGGTTGCGTAAACATTCACAAAAAATGGAACAAGCCACTGGGAGAATGCCACAAAACATCCGAAAACAAGAAAGTAATACAGGCCAAACCGCCACACCCGGACTTCCCTGAGCGGTTGGAGCATTTGTTTCACTTTCCTCACGCCGATATCCGGCTTCTTATTTACAGTGAAAAAGAGAAATAAAATTGCCGTCACTATCAAAGCTGCAGAAAAGAATATGGGTATTTTCCTCCACTGATCAAGGTCCTTTCCGTTATCCGTAACTGCATTCAATAAGGTAGGGACAACTAAAGTTGTAATGGCGGCTCCTGCATTTCCCACTCCAAAAATTCCGAGCGCCCTGCCTTGCCATCGCTGCGGATACCAAACCGAAGTATACGCAATCCCCACTGCAAAACCGGTCCCTGCCATTCCATATCCGAAACTGAGAACGGCAAAAGCCCAGAAGTTGTTCGCCATGCTTAGAAAGAACATGGGGATCGAACAAAATAAAAGCAGCAAACCGAAAACCCATTTGCCTCCGTATTTATCCGTAAGGATTCCAATCGGTAAACGGAAAACAGAACCGGTAAGTACCGGGATCCCTATCAGCCATCCGATCTCAACCGGCGTCCAATTAAAGACCCCTTTGTCAGCCAGAAAAGTGACCATCACTCCATTAAACATCCAAACTGCAAAACACACGGTAAAAGCCAATGTGTTCAGAAAAAGTATCCGGTGAGCTAATGGGCTGACTTTTTCTTCCAATGAAAATAGATTGTTATACTATTTTTTACATAAACAAAAGGGGGTTGACTAAGGTATAAAAAATATTGATTTTAGAAAGGGGGCTTTGCTTTCTTACAGGTTTTCAGAATGGTGCTACTAAAATCTCTATATAATGATTTACCTTAGTATGACTTATGTCATCTTTTTTTATGATGGATGTATAGTAATTTGTTAGCATAAAAAAACACCCTAATGAAGCAATACAACGGAAAAATAGAAGAGCCTGTATGTGATAAATGTGACAATATAGGAAACTCAGTTTTTTGTTCCCTTTCCAAAAATGAGATTACTGATCTCTCAACCAACAAGTCATTCAATGTTTATAAAAAACACCAGGTCATATTTTATGAAGGGAATCAACCTCAGGGATTGTTTTGTATTTCATCCGGCAAAGTAAAAATCCACAAGCTGGGCGATGATGGAAAAGAACAGATCGTAAGGCTGGCAAAAGACGGAAGCATTATTGGTTATCGCTCCTTATTATGCAATGAGAATTATTATGCAACGGCTACCGCTATTGAAGATACCGTAGTTTGCTTTTTTCCAAAAGCGGTTTATATAAATTTGCTGATGAATAATTCCAGTTTCTCAATGAAAACCATTCAGATGCTTTCTACCGATCTGAAAATTGCAGAACAGATGATCACCAACATGGCGCAAAAACATGTAAGGGAAAGGATGGCGGAAACACTTCTTTTACTGAAAGAATTCTTTGGGACAGAAGACGATAAAGCAACCATTAATACGATCCTTACACGTGAAGATATCGGAAGCATTGCCGGCACCACAACAGAAACGTCCATTCGTGTATTATCCGACTTCAACAAAAACAAGATTATTAAACTAAACGGAAAAAAAATAAAGATAATTAACCCAAAAGAACTGATAAGAATCGCAAATCTTCCTGAATAGTCCGCTTCCTGTTTCTCTCCTTTGATTTAATAGTTTATGACTCATGTCATTGTTTAACCTTTGACAGGAGAATACATTTGGTATAATAAATTTCCAATCATTTAAAAATGTCTGAACATAAAAGCAACAGCAATCATGCTGCAAAGGGCAAGAAATGCAATCAGTGTTCGCTGAAGCAATTTTCGGTTTTTAAAGATTGTAACGAAGCTATTTTGGATAAGGCCTTTGCCAACCGGGAATTTGTAAGTTTCAAAAAAGGAGAATACCTGCTTAAAGAAGGGGACGCATTCAAAGGTGTTTTTTTTATTCAGAATGGAGTGGCAAAAGTGCTTAAAAGGGGAAAGAAGTATAAGGAATTTATTCTATGGTTTGCGCGCCCGGGAGATATTATAGGAATGAACTCTTTTCTGAACAATGATAAAAAATATTCATTTTCAGTTTCGGCGATTGAAGATATAGAATCCTGCTTTATTCCGGAATCTGACTTTCGCAACCTGATTGCTAAAGAGCCGGCAATTGGCTTAAAATTAATGAAAGACATGTGTGAGAAGATAGATCTGATTGAAGACAGAATTACCAGCATCGCGCAGAAAAAGATCAGAGAGCACCTGGCTGAAATTCTGATTTCATTGGCTTCTAAAAGTAAAAAAATCAAGCAGGGGGGCCTTTCCGTTAATTATTCCATAAAAGATCTTGCAAATATCATTGGTACAACAAAAAACTATCTTTACAAAATTTTGTCAGACTTTGACAGTAAACGATTAGTATCAATGAAGAATCACAAACTGGTTATCCGCGACATGAACAAGTTATTTCTTGTTGCTACCGGGGATGATTTTTAGTTTTTATTTTGCATGACCTTACAAACAAGGCATTTATTATTTTGGATGTTGGTTGTGTTTAACATCCTGTATTCGTCGCTTGTTTACACAATCGGAACTGACAACACTAAAGGTGAATCCTTTTATACTGAAAATGCAAAAAGGGGGCAGCTTCTGTATCAAAAATACAACTGCACCGCTTGCCATCAATTATATGGTTTAGGCGGCTATATGGGACCCGATTTAACCAATGTGATGGCCAAAGGCGAACCCTATACAAAAGTGTTCCTTCAGTATGGAACGCAGCGTATGCCTAATTTTCACATGCAGGAAGATGAAATAAATTCATTAATTGCTTTTCTCAAGTATGCAGATAAAACCGGGACTTCCCCGATAAAACATTTTGATGTCAACCGCGACGGCACCATAACCCCAAAATGAAAAAAGAAATAGGAATTATATTCATTGCGCTTGCAATGATCTCGTTATTAACCGGGATGTTCTTCGGCACGGTCTCCGCTTTACAATTTGTTTTCCCCGGATTTCTGAACGATTTCCCCTTTGTAAAAGTCAGGCCCTTGCACGTTTCCCTGGTGATCGCATGGATCTTTCTTTCTGCAATCGGAGGCATCTACTATTACCTTCCAAAATACTGCGGAGTGAAATTATTCTCCGACAAACTTCCCAGGATCCATTTCTGGATATTTGTTATAACAGGACTGCTGATCCTGATCTGTTATGTCATGGGTAAATTCGGAGGAAGGGAATATTGGGAATTCCCCCCGATCCTATCCGTTCCTATTTTCGTGTCATGGATACTTTTTGGAATAAATTATTTTAAGTCGGTTTTCAAAAAAGCGGGACAGTGGCCTGTTTACCTTTGGATGTGGGCAACCGGTATTGTTTTTTTCTTTATCACTTTTTCAGAAGCCCATCTTTGGCTATTGCCCTATTTCCGTGAAAATCTTATACGCGACCTTACCATTCAATGGAAAGCGTATGGCGCATTAGTCGGATCCTGGAACATGCTGGTTTACGGAACAGCCCTATTTGTGATGACCCGTGTAAAAGGAGATGAAACGGCAGCCCATTCAAAACTCGCTTTCCTCATGTACTTCCTGGGATTTGCAAATCTTCTTTTCGGATGGGCGCATCATATATATATAGTGCCCTCTGCTTTATGGATCCGGATTTTTGCCTATTTCATGAGTATGACCGAACTTCTCATTCTTGGAAAAATCATCTGGAACTGGAGAAAATCACTTGATGAAGCAAAAAAAGACTTCCATATATTATCCTATCGCTTTATAGTATCCGCTGATTTCTGGGTTTTTCTAAACCTTTCCCTTGCCGTAATAATTTCTGTCCCTGCCATTAATGTATTCACACATGGCACACATATCACTGTCGCGCACGCAATGGGCAGCACCATCGGAATCAATTCCATGATTTTGCTTGCATCATGTTTCTTTCTGATTAAAGATATCACCCAATATGAGTTTTCAGGAATGGAAGCAAAAAGCATTAAGATCGGGTTTTGGATCTTTAATTTCTTCCTGATGGTCTTCTGGGTTTGCCTTCTTGTTGCCGGAGCAGAAAAAGGGGCAATGGTAATGGAAGATAAACTTGCATTTCAGCAAATCATGGCAAACATCAATCCCATACTTATTGTTTTTGCGTTTTCAGGAATAGGTTTGTTTATCGGGCTTTTAATGGTTGTCCTTCCTGCTCTTAAAGCAATATTTTCTTACCTGAAGAAATGAAACATGATGTCAATCATGAATTAATTTCACTCCTGATTATAACATTGTTGTTCATTCCATACATTTGTATCAACTTCGTATTAACAGGAAAATAAAAAAGTTTCATGGCAAATAATAACCTTGCATCCGAACCGACCGTTAAAGAGAAAAAAATATTCTTCGGAAATACTGAAAATGCGTTCAAGACGAAGAACAATAAAGCGCTCAGGCGTTCACTTTTCCTTTTTAAATTGATGGGCAATCCGGCTCTTGTAAAACTATTTTCAAAACTTACCTTATTTGCAATCAAGATTGGCCTCCCGATCAAGCCGTTGATCAAATCCACCATTTACCAGCAGTTCTGTGCGGGCGAATCAATAGAAGAAAGCCAGGCAACAATCAATAACCTTGTTAAATCCAAAGTTGGTTCAATCCTGGACTATTCCGTTGAAGGCAAAGACAGCATCGCGGATTTTGATCGTACTAAGAATGAAGTACTTCGGATAATTGACATTGCCAAAGGAAATCCGGCCATACCTTACACGAGTATTAAACTTACCGGCATACTACGAGGAGACCTGCTGGAAAAAATAAACTTTCAGACCAGGCTTGATGCAAAAGAAGAAGCAGAATACGATGAATTCTGCAACCGGCTTGATACCATTTTTGTAAATGCCCGGGCTAATAACGTTCCTGTATATATAGATGCAGAGGAAACCTGGCTGCAAAACGCCATTGATAAGATCGCTGAGGAAAACATGCGGAAATATAACCGGGAGAAAGCCATCGTACTCACTACACTTCAGATGTACAGGTGGGATAGAATGGATTATCTTCAAAAACTGATATGGGAAGCAAGAAGGGAAAAATTTCTTATCGGGATAAAGCTTGTAAGAGGAGCTTATATGGAAAAAGAAAACAAGCGGGCGGCAGAAAAAAATTACAAAAGCCCTATTCAGCCCAGCAAGGAGAAGACCGATGAGGATTTTGATAAGGCTGTTGACCTGTGTTTGCAAAACATAGACATTATCACCCTTTGCGCTGGTACCCATAATGAGGCCAGCACCCTTCACCTCATCGATACGATGAAGAAATTGAAAATTTCTAACGATCATCCTCATGTTTATTTCTCTCAGCTGTATGGCATGAGCGACCATATCACTTTTAACCTGGCCGACAGCGGATATAACGTAACCAAATACCTTCCTTACGGCCCGGTAAAATCAACCCTCCCCTATCTGATCCGAAGAGCTGAAGAAAATACGGCGATAGCAGGGCAGATGAGCCGAGAACTGAAACTTATTCTCGAAGAAAAAGAGAGAAGGAGGTTTTCAAAAATGCTTCCCGGCGGAAAGTAACATTCCTTTTCCCATTTTTATATTTTCAGGTGTCCGTGTTCTGACCTGTCAAGAAAAAATATGAAAAAAATAATAATATTAACATATCATTAACGAATGTTTAAAATTAAGTTCAAAAGTTAAAAAATAAATTGTCGGACAAATTTCTGCATCGCTTACCTTGCACTCGATTTCCAACAAAAACAATTCACTTAAAAATATTTTTCTTATTTCATGAATACATCAACTTTTGAAATGGCGAAGCAATCTGCAAAAAAATCAGTAAAATCTAAAATATCAGAGGAGAAATCTGGTCAAAAAAAATATATCTACGCAGAAGTCCTGGAGGCCTGTGTAAAATATTTTTCAGGAGATGAACTGGCCGCTACCACGTGGATGAATAAATACGCTATGAAAACCAACGACGGTTTATTCTTTGAGCGCACACCGGAAGACATGCACCACCGGATGGCAAAAGAATTTGCACGCAAGGAAAAAGAATATAAACAAAAGAATAATCTGAACGGCACCTATAAGAACCTTTCAAAATATGGTCAAGAGCGCGATCTGCTTGATGAGAAAAAAATATTTGAGCTTTTTAATAAGTTCAAATACATCGTACCTCAGGGAAGCGTGATGTCTTCGCTTGGAAATAAAAATGTGATCGCGTCGCTTTCCAATTGCATCGTTCTTCCTGAAATTTATGATTCCTATGGCGGAATATTCTTCACCGACCAACAAATGGCGCAGCTGTTCAAACGCAGGTGCGGCGTGGGCGCTGACCTTTCTTCCATTCGTCCCTCTGGCATGAGCGTATCCAATGCGGCAGGTACCACGACCGGCGCCGTTTCCTTTATGGAACGGTTCTCTAACACAACGCGCGAAGTAGCACAAAACGGCAGAAGGGGCGCATTGATGATTACGATGGACATTGCCCATCCCGACATTGAACAGTTCATAACGGTAAAACAAGACCTGGCAAAAGTTACAGGAGCCAATATTTCGGTTAGGATCTCGGATGAATTTATGAATGCGGTGGCAAATGATACCAACTATACCTTACGATTCCCTATTGAAGCTGAAACCCCAAAGTTCAAACGAGAAGTGAAAGCCCGTGAACTCTGGAATACAATCATTAAATGCGCGCACAATACGGCTGAACCCGGTATCATCTTCTGGGATCGCCAGCACCACTACTCCACTTCATCGGTTTACCCCGGTTTCAAAAATGTATCCACCAATCCATGTTCTGAAATAGCCATGCAGGGAGGTGATTCTTGCCGGCTGATCGCTGTCAATCTTTTCACGTTTGTAGAAAACCCATTTACCTCAAAATCAAAATTCAATTATAAAAAGTTTTACGAAACAACGTACGAAGCACAGCGTCTCATGGACGACCTGGTTGACTTGGAACTGGAAGCGATCGACCGGATTCTTGCCAAGGTAAACGGCGATGCAGAACCCGATTTTATTAAAGATGTTGAGCTCCGCACCTGGAAACTCCTTCAGGATGCAGGAAAGAAAGGAAGACGTACCGGCCTTGGATTCACGGCGCTGGCCGATGCAATGGCTGGCCTGGGACATAAGTTTGATTCCGCAGAAGCGATTGCAGAAGTGGAAAAGATCATGAAATCAAAATGCGAAGCGGAATTTGACAGCAGCATTGACATGGCCATTGAACGTGGGAAATTTGAAGCCTTTGATTCAACGATTGAAAATCAATCTGAGTTCGTTCTGATGATGAAGAAAGACATGCCGGCGGTATACAACCGCATGATGAAACATGGACGGAGAAATATCTCTATCAGCACCGTAGCCCCTACTGGCACATTGAGCATTCTGACGCAAACCTCTTCCGGAATTGAGCCGGTATTCATGTTATCTTATACCAGAAGAAGAAAAGTAAACCCGCATGATAAAAATGCCCGTGTTGATTTCGTTGACAAAATGGGAGATTCTTGGCAGGAATTCATTGTTTATCATTCTAAACTGAAGCAATGGATGGACAATACGGGAGAAACCGATATTACAAAAAGCCCTTATGCCGGATCCACTGCTCCTGAAATAGACTGGAGTAAGCGCGTTGAACTGCAGGCGGTAGTACAGAAATATACGACGCACTCTATTTCTTCAACTATTAATCTACCCAACGATGTAAATATGGACCAGGTTGGAAACATTTACCTGGAAGCCTGGAAGAAAGGATTAAAAGGAATCACCGTTTATCGCGATGGATCACGCAGCGGTGTGCTGATTGCCAATGAGGAGAAGAAAACAGATGCGATCATTGAAACAAAACCACCTAAACGCCCTAAAGTACTTGACGCTGAGATCATCCGGTTCATGAACCACAATGAGAAGTGGATCGCGGTAGTGGGAATACTGAACGGAAGGCCCTATGAAGTTTTCACCGGGAAAGCGGAAGATTCACTCTTTATCCCTCTGCAAATAGAAAAAGGATGGGTCATAAAAAATTCTTCCGGAGATGGTAAAAAACGTTATGATTTTCAGTTTGAAGACAATGAAGGATATAAAGTTACCATTGAAGGGTTATCCCGATCGTTCAATAAAGAATACTGGAACTATGCAAAGCTGATCTCCGGTGTCCTTCGCCATGGCATGCCGATCCCTCATGTGGTGAACCTGATCGAGAATCTTCACTTCACATCCGAATCTATTAATTCCTGGAAAAACGGGGTGGAGCGGGCACTTAAGAAATTCATTCCTGACGGTACAAAAGCGGTGGACAAGAAGTGTTCTTCCTGCGGTGATCCTGACGGGTTAATTTATGAAGAAGGCTGCCTGAAATGCAAAAGCTGCGGCCACTCAAAGTGCGGATAAATTATCCGTATCTATAATACTCTAAATTAAGGGTTGTATAACTAGAATTTCTAGATATCCAACCCTTAATTTTAAAAAATCATTTATTATCATTTGCGAACCATTCTGCAAATGAATTGGGCGTTTCCTGCAAACGGAGATGATGAAGTTTTATATTCTTCGGAAGATTTTTACTGATTTTGCCTGCAAAATCAATTAAAAGGTTTTCGCAAGTAGGTTGAAACTTAGTAAAAACCATTTTCCCGAAAAGAGCGTTTTTCTTTGTATTATTTTTATGAGAAATTTTTTCATTTAAAACCAACGCATGGTCCAGTTCATCAACAATCAATTTTTTAACCAGGGTTTTTAGTTCAGAAAAGTCGATAACCATTCCTTGTTTAGGATTATTGCTATCCATTATTGTCCTGCCAATTACAGTAACGGAAAGCTTGTATGAATGCCCGTGTATGTTTCTACAAGGGCCGTCATATCCTTCCAACGCATGGGCCATCTCAAAACTGAACTCTTTAGTTACGCGAATAACTTTCGGGACCTTCATTTAAAGAATTGCTTATAAATGGCAAATAAAACAATAAACAGAATAATCAATCTTATTGAAATCTTTAAATATTTTGAAAAACTTCCGGTGATGGGTTGTTTGCAGGAATCACAATCTGTTTTCATTTTAGGAATTCACTTTTCACTAAACTACTAAATAATCAGTCACTGACATTTGCCATATGAACAAGGTCCTTCATTCGTAATATCCTTATTTTTTTCCCGATATATTCTACATATCCCTCATCTTTCATCTCCGCCAATATTCTAATGGCCGTTTCTGTGGCAGTACCCGCTATGTTGGCAAGATCTTCTCTCCTCATGATCACATTGATGGTCGTGTTATCATTCTCCAAGCCATATACTTCTTTCAAGTACAGCAATGCTTCAGCCATTCGTTCACGGACTTGTTTTTGTGCAAGATCGGTAACTTTATGTTCCGCATTCTTCAGATCACTTGCCAGAAGTTTCATCAGTTGCATTGAAAGTGATGAATTGCTTTCAAGAAACTTAAGAAAGATATTTTTGGGGATAAAGCATACCGAACATTCTTCAATGGTCTCAGCGGATGAAGTGTACTGTTCGCCGCTTAATAGAGATCTGTATCCAAGAATGTCCCCGGCCTTTGTCAAGCGGACAATTTGCTCTCGGCCATTTTCAGCCAGTTGATATAATTTTATTTTCCCTGAATTAATACAATATAAACCGTGAGGATAAGACCCTTGTTTGAAAATTAATTGCCCTTTCTTATAAGTAGTGCATCCTTTTGCCTGGCTTATTGCTTCAAGGTCTTCTTTTTCAAGATTGCAGAATACTGAACGATTGCGCGATTCACAATAACTGCAATCAATGCGACTATCAGGCTTCTTTGCCATACATTATTTTGATGATTTTAATTTCCATTTATGTATCTGTTTAATACTATTGCTTGATTCTGTATTCTCTTTTTAACACAGATTGTGGCAATAAATGGGAATTTAAATACCGGTACGACAAAATTGCTTTTAATTTCCTAAGAAAAATACTGTTAAATAACAGTAGGTTTTGAAATGTAATTTTCATTTTATGGGGTGGAGGTTAAATGATTCTTTTTAGCAGTAGTTAAGACAGGATAAGAATCCTGTCTTATGTTGTAACAAAGATACACAATTCAATTGTATGATTAAAAACATAATTTATATCTTAGCCTCCCCTGTTTTTTTTAATTTAGTAATTATAAAATATTTATATAGAAATTGCTTTTCAAAAAAACTCATTTTTTCAACAAATTTGATATCAAAATAAATATGGTACTTTTACCCATTAATAAAACTCAAATTTTAAGATATGATTATTTTTTATCTTATAATTGATTATCGTCATTTGCTCCTTCCAACTTCATTATAGCTTTATTTATTTATAAAATTAAAAGATTATTAATATGAAAAACATTCTTGTTCCAACCGACTTCTCTCCTTGTTCTGGGGCCGCATATAGTTATGCTGCACTGGTTGCAGAGAAAACAAAGGCTGAAATACACTTACTGCATGTAATAGCTCCTCCTTATGCAAACCCGTCATCGCCCGGCGATACGCCTGATGAAACATTCTTCAAGATCCAGTTAATGAAACTGATCAAATCCAGAATGAGTAAGATCAGGACGGGAAAAATCTTTAACAACTTAAATATAGAAGAACATATTTTAGTTGGGCAGATTCCGGAAAAAATCGCCGAAGCAGTCAAGAAATTAAAGATTGACATGGTCATTATGGGAACCCATGGCCTCAGCGGTGTTCAGGAAAAATTCATTGGGTCGAATGCTGAGAAAATTGTCCGAAATGCAGAAATACCGGTTTTAACAGTAAAACATGAGATTAAAAAACCAAAAATCGAACACATTGTACTTGCAACAGACTTTTCAAAAGAAACAGAGTATGTGCTGCCTACCATAGCGAAGATCGCTAAAATATTCGGAGCCGAAATTATTCTTACAAAAATCATTACCCTCAATGATTTTGAATCGACCTACGAGACTGAAAAACAGATCAGGACATTTAAAGAAAAAAATAAACTATATAATTTCTCTACGCAAGTTTACTATTCCTATTCAAGAGAAGAAGGCATTCGAAGGGTTGCCCATACGCTGGGTGCAGGAATGATTGCAATGGGAACGCATGGAAGACATGGACTATCCCATCTTTTCCTGGGCAGCATTGCTGAGGAAGTAGTCAATCACGCTTCTCTCCCGGTCCTTACTATTAACTTCCATAAAAAACTTATGGAAAAACAGGCTGCCATTGCTAAAAAAAAACTTTAAGAGCTGATGCGGATTGGGTTTATCAGATTCCTTCAATCTAAAATTTGATCCGGTAATATAAGACGGAAGTACCTGTTTCCAGGCAATGACACTATTTTGAAACTTGCTGATGGGATTCCCAAACGGGTTTCCTCTTCTCAATGAAAGCATTTATCCCCTCATTTGCATCGTGTGTATTCATCAGCTGTTTAACATACAGGCTCTCCAGCTGAGGAAGGAAATTACTTAGCAAGTGATTGAACTTGGCCCGGGATGCTTTTACCGCAAAGCGCAGCGAGGACGGACTTTTAGGCACAATATGCGTCTCGATCCATTTTTCTATTGCCGCTGCCATTGCATCTTTATCATCAAACAATTCATTGATCAATCCGATCGATTTTGCTTCCTCCGCAGAGATTGTTCTACCTGTGAGAAGCAGATCTTCCGCTCTTGCCAATCCTATTTTCTCAGGAAGGATCAGCGATGCCGGAGGAGGAAAAACCCCAAGTAGTATCTCCGGTTGCCCGAGTTTTGCCGTTTTATCGGCAAACATAAAATTGCTCATGAGCGCCAGTTCCAGCCCGCCGCCTAAACATTGCCCGCTTATTTTTGATAACGCAGGTATGGCCAGGTCCCGCAGCGAGAAAAACAACTGGTGGAAACCGCGAAGCATGGCAGCAGCTAATTCTTTTTTGTGTTCTTCCACACTTGCTCCGAAAGAATAATGTTTCCCTGCTCCTTCAAAAGTGATCAACTTCAGCTGAGGCATTTTTCCAAATTCATTAAAGACATTCTGAAGTTCTTCCATCATGACATGGTCAAGTATATTTCCTTTTCCATCATCTAAAATGATGCGGGCAACCGAATTGCCATGCGAATAGCTCAGTTTAATTTTCTGCATGATAAATTATTATTACGGGTGAACGAATCAGTTCATTAAATACCTTGCTTTGATAATCTTCTTCCCTGTTTCAATTGCCCGTTCATTTTCGGGTATTGTATTGTGGTGGCGTGGAGGCAGAGACTTTTCAAGTCCTTTCCGCATATATTCAGGTTCGATCAGCGGTTTTAATTTCAGGAATGCTCCCAACACGATCATATTGAACACTTTTGCCAATCCTATTTTTGCGGACTCATCCGCTGCTTCTACTGTATAAATGTTGATGTCCTTTCTTTCCGGATGCCGGGTAATTCCATTCGGATCATAGATCAGAACGCCGCCTTTCTTCACCGAGTTCTCAAACTTATCCATGGATTGCTGGTTGAGAATGATGGCCGTGTCGAACTGGTTGAGGATGGGAGAACTGATCCGCTCATCGCTGATGATCACCGTAACATTGGCCGTCCCGCCACGCATTTCGGGGCCGTACGACGGCATCCAGCTTACTTCTTTGTTCTGCATCATTCCTGAATAGGCAAGGATTTTTCCCATCGACAAAACTCCTTGGCCTCCAAAGCCTGCAATAATTATTTCTTCTGTCATAGCTAATTTATTTATTTCGGAACTTTAATATCTCCAAGCGGATAGAACGGGAACATGTTTTCTTCCATCCATTTGTTTGAATCCAGTGGGGTCATCTTCCATCCTGAATTACAGTTAGAAACGATCTCAACGAAACACAACCCTTTCTTTAATTTCTGGTATTGAATAGCTTTTTCAATTGCTTTTTTTGCCTTGCGGACATTTGCTGCCGTGTGCACCGATTGCCTTGAAACAAAATAGGTTCCCGGAAGGTTTGCAATGAGCTCAGTGATCTTTAACGGATAGCCCATCGTTTCTACATCCCTTCCAAAAGGCGAAGTGGATGTTTTCATGTTGGGCAATGTAGTGGGAGCCATCTGTCCGCCTGTCATTCCGTAAATTCCGTTGTTCACAAAAAAGATAGTGATGTTCTCTCCCCTGTTGCAGGCATGAATGGTTTCTCCGGTTCCAATAGCGGCAAGATCGCCATCACCCTGGTATGTGAAAACAAATTTATTAGGGTATAATCTTTTAATTCCGGTGGCTACCGCAGGGGCACGGCCGTGAGCCGCCTGCTGCATATCTATATCCATAAAATCGTAAGCAAGCACAGAACATCCGACCGGTGCCACACCAATGGTATCCGCCTGAAGATTCATTTCTTCCACTACTTCCATGATTAAACGGTGAGCCGTTCCATGGCCGCAGCCCGGGCAATACGAAAGCGGAGCCGGGGTCAGTAACGTTGTTCTTGAGTAAACCTCATTCTCAAGCTGGCAGATGTCTTCTCTAGTGGGTGCGCTCATATATTTTAGCTTTAATAAAATTTTGTTCCAGTACATTTAATACTTCATCAGGTGCTGGTATGATTCCGCCTAAACGGCCGTAATGTTCAACACCTACAATTCCTTCGACACCGAGGCGGACATCTTCAATCATTTGGCCGGCGCTCATTTCAATGCATTGAATTCCTTTTACCTGTTTGGCAAGCCTCTTTACTTCTTTATAGGGGAATGGGAATAATGTGATCGGCCGTAACAGGCCAACTTTAATTCCTTTAGCTCTTCCCAGTTGAACCGCTTTCTGACAAACTCTTGCGCTTGATCCATAAGCGACAAAAAGATATTCCGCATCTTCACACTGGATTGTTTCGAAACGAACTTCTGTTTCTTCGATCTTTCTGAATTTCGCCTGGAGTTTTCGGTTGATGATCTCCTGCTTGACAGGATTCAGGTCAAGCGAAGTGATGATATTACGTTCCCTGTTCTTTGTTTTCCCGGTCGCCGCCCAGGTATGCATCTTTACAATTTCTTCATCCGTCCAACGCGGCCGTTCATCATCCAGTTCAACTTTTTCCATCATCTGTCCGATGGCTCCATCGGATAAAACCATAACCTGGATACGATGTTTGAACGCCAGGTCAAATCCGAGTTTTGCAAAGTCATACATCTCCTGAACAGAGGCAGGCGCCAACACGATCATTTTATAATCACCGTGCCCTCCTCCTTTCACTGCCTGAAAATAATCGGCCTGGGAAGGCTGAATGGTTCCTAAACCCGGCCCGCCGCGGACTACATTCAACAGCAAACAGGGCAATTCCGTTCCAGCCATGAAAGAAATCCCTTCCTGCATCAAACTGATTCCCGGACTTGAAGAAGAGGTCATCACTCTTTTGCCGGCAGCGGCTCCGCCATACACCATGTGTATGGAAGCAACTTCACTTTCTGCCTGCAGCACGATCATCCCCGTGCGCTCTTTTGTTTTGTTCGCCATCAAATACTCCAGCACTTCTGACTGCGGCGTGATCGGATAACCGAAATAACCGTCGCATCCTGCACGAATTGCTCCTTCAGCAATGGCTTCGTTCCCTTTCATTAATCGGACATCTTTCATAGTAAAATTCTGAATTGATTAATCGTATTTCTTTCTGTAAACTGTAATGACCCCATCCGGGCAAACCAACCCGCAATTGATACAGCCGTTGCATTCATCGTTGATAGTCATCGCGTAATGATATCCTTTGCTGTTCAGGGCCTCTGACATTGCAATTGATTTTTGCTGACAAGTAGGAACACAGATCTGGCATCCTTTGCAGCGCTCAATGTTGACTACGATCGCACCTTTTACTTTCGCCATAAGCTTCTTTTAATAAGTCTGTTTACTTCTTTCTGAAACGGTTTGAACCTTTTGTTACCTGACAAATTTATTTTTTCGGCTATATTAATTATATGATTAATCTCATGTTTTGAAGATATTGTTAGCCCTGCGAATTACGAATAGGCTAATTACGAATCCACGCAACACTGCTTTCGTGCTCATACATACGCTCCTGTCGGCTACAGGCAAATTAACCTATTGGCAATTCGTAATTCGTAGAATTCTATACTTTCTGATACTGCGGAGAAATGATCCTGTGTAATTCTTCATTCCATTCATGCCCTTCAGCAAGCAGCTGGCGAAGTTTAACAAAGTCCACCTCCCTGTTTTCCTTTGGCCCATCATTAAATGCTTTAAAACCCGCTTTCGCTTCGCTGAGCATATTCAAGGCCAGCCATTCCCGGCTGGCTTCTTTGTTTTTATCCCAGTGTTCTAATTTTTTCTTTCGCACTTCGCTGATGGTTTTTGACATGCAATTGGGAAATGTGTGAAGGATTTTCGCAATGAGTTTGTTCACGGTATCATCCAATAAGGAAAGATCAACCGTTCCTTTCGCCATTAACTCTTTTCCTTTTTTCATTTCTTCCCCGGTTTTCATTGTGCCGTAAACCAATTTTCCGAATTCATCCATATATTTATCTACAACCACCAGCGGGTTCGCAATAAACTTTCCGTCCACTTTCAAAGCCGGGACAACATCCGTGATCATTCCAAAATTGTATGCCTGGTGCGCTGTCCACGGCTCACAAAGGGTAAGTGACATCATCGCCCGTTCAACGCCAACATAGAGATGAAGAAAGTCCGTTGCGCCGCCAATCGCTGCGCTTCCGTGTTTTGGGCCGGCCTGTCCGAAACGAGCAAGGTCCTGTGCAATGGTGAAATCACAAGCCATTCCGATCTCCTGCCCTCCACCGATGCGCATTCCATTCACACGGCATACAACCGGCTTCTCACATTTGAGGATGGCGCTTACCATGTCGTTGAACAAACGCATATACTGCGAATATTCCTGCGGATTTCCGGAATAATATTCCGCATACTCTTTTGTATTCCCGCCGGTGCAGAACGCTTTGTCGCCAACAGCAGTGAAGACAACCGCCACAACACTTCGATCGTTCGACGCTTCGCCGAAAGCAAGAATTATTTCTTTAACGGCAGCAGTCGTATACGAGTTGAATTGCTTTGGATTGTTCAGAACGATCCATGCGTTGTAAAGATCCTTGATCGGTGTTCCGTCTTTATCAAGGCACGGACGACGTTCAAAAATTATTTCTTTGAAATCGTGTTTGACGATGTTGTGGTTTTTCAGTTCGCTCATGGAAAAAGTTATTCGTTAATGGTTAATTGTTATTCGTTATTGTTTCGTTTTTAATTATCCTTAATTCTCCATCTTAGCAGTGTCCCTTAGCAGGAAACACTGCTCGGAAATGTAGTCAGACGTATTTTCAAATTTTTACTTTTCGATTTGTTTATTATTAATTAAAATCCGGCACCAGCACCGAACGTTTGGTGTATTTATGGTCCAGTGTGTTTTTAAACACCTCATTTATTTTTGACATCGGGAACGTCTGAACGAACTGGGAAATTTTCAGTTTGTCGCTTGCGATCAGATCGAGAACTTCCGGATACAATTCCGCGCGGCAGCCCCAGGTGCCTATCAGTTTCGCATCAAACGCCATGAGGTTGCTCAAACGCACCTCCACTTTATCCATCGTAAAACCTACTATAGAAAGCGTGGATGTGAACGTGATCAGGTTGAAAGCAAGATCTTGCCCCGCTTTTGTCCCGGAGAACTCAAAGATCTTCCATCCGAACTTCGGTCCTTTGATCTCTTTAACGAGTTCCTTCAATTTATCTTTTATTGCTTTTGGATCCAATCCTTTTATGTTCAGCGTTGCATCCACGCCGTTCGCTTTTGCAATCCCTAATTTCTCATCGTTGATATCGAGTGCGATCACTTTCGCTCCGAAGATCTTCGCGATGAGCGCGCCGTAGACTCCCACGCCGCCTACGCCGATCACAATGGCGAGGTCACCGGGTTCGAGTTCAGATTTTTTGATCACCTGGTACGGCGTTGAAATTGCATCCGCGATCACCGCCAGTTGTTCGAGTGGATATTGTTTCAGTACCGAATCAGGAACCGGGCATAAAAAGCGCGAAGGCACTTTAATATGTGAAGCAAATCCTCCCTGGAAATCATTACCGGGCATAAGCTGGTTCCGGCAGATATTGCTCCGCCCTTTTTTGCAAAGTTCACATTCTCCGCAGGGAAGAACCGCCGGAATGATCACGGATCTGTTCAGCCAGTTCTTGTCGCCGGCAACCACCACTCCGCTGATCTCGTGTCCGAGCGTGAGCGGTAGTGCATGTTTGGTCTGCACGCCGTAATGCCAGAAGCTGAGATCGGTATGACAGACACCGCATCCGGCCACTTTCACCAGCACTTCACCTTCTTTTAGTTCAGGAATATTCTGTTCAGCAAGCTTGAACTCCTGTTTGAGTTCTACCATCTGCCATTGATAAAGTTTATTATTCATAGAATTTTAATTAAATATTTATCAAAATCTTTTACCACGGTTGAATTTTTATTCTTCGAAAGATGATGTACTTGATAAAATAATGCCAACCCACGAACATATGCGAATGATTCGAATAAAATACAGATGATATGTTCGCGGCATTCGCATCTTTTCGCATTGTTTGCATCAGGTTAACGTTACTGCTGAATAACCATTAAAGATTAGTATTCTCAAACAAAATTGCAGTGCCTTGTCCGCCGCCGATGCAGGCGGATGCAATTCCGTATTTTACTTTCCGGATATTCATTTCTCTTGAAAGTGTGAGCGACAATCTTGCTCCGGAAGCAGCCAGCGGATGGCCGATTGCAATTGCACCGCCGTTCACATTGCATTTACTTCTGTCAAGGCCCAATTCTCTTTCACAGCCAATGAACTGAGCAGCAAAAGCTTCATTGATCTCCACCAACCCGATATCGCTGACTTGCAATCCAGCCAATTCAAGTAAAAGTTTAATGCATGGCACAGGGCCCAATCCCATCACATTCGGATCAAGCGCGCTGGTGGCAGAGCCGACAATTTTTGTCAGCGGCTTCAAACCTCCTGCCTGAACCGAGTTTTTATTTGCAACGACGACCATGGCAGCGCCGTCTACAATTCCGCTGGAGTTGGCGGCAGTCTGCACTCCGTCTTTCATAAATACAGATGGGAGTTTTGCCATGTCTTCTAAATTGGAAGCGCGGATATTCTCATCCTTCACAAAATCTTTTGTTCCTCGCGGGAGAAAAACTTTTCGGGGTTTTAATCCGGCCGCCTCAAACACGGTTGAGTTCATCGGCATAATTTCATCCTTGTAAAATCCTCTTTCTACCGCAGCGATGGCGCGGTCAACAGAAAGTTTTCCAAATACATTGGCATCATCTTTTGTAATGTTGTGTTTCTTCGCAATATTTTCAGCAGTGCATCCCATCGGAACAGCCGACGTATCGTTCAGCGCTTCCCAAAGCATATCCACAAATCCGGGTTTGCCTAACGCGTAGCCCATGCGGTTGCCGAATGCCGCGGTTGGTGAAAGCGACATATTCTCCGTTCCTCCGCAAAGTGTCATGTTCGCTTTACCGAGAGAGATCTGTTCGGCTCCGGCAATGATCGTTTCAAAACCCGATCCGCAGATGCGCTGAAGCATGATCGCAGGAATGCCGAAAGGAAGTCCGGCAAACAAACCGATATGGCGCGGAAGGAAATAGGAATCAGTTGAGCATTGGCCGATATTCGCCACCATTAATTGATTAATGTCTGTTGGCTTGACTCCGGCCTGTTCCATAGCTGCCTTTGCAGCATAAATTCCCAGGTCAGTTGGAGAAACGGAACCCAGTGTTCCGCACAATTTTCCGAAAGGCGTACGCTTGCCGTTTACAAGATAAACATCATCGTATAGAATTCCGATACCTTTTTCTTTGTGATGAACTGCTTTCATAATTTTGTTGTTAATGTTTTATGGTTTTCGTTTTTCTTTTCTAATAAATAACTTTCCCTTGCCTGCAATGCCGCGCCGTAGGACACCACATGCTGGGAATCATTGAGCACCAATACATTTTGTCCGAGTTTTTTCTCAAGGAATGTTTTGATATACGGATGATGGGCGATTACACCTCCGATCATGACCACCGGGACTTTCAGATCGATATGCATTTTTGCGATCCGGTTACCAATCGATAAATAAATCCCTTTCGAAACATTTTCAATCGGAATGCCATCGAAGATCCATTTCATTATTTCTGTTTTGGCAAACACCGTGCAGAAGCTGTTCAGCTCCTGGTTGAATTCCGACTGCGAAGCAAGCCTGCTCATTTCCTTCACATCGATGCCTGCACGCTCAGCGATCTCCGTAAGAAATGCACCGGTACCGGCAGCGCATTTATCGTTGAGGTAAAAATTCTCAACATTGCCTTCTTTTCCGCAACGGATCATTTTAATGTCTTCACCGCCGATATCAATAATATTCTTTTCTCCTTTCAATGCCTCATTCGCCCCGAATGCCGCGCAGTTGATCTCTGTTTTGATAATGTCGGCATCCGGAAAATATTTCCTGCCGTACCCGGTAGCGCAGCTGTACTTGATAGGAAATTCTTCGTGAATGGCAGCGATCACGTGTTTGGAAGCAACTTTATCGGGGTTCAGGGTCTTCAGCAAATGGCGAAAGATCACATTCTTTTCTTCATCAATTACTGTAAATTTTGTGTAAGCAGAACCCAGGTCAATTCCAAGAAAACAAGAACCCTTTGGATGCAGGCGGAGTGGTTTTACATTGAGTAATTTTTTAGCCGCCTGCCCGTTTGAAGAACCCATCTGTGAAATAATATTTTTCTGTGTCATGGCTTTCACCATGTTCACCATCGAAAGGTTGAGCGGCGTGCGGATATAATATTTTCTTCCGTACTCCACAATTTTCCCGTTCATGTAATCAATCTCTGTCTGGCGGTGATTCATCAGGTCACCGGCAAGCGAAGGAAAGTGGTTCCCCCCTTTTTTAAGATAGCGCAGGCAGTTGCGGATGAAGTCGTCCGGGAAACGGATCTTTTCCGCTTCCGCCACTTCAATGGCTTCTGCAATGATCTGCTCCACCAGTTCAATGGTATCCGGAAATTCCATGGCTTCCGCCATTGTGAATCTTCCAATTCCGCATAACGGGCTAAGCGCAGCGTTCAGAATTGTTTTTTCCCACGCGCATTTGGTGAGCTCAAAGGAATTGATTGTCTTGGTGGTGAGCCCGACTTTATTGAGCAGGGCCGTGATCTCCTCTGCAAGGTTTTTTGTACTGTCATCCAGCGATGCGATGTAGTTAGGCGGATTAAAAAATGTAGCTTTCACCACATTGGGAGCGGAAAGGTTGCCGGCAAAATTGATCACCATCCGCATCGTTCGCTTCTCACCGAATTTATCCGAGAGCATATTTTCTACATCAATGCCGTTCTGCGCGCTGATAAAAACCGATGTGTTTGCATCAGGAATTTCCTTCAGCAGGCCTTCTACCTGGTACGTTTTCAGGCAAATGAAAACATAATGAGGGTTTTGCTGAAAAAGTTCTGCAGAAGAGGAATAGATGCTGCTGAACCTGGCGCTTTTCTGCATGATGTTCTCCAGACGGATCCCTTCATTGCGGATCTGGTTAGTCTTGATGCGATCGTTGTCGCAGATCAATACTTCGCACCCGGCTTCCTGTAAGTGAACAGCGAGTGTCATTCCGATCGGACCCAGTCCGATGATTCCGACTTTTGTTTTTTTATTATCCATAATTATTTTTTCTGATTCATTTGAAGTTCATCTACAATCCTATTTCCCATTGTAAAATAATCATATTGTCCAGTATTTGTTTCTGTCCAATAGGCTTAGGTAAAATGTTTGACTGGTACGAGATTTTTACGGAAGACCGGGTATCCATCCAGTAAACTATACCCGCAGTGATCCGAGACTTTGAAACATTCCATAAAGCATAGCAAGGCATCTCGATCCTGTCATATCTCAAAATGTATTCTGTATTCTTTAAAAAACTTAATGAAGCAACCGGGAGGTAAGACACCGTTACAAAACCCAGTTTGGTAATGTTGTCGAAACGGTAGGTGGAATCGGCCAGGTTCACATCTTCGGCCGGAGAGCTTACCGTCAAAACCGGATCGGCTTTATAATACACTTTGTCCAGCGAAACCACATTGTACTGCCCTTTTACATCGATCATTCCTTTAAGCGGTTTAACTTTTGCATGAATAGAAATGTCAGCGCCATAAAGCAGGGCATCTACCCCTGAATAATTACCGGTTTTCAGCCCGGC
>JAHEYJ010000179.1 GCA_023251675.1 Bacteroidota bacterium
TAAATTCTTCTGATAAAGACAGGCCAACACTAACAGGAGGAAAGAGCAGCTTTCAATACCCATAGCGCAGTTTCGATATAAAATAAATGGCTATAAAAGCAAGCAGGTTATTGGTGATGTGCATGACAATTCCGGGGGCGAGGGACTGAGACCGGTTACGGTAAATTCCTGCAACCATGCCAACCGCAAAATAGAAAATGAAAAGTTTCCAGTCCAGGTGAATGGCTGCAAACACCGCCGCCTGGAAACAATTGGCCCAGAAAAATTTCATATGCTTTTCACAAGCGGAGAGGAACACGCCCCGGAAAAGTATTTCTTCATACACCGGAACCAGGATCACGACGATCAGGAAGCCCGCAAGAGGATGATAGAATTGGTTGATCGAACGTATGCTGTCGGTGATCGAAAGAAAAGCCATGGGAGTATAGCTGTATCCCAGGAGTTTGAAGAAAGCTACGCAGATGCCTAAAATGAATCGCAGAAGAAAAGCTATGCCTATACCGGTCCCGATCGATTTCCCCCGTGACCATAATTTTCCCCAGAAAAGAGAAAGGTCGCTCCTTTTCAAAAGAAGGACCGTGCCGATCATCATTATTGAAATAAAGAAAACGGTCATGTGCGCAGTGGTTTTGTTGATCGCGGTCGTTTCAGTAGCGCTTGCGTAAGAAAGAAAACGGTTATAGTCGAACAGGAGCGAAGAGGCGGTATCTGCAAACAGATAGATCGAACAGGCTAACCAAAAATGTTTTAATCCCCAGCGGAAATCATTCGAGGGTAAAAGCATCCCTCTTTTTTTCAGGTATCCTCCCGCGTAATGAATGGGAAGTATCCACAGGTAGGGGACGATCAATACGGCGGCAAGTATCAGCAGCAATAAAATAACCCGGAGGATATCGGGAAGGCTCCAGCCACTCTGCGGTGCGCTGATAAAAAGCCGCATCCGGTCCATGCCGACGGGATCGTTCCAAAAAGTTTCCTCAACGATTTTTCCGTAGTTGGCTGCCGCTGAATCAGCAGAACCGTATTCAAGGTCATAGTCAAAAAGTTTTTTAAGCGCTGCTGTTTTATTCCAATCCCTCTCCAGGTTCTTAACCAGGTACACGCGTGCTTCTTTATAAAGTCCGCTCTCGATCATGGCCTGGGCAAGGTCCGCGGAATTCTGCCAGGCAGTGGTATCCTTTTTTGCAAATCCAAAAGCGATGAGCGCCTTTTTCGGCTCGCCCAGTTCCAGCAGCAAACTTCCTTTTTGATTTAGTTCCCAGGAAGCTTCTGTAGAATCAAGATGCCTGAGCAGCACCCGTACTGCCGATGTGTTATTATTCAGGGCGCGGTACTTTTTTGCCATCAGCAGGCTGAGATCAAGGGTGTCATTATGCTGTATGGCCAGTTCACAATACCGAATCACTTCTTCAGATTTCTCGGTATTATAACTGTATTGTTCAGCCAGTTTGTTATATAATTTCCATACGGGTTTATCCTTCCATTTGTCCGGGTTTTCCTCATACGAGGCCAATACACTTTCCAGGTAACTGATAGCAGAATCTCCGTAACAGGATTCAGCTTTAAAAAGCATGACGTCAGGCTCGCCCGGAAAATCCGTCATGAGTTCTTCCAAGCAGGTATTGTATTCCTCTTCTTTGGGGTTGTAATCTTCATTCGAATCATAATAAGCATTCTGTATCAACTTGCATTTCTCTATCCGTATCCGGTAATCGCCCGGATGTTCCTTGATGTATTCATCGTACAATTGTATGGTATTGGAGTAGAGAGAATCTTTGGCGCTTCCCAGGAGTTTTAAATAATACTCGTGGTCCTGGGGCAGTGGAGCGGAAGCTTTCTGGGCATGGATCTCTTCAACCGATACATTCAAAATGAGAATAAAAAAACATAATTGCGCTTTATGAAATAAGAAGGAAAGCATGGATCAACAAAATTAAGTAAAATATTTCTTTATCTCATTCCCCGGTTGGGCAAAGCCGGATCACTACTCTCCTGGTTTTTCTTTGGGAAGGGAGATGGTCGTGTATTCATTCAGGACAAGACTATTTTTTCATTAATTTTATTGCATGCGACGATCTGCTGTTCTTATTATTGCGTTATCTGTTTTATTCAATTCGTATTCATTTTCAGCCAATAAGTTTTTTTTCTCACCGGGGATAAGTTTCGGATATACTTTCGGAGCCGGAACGAATTGGGGATTGCTGTTTGACACGGGAGTGTCTGATCAGATCAAGGACATGAATGTGAAATACGGTTTGTCGTTTTTCTGGTATTATATTTCTGTTCAGTCGTCAGCTACAAAACATTATGTTCACAGAGCCCGGTCGCTTTTTAGTTCGGTGATGTTCCAGAATGATTATGTTGACATTAAACTGGGACGCGGCCGGGTGAAAAATCCTTGGGGCACCGGAAACCGGTGCATCATCCATGGACTTACTGCCGATATCAGTTTTGCTTATCCAAACATTTACAGCCCATGGATAGGGTTCAAAACATTCCGGTACGATCTGGCGGACTGGGCCTGGTTCAGTAAGCCTTATAATTCGGTTTATTTAAAATATAAATATGATATCATACAAAATACCGGATGGAAGAACAGGTAGGTATTTTCAGTCAACCCTGCAAGCCGACTGAGGCAGGCAATCCTGAAGTGGCTGCGGATGATTTTTTTTTCAGCCATTTCCCAAACTGAAAGTTGTATAGAAAAAGTTTTATTAAAGTTTTCTATATTTGAAAATAAATTTACTGTATGCGGTTGTGCAATGTGAATTTTAGATGCGTGTAAATAAAAGGGAAAGCAGAAATGAAAAAAACAATTTTAATTCTTACCATCTCTTTTAGCTTTTTCAGTATAAATAAAATGGCAGGGCAGGCGCCGACTATCAAATGGTGGTACAATACCAATGATGCTTCTTTCGGTCAGCCCGCAGCCGGTGATATTGACGGTGACGGAAAGCTGGAACTGGTTTTCGGCTGTTATCGAAACGACAGTTGTGTTTATGCCCTCAATGCGGAAGATGGAACGCTCTTGTGGAAATACAATACCCATCCTGCCGGTGCGGAAGGATGCAATGATGTGGCTCCCATCATTTATGATGTGGATAACGATGGCTCATTGGAAGTGATCGTTCCCAGTTCATGCAATCCGGTCACGTTCTGTTTCAACGGGCTGACAGGTGCAATAAAATGGCAGTGCAATACCAGGGGAAGTGATTCCCCTCCAGCTATCGCCGATGTGGATAATGACGGGAAGCCGGAAATTCTTCACGGCGAATTTGGCGGCTACGTGATCTGCATAAATGCGGAAGATGGTTCAGTGTCATGGGAAATTCCTGTCGATCTGAATTCATGGATACAGACAGCACCGACCATCGTAGATCTTGACAACAACGGCCAGCTTGATTTTGTTGTCGGAACATGGAACAACAATCAGTTGGACAGTAATAAATTGTATGCATATCGCGGCGATAACCATACGTTGTTATGGACATACGCGATCCGGGACCTGATGTATCACGGAACAGCAGTAGCAGACCTGGATAAAGACGGCAAGCCGGAACTGGTCATCGGCTCCTACAGCGATACACTTTATTGCATCAACGGAGAGAACGGAACTACGAAATGGAAATATGCTGCATCCGGCGGATATATCGGTGCGCCGGCTTCCATCGGTGATATAGACAATGATGGAAATTGCGAAGTGGTTTTTGTAAGCGGATATAAAGTAACGGCGCTTACCGGTACAGGAAGTTTCAAATGGCAATATATTATTCCCGGATATGTAGGAGCGTTCAGAGGAGTTGTGCTTGCGGATATTAATAATGATTCCTATCTGGACGTAATTTTTGGAACCGAAGCCTATTCAGGCACCGGGGGAACGGTGAAAGCGCTCAGCGGAAATAACGGAACTCTCCTTTGGTCAATCGATCTTTCCGCCCATTACGGGAATCTGAATTTTGGATTCGACAATGCGCCGCTGGTTGCCGATTTTGATAATGATGATACACTGGATGTCTTTGTTGTGGGCGGCTACAGCGAGTATCCGGCTTTTCAGAATAATTACGGACGCGCCTATATGCTATCCGCCAGCAAAGGCAACGGTCCGGATTGGCTGATGTTTCAGCAGGACGTCAAGCGTCGTTCTTCGCTTTGTATCGATTCCTCCAGCACTGTAAATGAATTAAGCAAGGTGAATACATTGTCAGTTAAAATATTTCCCAATCCCTCCAATACCTTCACCACCATCTGTTTCTCAAATCCCCAAAATGAAAATCTTACCTTGCTGATCTATAATTCAGAGGGGCAGGTAGTTCGAAAAATGGAAAACGTCAAGGGAACGGAAGCCGCGTTGGATAATAAGAATATGAAGAGCGGACTTTATTTCATACAACTGTTGAACGACAGTGGAATTGCCGGGAAAGGAAAATTTTTAATAGAAGAATAAGTTGAAGAGTATGGCTGTCCGTTCGAGTAAGTCGGCTGCTTTGAGCAGACTGTATCGAGAACCGGTGCGGAGTGGGAACAAGAAGTGTCGCTGATTGTTTTTTGGTCGCATCTCGATACGTCCTCCTTCGTCGGACACTCGATGTGACGGAATGTTTTTTCTGATGGCTAATCCCTAATTACTAACTTCAATTACCAAACTATAAATTCTGGATCATTCAATTCAAATACCTGCTGCCCATCAATTATATCCATGGGGCCATTCCCGGCGGTTCAATGCCTATTCCAATTATTCCAAAAAAGTTTATGGTGAACGGGTGCAGAAAGTTTCGCTCGATGCGGGATTTACCTGTCCGAACCGTGACGGAGTAAAAGGTTTTGGCGGATGCACATATTGCAACAACGAAAGCTTCAATCCCGCCTATTGCGATCCGAAGATGCCTTTGCATACACAGATCGATGAAGGAATAAAGTTTTTGCAGAAGAGATACGGAGCTAAAAAATATGTCGGTTATCTCCAGGCATATTCAAATACGTACAAGCCGCTGGCGGAATTAAAAAAAATATACAGCGAGATCCTGGGGCATCCTGAAATTTCCGGGCTGGTGATCGGCACCCGCGCCGATTGCGTAGATGATGCAAAGCTGGATTATTTGGCTGCGCTTTCTGCTCAGCACGAGATCACAGTTGAATATGGAATTGAAACCTGCAACAACAAAACCCTTGCGATGCTGAACCGCTGCGAAACATTTGAAGAGGTAGGGGAGACGATCAAAAAAACTTCGATGCGTGGAATTAAAACCTGCGGACATCTTATTTTCGGTCTTCCCGGTGAAACAAGAGGAGAAATGCTGGCTGAAGCGAAAATAATTTCGGCGCTGCCTCTTGATTTTATAAAACTCCACCAGCTTCACATTGTTAAAGGAACGGTAATGGCCAGCATGTATAAAAAAACGCCTGAACTATTTTCTTTGTTCTCATTGGAAGAATATCTGGATTTTATTGTTTCTTTCCTTGAACTATTAAGTCCGCAAATTGTTGTTGAACGTTTGTTCGGTGAAGCTCCTCCCGCGATCATGGCCGGTCCTACCTGGGGCGGACTGCGAAATGATCAAGTGTTGAATCTCATAGAAGAATGTCTGGAGAAACGAAATACGTGGCAGGGGAGACTTTACTGCTAATAATGAGATTATTGCCCCAGTACACTTCAGTACAAATCATCAGAACCCTCCGGTGAAACCGGAGGGTTCTGATGAGAAATAAAATTGGTTAAACTCGTTTAACGTTGACCGCGTTCCTTCCCTTGGGAGTATCTTCGGTGTCGAAAGTTACATTTTCACCTTCGTGAAGTTCGTCGAATGTAATTCCTGTTAATGAATTGCTGTGAAAGAATAAATCTTTGTCTTGACCTTCGATTTTAATAAAACCAAATCCTTTGTCCGTCTTTTTTTTAATAATACCGTTCATGATTTTTTATTGTGTTTATTGATTAGATGTAAATATAGTCAAAATTATGGTCTGAGCAAAAGAATCTATTTGAACGAATTCCGGCCAGCCGGGAAGAAGTTGGTTTGTTGACAACATCCGGTAGTACCTGCTGAATCACATCATTCCTTTTATGGACAATAAAAACAAGGTTCATGCAAAAGAACTTTTTGCCCTGATGGATAAATACATTGATGAACAGACCTTTTCCTATGCAAATGAGAACAATAAAAAATAGGAGGGTTGCCTCCGGCGCCAGTTGTAATTGGTTTTCTCTCTATTAAATTCTGGCCTGGTACGTATACAATTCGTAGTATCTTCCTTTTTTATCTATCAGTTCCTGGTGGGTTCCCTGTTCGGCAATTCTTCCGTTCTCGATAACCAGTATTTGCGTTGCCTGGCGGATGGTGCTCAGCCGGTGGGCAAT
>JAHEYJ010000248.1 GCA_023251675.1 Bacteroidota bacterium
TAGTGTTCTGTTAAAAATCCAATGAATCGCTCGTGGGTTCCCAGCGGTGCGCGATGAATGCAGATTGGAGTTTCTGTTTGGTTCTGATTATTTATATACGTTAAACCAAATCGTGCAGGAACAGCGAAGTCAACCTGATTGGTAGCCAACGTAAATTCCCTTCCGATGGCGCTCCAAACCTGAACATCGATCTTCGGTCCGTAGAAAGCGCCTTCGTCAGCAACTTCTTTGTAAGGAATTTTTGATTCGATCAGAACTTTGCGAACCATATCTTCTGTTTCTAACCATAGTTTAGGTTCATCCACATATTTCTTTCCGAGCTTTTCTGGAGAATGCGTAGAGAACCGCATTACGTATTTTTCAATTCCGAAGATTTTGAAATAGCGCAGGTACATTTCATTCACGGCGCGGAACTCATCGGCAAACTGTTCTTTGGTGCAATAAATATGTGCATCGTTCATCTGAAGGGAACGTACGCGCATCAATCCAAAAAGTTCTCCCGATTGTTCGTAGCGATAACAGGTTCCGTATTCAGCCAGGCGAAGCGGAAGATCGCGGTAGCTGGGATTCAGCGTTGCAAAGATCTTGTGGTGATGCGGACAGTTCATCGCCTTGAGATAATATTTTTCTCCGTCCATGTCCATTGGCGGGAACATGCTTTCCGCATAGTAAGGCAGATGACCGCTGGTAATATACATGGATTCTTTTGCCAGATGCGGAGTTCGCACACGTTTATATCCGGCACGTTCTTCAGTAATTTTTGCTAAAGATTCTAACTGTTCAATAATAACTGCGCCATTCGGAAGCCATAGTGGAAGTCCGGGACCAACCTGATCGTCGAAAGTAAATAACTGAAGTTCTTTTCCGAGTTTGCGGTGATCGCGTTTCTTTGCTTCTTCGAGCATCGCCAGATATTCATCCAGTTCTTTCTGAGCAGGGAATGTTATTCCGTAAACGCGGGTCAATTGTTTTTTGCTTTCATCTCCTCTCCAGTACGCGCCGGCAATGTTCATCAGTTTTACCGCTTTGATGAAACCGGTATTCGGCAAGTGCGGGCCGCGGCAGAGATCCGTAAAGTTTCCGCTTTCGTAAAAAGTGATCTGGCCGTCCTGTAACTCGTTCAGCAATTCTATTTTATACTGGTCGCCTTTCTTTGTAAAGAAATCGATCGCATCTTTTTTGGAAATTTCCTTTCGTACATAAGTGTTTTTCTTCCGAGCCAGTTCCAGCATTTTATCTTCGATCTTTTTAAAATCTTCTGATGAAATGGTTTTATTCCCGAGATCGATATCGTAATAAAAACCATTTTCAACCGGAGGTCCGATGCCGAACTTCACACCGGGATAAAAAAATTCCAGCGCTTCCGCCATTAAGTGCGCGGAAGAGTGCCACATCGCATCCTTACCTTCTTCATCTTTCCAGGTGAGGAAAAGAATTTTTGCATTTTCGTTGATAGGCCGTAAGGCATCTCGCACTTCGCCATTGACTTTTGCGGCAAGCACATTGCGTGCAAGTCCTTCGCTGATGCTTTTTGCGACATCCAGCGCAGTAACTCCCGCTTCGTATTCTTTTATGTTCCCGTCGGGGAAAGTAATCTTTATCATAGGAGCGCAAAGATAGAAAAATGCCGAAGAAAAGAGCGGTTGCTTATCTATATTTCCCCATGATCTCCCAGATGCTCGGGAATATTCCATATGCCCTGACCGCGACAAGAATCACGATTAAGCTGATGGCAATGGTTCCGTACGAACTCAGAAAAGGAAAGATCATGGCGCAGTATAAAAGCATAAAGCCGGCAACGATGATCGCGATCACCGCGCCGCATTGGATCTTGCTCTGCAGCATTAAGTAGCACATGAACATCACGGCTCCGGAAAGCATAAGGATGTGGCCATCCATCAGCAGGCTTAGAAGCCCCCGGTTGTATTCTCCGCTGTAATCTTTCAGTACGAAAATATCATGCAGCAATCCGTTTCCGAAATAAAATAATGAAGCAACAAGTAACCAGTGAGGAGACAGTAATTTTTTCATGTGATTTTATTTTTTCACCACTAAGGCACTAAGGGCACTGAGTTTCACTAAGAATTCCTTCGTGCTTCTTAGTGTTCT
>JAHEYJ010000180.1 GCA_023251675.1 Bacteroidota bacterium
GACAGGCGGCCTCGGCAAACTCATCAAAGCTTGCCACTTCACCGGAGTACGTGATCGTTACCGGAGTTGGAGAGGCGGAATGATAGATAGGAAAGGAGGCATTGAATTTTCCTTTCTGCTTTGGCTTGAAAGCGATCTCTATATATTCTGTTTTGCCGGGATCAATGCTTTTTGCAGGATATCGTAACTCAAACCCGCTGGGGTCAAATTGTTTGAGGAGGAATATTTTCTTTTCTGTAATGTTGGTCACTTCAATGGAATCGATGTGGTTGACCCAATTTTCGGTTCTGGTAAAATTAAATTCTGTCTGGCTGAATACCAGTCCTTCGTGAAAGGTCTGCGAAATCGCACAGGAAGGAAGCATTATCAAAATCGAATAAAGTGCTTTTTTCATTGGGTGACGAATCTATTGAAAAAACAGAATGAAGGAATGATTTATTTGATCCTGTTTAGCCGGCCATGTAATTGAATGATGCAAATGAAAAAAAATAAGTAGGAGGTGAAGCGTGTTATGATGGATGGCCTGTTGAATAGTATCTTTGACCGGTGAAGGTTTTTCTTTGTGATTATTGTACCTTTATTCAATGAAAAAAGAATTACATCTTCCGGGTTCGTTCGCTGTTTTATATAGGAATATATTTTATTTGATTATCTTTTTTTTGTCCTTTTCGAAAACATTTTCACAGGGGGCCTGGATACAAAAAGTAAACGTAGGCGGCAATCCAAGAAATTCTGCGGTAAGTTTTTCCATCGGTGGGAAAGGTTATATCGGTACCGGATGGGACGGCGGTACGTACTATAATGATTTCTGGGAATACGATCCGGCTGGCAATTCCTGGACACAAAAAGCCAATTTAACGGGCGCTGGACGGTTCAGCGCTGTTGGGTTTTCTATAGGAACAAAAGGATATATTGGTACCGGGGCCAGCGGGATCACAACCGTAAATAAGGATTTCTGGGAATGGGACCAGGCTGGCAATACATGGACACAGAAGGCGGATTTTGGCGGAACCGCCAGAATGTGCGGCGTTGGATTCTCTATAGGGACAAAAGGATATATAGGCACCGGCAGGTATTTTGGAATTGGAAATAATAATGATCTATGGGAATACGATCCTGCGGGTAACTTCTGGGTGCAAAAGGCCGACCTGCCTGGATCTGCAAGAGAACGGGCGGCCGGATTTTCTATCGGCAGCAAAGGGTACGTCGGCACGGGAAGTGCCGGAGGATGGCGCATGGATGATTTTTATGAATGGGACCAGGTCACGGATACATGGACGCCGAAAGCCAATTATGCCGGCTTGCCGAGAGATTATGCGACCGGGTTTTCAATCGGCAGCAAAGGATACCTCGGATTGGGGACTACGTCCGGCACTCCGCTCGTAAGCAAAGATTTTTACGAATATGATCCTTCCGCAGATAGTTGGACGCAGAAGGCAAACTTTGAGGGCTCAGCAAGATACCTGGCGGTTGGCTTTTCAGTTGGAGGGAAAGGATATGTTGGAACCGGATTCTCGTCTCCTTCATATATGAACGATCTCTGGAAATGGGATCCCAATTGTTCATTGAGCGTAACCGGCACTTCCACCACAGTCAATTGCGGGGCAAGCGTTACGCTGAATGCTGCTTTTGTTCCTTCTGCAAATGCCTCCTATGCATGGTCGCCAACTGCGGGATTGAACAATACCAACATCTCCAATCCTGTTGCAACACCGAATAACAACAGTACATACCAGGTGATTGTGCTGGATGCCATATCGCAATGCATGGCTTCCGGACAATTTACGATTGGATGGTATCCTCTCGGCTGTGTGGCCTCCGGTTCGGCCGCTACGGTAAATTGCGGTACGGCTGTTTCGCTCAACGTTTCCGTCACTCCGTCGAGCAATAATCTGGTTTACAGTTGGTCGCCTGCCGCCGGGTTAAGCAATGCGACCATTTCAAATCCGGTAGCTTCTCCAGCCACATCAACAACGTACTCTGTAACCGTAAACGACCTGGTGACCAATTGCACGGGTAAATCACAAATAACAATTGGGGTGGTGCCTCAAACCTGTTCTGTTACTGGGACACATACAATATGTGAAGGTGGAAGCACAACTCTTACCGCTGCTGTTTCTTCCGCCAGCACCAATCTTTCTTACACCTGGTCACCTGCATCCGGACTCAGCAATACAAGCATTGCGAATCCGGTTGCATCCCCAACCGCTGTGGTCAACTATACGGTGGTGGCTAAGGACACCGTCACACAATGCATAAGTGCTGCACAATTCAGTGTTGCCATCTCCACGCCTTTGATCTCAGCAAGTGCCCCCTTTCAGATATGTAAAGGAGAACTTGCAAATTTATGCGCGTACGGGGGAATGAATTATTCCTGGTCAGGCGGACAGACAACCAGTTGTACCATGGTGAGCCCGACAACCACTACAAGTTATATAGTGAATGGATCGAATGCGTTCGGATGTTCCGGATCTGATACGGCTACAATTCTTGTAAATAATTGTTCAGCAACCCTTACGTGTTTAAACAATGAAGGTTTTGAAGACGGAGATTTTACGGGATGGACTGGTTTCTCAGGTACAAATTCAGGAACCGGAGCTATTTCCTGGTCCGGTGGATTGAACTCACTCGGAGCTAATCTGCCGCCAAGCACGCTTGCACAACATACTATTTTTACTGCTTCATCGCTTGATCCGTATGCGATCGATTCGTTAACCAATCATCCCGACTTGTTCATGACCACGGTTTCTCCGTCGGGCGGATATTATTCTGTGCGGCTGGGAAATACAAATGTGGGAGCAGGAGCAGAGGGGTTGAAGGTTTCATACACTCCTTCCTCTGCTGAAAATATATTTTATTACCAGTATGCTTGTGTATTTCAGAATGCAGGCCATACGACTACGCATGAACCCGGTTTTATGGTGAGGGTGTATGATGCTTCGAGTGTTATTATCCCCGCACTTTGCGATACAATTTATGGCCCAGATCCGGTTGTTCCGTTTTTACATGTAGCGGCTTCTGCTCCTGATCCTTCGGTTCTTTATAGGCGATGGTCTTCTGTGGGTATTAATCTTAATACATATATCGGCCAAACCGTAACGATTGAGTTTGTGAATTTTGACTGCAGTGAAACGGGCCACTGGGGGTATACGTACCTGGATGTTTCATGCAGCGGAATTGTAACGGTTGCTTCGCATTTGAAAGCAGAAACGATAGCTGTTTATCCGAATCCGACCACGGGGGATCTTTCCATCCATTTACCAGGTACTCTCTTTTATACAGGAAGCTACCGATCGACGGTTCAGATCGCCCTGTATGATATGTATGGAAATGAGATTTTCCGAACGAAGATCAATCAGGAAAATGAAACATTAAACATTGAAGAAATGAAAAGCGGAATTTATTTTCTACATATAAATACCGGTTCAGGAATAACAATAAAAAAGATTATTAAGGAATGATACCGGCTAGGTTCCCTTTTTCTTGGCAGGCGCGGGCGTTTTAACAGGATGGGCTGTCGCTTTCTTCGGTTTTGTGCCGGTTTTTTTTCCGCCCTTTGTTTCTTTGGTAGGGGGATGGCATTTAGGGCAAGGTTTTTTTCCGTAAGCATTCATCGCTTTCCATAAGGGTACGGCCTCAAAATTTTTTGTGTACAGCTGGCATTTGTTGGTATGATAACAATTCCCGGTCTGGTTTACATAAACAGTTTGTGAGAAAACCCGGATGGAAAATAAAAAAATACAAACAGGAAGAAGAAACAGAATTTTTTTCATATTTTATTTTTAAAAATAACCGCTATTATTTAAAACAAAAATAGGCACAAATATTAAGTTTCCAAATTATATTTTCAACATCCCCGGATCATGCAGGAAGTGTAGCAAGCAGGAGCCTTCAAGCGCTTGGGTTTATTGCCTGATGGAATTATGACTATTTTTATTCATCATTCAAAAATGCAGGAATCATTAGAACTTTTTAAGGATGGGATTATTTCTGAGCAGCAATCGGAATTAATTCAGGAGTACGAGATCACCAAGCCGCTTTCCGTGCATTGGGAATTGCGAACCATTCTGTACTTAGGCATTCTTCTCTTTATTTCAGGAATAGGTATTCTGGTATACCTTAATATTGATACGATCGGCCACCAGGCGGTCATCGCCCTTATTGCTGCAGCCTGCGGGTATAGTTTTTATTATTCATATACAAAAAGGCTTCCTTATTCAAATGCCGTATTAAAACATCCTTCTCCTTTTTTTGATTATGTGGTTCTTGCAGGATGTTTGCTTTTGGGTGTGCTTACGGGTTATCTTCAGTACCAGTATTCTGTTTTTGGGAATCATTACGGGCTGGCCACATTGGTTCCTACAATTGTATTTTTCTTTTGCGCTTATTTATTCGATCACAAAGGCGTGCTTTCGCTTGGCATCACCGGGCTTGCCGCATGGGCCGGGCTGACCGTTACGCCGCTTGAACTATTGAATGAAAATGATTTTTCAAACAGCGCCATTATTTTTACAGCCATGGGAATCGGAATTGCGATAGCGCTTTTTTCTTTTTTCTCGGACTGGAAAGGAATAAAATCTCATTTCAGTTTTGTGTTTAATAATTTTGCATGCAACCTGGTTTTTATTGCATCCCTGTCCTCCCTTTTTATGGAGATGGTTCCGGTGGTTGGCTTTTTGCTGCTTGCCGCTGCCTGTTATTATTATATCCGGTATGCCATTCTTCATCAGTCTTTTTTATTCCTGCTTTTTTCAGTCATTTACGGATACATCGGGCTGACCTACCTGTTTTTTATGTTTTTCATCAACAACCTTAATGAATCCGCAATCATTCTTATTCCATTGTATTTAATGGCAAGCTGCGGCGGGGTCATTTGCTTCTTTATTTTTTACAAACGAATACTGGGTATTAAAAAATGATCGCTTATAACCTATCCTTTTTACGGAACATTGCATTGCTGAAAAGTGCAGGTAAATGGCATAGGAAGAATCTTATTTCGGATAAGCAGATGGCGGTATGCAATGAAAAATTTAAAACCGATTTTTTCTCTCCCAACTTATTCATAAAAATTGCTTTGTTCCTGCTTACCTGCATTATGATCGGCGGTTTTAATTCTCTTTATTTTGTCATTTTCGATATGGCCTCACCAGGCTCAGGGAATTCATTCTGGATTTTTTCCTGTAGTTTCTTTTTTATAGTGTGCCTTGTTTCCCTGGAGTTGTTTGCCCGTAAATGGAATTGTTACCGTTCGGGTATTGATGAGGCATTACTTTATAGCGGACTGGGCTATTTGATCACTTCACTTAGCCTGATGATGCCCAATTCAATGAGTGCAGAGAATTCAATACTTCTTGTATGTATTTTGTCGTTCCCGTTTCTATTAGCTGCAGCGGTTCGTTATACTGACAGTACCGTTACGCTTTCTGTTGTATTGTGCTTTTACATGATCTTCTTTTTGCTGATAGGTAAACTTGGCTCTATTTCGAAAATGCTTATGCCTTTTGCATTTATGGGGATATCTGTATTAATTTATTTTTTTACGGTTATGCAAAAAAGAAAAGAACACTTATTTCTTTGGAAGAAATGTTTCTCTCTTGTGCAATGGTCGGTTTTGATGATCTTCTATATTTCCTGCAATTATTATGTAGTGAGAGAATCAAGCATCGAATTTTTTGATATGCAGATAGGGGAAGGAGAAGACATCCCGTTGGCGTTCCTTTTTTACTTTCTTACGGCTGCAATCCCTCTCTTTTATATCTGGGTCGGGCTGAAAAAGAAGGATAAGATGTTTTTATGGTCGGGGTTGCTCCTTGTTGCGGCCGCCTCTTTTACTTTTAAATATTATTTCAGTCTCGGCCATCCGGAGATCATCCTTACGCTTGCAGGCACCGTCATGGTCGTGGTCGCTTATGTATCCATGCGTTATCTGAAAGGAGCGGATAAGCATGGCCTTACTTTGAAGGAAGAAGAGGGCGACGATAATTTTCTCAAAACAAATGCAGAGGCATTTGCGATCGCACAGGCTTTCAGCACTCCGGCGGCGGATGTGAAAGGGTCATCAGCAGATTTTGGAGGAGGCGAGTTCGGCGGCGGCGGGGCAGGTGAGAAGTATTGACAGGAACTATTTTACTCCTCGATCCGAATGGTAATAATATTGTTGATTCCGGCTCCGTACATCTCTGCGATCTTGCCCTGGTTCATGGAGAGCTCAAGATAACCGGCGCTGTTGAACAGGGCGGATATCTCACCGCGCGGAACATTGCTGTACGTTTGAGAAATGGAATTGATCTCTTCGCCGGGA
>JAHEYJ010000181.1 GCA_023251675.1 Bacteroidota bacterium
GCAATGTACCCGATGAGCGAACTCAGGAACGTGCGGATCTCTTTTTTGAATAGTGTAAACACAGCTGCGAATATAGCAAGGTTACTAATAACGAATGGCAACGAATATTACCAATATGGATTGTATAATTATTCGTAATATTCGTAACTGATTTGTTATTGGTATCCAATGAATTTTTTAGCCCACCTCTATCTTTCCGGCAACGATGAACAGCTCATGATCGGCAACTTCATTGCGGATTCGGTGAAAGGGAACCATTACAATAAGTTTCCGAAAGGCATCCAAAAAGGAATTCTTCTTCACCGTGCCATTGATTTCTATTCCGACAATCACCCCGTGTTCCTGAAAAGTGTGGAACGGCTGCGTCCGAAGTACAGAAAATATGCAGGCGTTATTGTGGACATGTTCTATGATCATTTTCTGGCAAAGAACTGGAAAGACTATTCCGAAATATCATTGGAACAATACGCCGGAGAAGTGCATTCGCTGATGCTGAAAAATATTCTGCATATGCCTGAACGCTCGCTGTTGTTTTTGAAACATGCGATGAGAACCGACTTGCTTATTATTTATGCAAGCACGGATGGAATTGGAAGGGCATTAAACGGAATGAGCCGCCGGACGACTTTCAAATCAAATATGGAATTTGCTGCGGAAGATCTGAATGAATTCTATCCGGAATTTGAAAAAGAATTCAGAATATTTTTTGAAGATGCGAGAGTGTTTGCAAAAAAATGGATAGAGGACAGATCTGTCTGTCCGTAGGACTCCTTCGGAGAAGCTGTTTACATCCGTGTGCCTCTGTGCCGTAACAAATGATCGGCAAGAACTAGCGCGGTCATCGCTTCCACAATAGGAACTGCCCGCGGAAGCACACATGGATCGTGCCGGCCTTTTCCCATCACTTTAACAGTTTCGAGTTTACGGTTTACGGTCTCCTGCTCCTTCATAATGGTGGCCACCGGTTTGAAAGCAACCCGAAAAAAAATATCTTCTGCATTCGAAATGCCGCCCTGGATACCGCCGGAATGGTTAGTATGTGTCCGTATTACTTTCTTCTCCGCTTCCTCCTTTCTCCGCTTCTCCGTTTCTATTTGAGATGAAACGGAGACAGGGGGAATCGGGGAGCCGGAGAGGTAGAATGGATCGTTATGCTCGCTTCCTTTCATTGTCACGCCCTCAAATCCGCTACCGATCTCAAAACCTTTAACCGCGTTGATGCTGAGCATTGCTTTTCCAAGATCGGCATGGAGTTTATCAAAAACAGGTTCGCCAAGTCCTGCGGGAACATGCTGCGCGATGCACGTGATCACACCGCCGATGGTATCACCTTCTTTGCGCACCTGCTCAATTCGTTTGATCATGGTATCGGCGATCAGTTCGTCCGGACAGCGGATCGCATTTGAATCGATCTTTGACAGATCAAGCGAATGATAATCTTTAAGTAGTTTGATTTCTCCGACCTGTGAAGTATAAGCGTGGATCTTTATCCCGAACTTCTTTAAAAAAAGTTTTGCGATTGCGCCACCAACAACTGAAGAGATCGTGGCTCTTGCCGAAGCTCTGCCGCCTCCTTTATGATCACGGATGCCGTATTTGGCATCGTAAGTATAATCTGCATGCGAAGGACGGTAGGCATCTATGAGATGGTCGTAGTCCTGTGATTTCTGATTTTCATTCCGGATGATGAATCCAATCGGCGTTCCTGTGGTCTTTCCTTCAAAGATCCCGGAAAGGAATTCCACTTTATCGCTTTCTTTTCTTTGTGTAACAATATGGGATTGCCCGGGCCGCCTGCGGTCAAGTTCAGATTGAATGAAGTTTAGGTCAATTTCCAAACCTGCCGGACAACCATCGATAATACCGCCAAGCGCTGCTCCGTGCGATTCGCCGAATGAAGTAAGAGAGAATATTTTGCCGGTGGTGTTGGACATAAAGCAAAAATACATAATCCCTTCTATTTATTAACTTCGCCCTGTTTTCTTCTATGAAGATTCTCATTAAGAATATAAGATCCCTTATTCAGGTCGAAACTGTTATAGAACAAAAAGTTTCGGGTGTTGAGATGTGCAAACTCCCCTGTCTTGAAAATTCCTGGCTGGCAATTGAGAATGGAAAGATCCGTGCTTTTGGAGAGATGAAAGATTTCCCCGGCATTACTGACTGGGCTGGATTGACTGTAATTGACGCTACCGATAAACTAGTCTTTCCTTCCTGGTGTGATTCGCATACGCATTTGGTGTATGCCGGCACGCGTGAAAAAGAATTTGTGGACAGGATTAATGGTCTTAGTTATGAAGAGATCGCAAAACGCGGCGGAGGAATTCTGAATTCAGTAAAGAAACTGGCAGAAGCTTCCGAGGAAGAACTGGTTCAGAGTGCATTGAAACGTTTGAACGAGATCATGATGATGGGAACCGGGGCGGTTGAAATAAAAAGTGGTTACGGACTTTCCCTGGAAGCAGAATTAAAAATGCTGCGGGTGATCAGGAAACTTAAATCGCTTTCTCCTCTCACTATCAAATCAACTTTTCTGGGAGCGCATGCCGTTCCGGCAGGAACGACGAAAGAAAAATATATGGACAGTATCATCAACGAAATGCTTCCGCGTATTGCCGATGAAAAACTGGCCGACTACTGCGATGTGTTCTGTGAAAAGAATTATTTCACGAAAGAAGAAACCGTCAAAGTTCTTACAGCGGCAAAAAAATACGGGATCAAAGGAAAAGTCCATGCGGAACAGCTCAGCCACAGCGGGGGTGTGGAAGCCGGAGTTGAATGCAGCGCCGTTTCAGTCGATCATCTTGAGTTTGTAAATGATAATGATATTTCATTTTTAAAAAAATCACTTACCATCCCTACTATCCTTCCGGGCGCTCAGTGGTTTCTCGGGTTGCAGAATCCGCCGGCAAGAAAAATGATCGATGCAGGATTGCCGCTTGCCATTGCCACTGATTACAATCCGGGTTCTTGTCCGAGCGGCAATATGAATTTTATGCTGTCACTTGCCTGTGTGCAATATAAAATGACTCCGGAAGAAGCGATCAATGCGGCTACAATTAATTCGGCAGCTGCGATGAACCTCAGTGAAACGTACGGAAGCATCGCGATCGGTAAGCAGGCAAACATTTTCATCACCAAGGAAATTCCGGGTTACTCATTTATTCCCTATTCCTTTGCAAATGATCTTATTGATACTATAATAATTAACGGTAAACTAATTTCACCACTAAGACACTAAGTACACTAAGAAACACTTAGTGGAACTCAGTGATCTTAGTGCCTTAGTGGTAAAAAAAATAAACATGAAACAATTAATCGAATGTGTGCCGAATTTTTCAGAAGGAAATGATCTGAACATCATCAAACAGATCACCAATGAAATTGAAAAAGTGGATGGCGCAAAACTCCTGAATGTTGATCCGGGAAAAGCGACCAATCGGACGGTCGTAACTTTTGTCGGAACACCCGATGCCTGCGTGGAAGCCTGTTTCCAGGCGATCAAAAAGGCCGGCGAACTCATCGATATGAGCAAGCATAAAGGAGAACATCCGCGCATGGGAGCAACGGATGTCTGTCCGTTCATTCCAATTTCAGGAATCTCAATGGCAGAGACGGCGAAATATGCACAGCAGCTTGCTGAACGCGTTGGAAAAGAACTAAAGCTTCCTGTCTATTTATATGAACATGCACAAAAAAATTCCGCAAGAAAAAATCTTTCCGTCATACGCGAAGGGGAGTACGAAGGATTTTTTAAAAAGATAAAAAAGGCGGAATGGAAACCGGATTTCGGCCCTGCTGAGTTTGATGTAAAACGCGGTGCAACCGTTATCGGGGCAAGGGAATTTCTTGTGGCGTACAATGTGAACCTGAATACCACATCTGTTCGCAGAGCCAACGCCGTTGCGTTTGATGTGCGCGAAGCCGGAAGAAAAGTGAAAAATGAGAAAGGGGAAGAGGTTGTTCAGCCCGGTGCCTGCAAAGCCGTGAAAGGGATCGGCTGGTATATTGCCGAGTACGGGATCGCTCAGGTGAGTATGAATCTTACCGATATCAATATTACTCCCGTTCACGTTGCATTTGACGAATGCCTGCACAGCGCCCATAACCGCGGCATGCGTGTTACGGGATCCGAACTGGTCGGATTGATTCCGCTGAAATCGATGACCGATGCAGGAAAATATTTTCTGCGGAAACAAAAACGTTCGGTAGGGGTTTCGGAGAAAGAACTGATCAAGATCGCGATTAAATCACTCGGGCTGGATGAACTTTCTCCCTTTAAACCGGAAGAAAGGATCATTGAATATTTATTGAAGGACGAAAAGGCGGCAAAGCTCATCAGGATGAGCCTTTCCGAATTTGCGGATGAAACCTCAAGTGAAAGCCCTGCACCCGGTGGCGGAAGTATTTCTGCATACGTGGGCGCCCTGGGTGTTTCACTGGGGACGATGGTAGCCAACCTTTCTTCCCATAAACCCGGGTGGGATGACCGCTGGGAGGAATTTTCAAAATGGGCGGAGAAAGGACAAAGATTAAAAGAAGAACTTTTAAAAATGGTTGACGAGGATACGAATGCGTTTAACAAGATCATGAGCGCATTCGGAATGCCTAAATCAAGTGAGGATGAAAAGAAAGCAAGAACAAAAACAATTCAGGAGGCAACAAAATACGCTACGGAAGTTCCGCTCAAAGTAATGCAGCTTTGCTATGAATCCATGGAAGTGATCGAGGCAATGGTCCGTACCGGAAACCCGAATTCCGTGACCGATGCCGGTGTGGGTGCGCTCTGTGCGCGAAGCGCTGTTGTAGGCGCCTACCTTAATGTTAAGATCAATGCAAAAGGGTTATCAGATAAGAAGTTTGCAAGAAGCATTGTAGGAAAAGGAAAACGAATTGAAGACAATGTCAAAAAAACAGAAACCAGGATTCTATCCGTTGTTAGAGGGAAGATCTGAAACAAAACTTCTGATCTTCCGTTAAAGTTACTATGAAGAATTTGTTTTTACACCCGGGATGGAGAAGAGTTATTTTCTTTTTTCCTTTCCAGCTGGTGTTTCTTCATATTAAAAAAAACCTTCTGCTTCTTTCCATTTGGGGATTGCTTTTTGGTATCGTTACACAGTCGCTTGCTCCCCGCTATGGAGTTCCGTATCTTTTTTTAAATCCTGAATACCTTGACAAAGTTTCGATCCTTTCTTATTTCATCGTCGGGTTTGCCTGCGGCGGATTTACCATGGCATTTAACATCGCGAGTTACATTCTGAACAGTTTTCGTTTTCCTTTTCTTGCTACGCTTTCTCATCCCTTTACAAAGTATTGTATAAATAATTACATCATTCCGGGTGTTTTTCTTTTTGTTTATATATGGAACATCATATCATTTCTCCTGGCGGAACAGGTTTATTCCAACGTTGATATTTTCACTTATATATGCGGGTTTCTCGGCGGGTTTATTTCGTTTGTTCTTTTTACACTTCTTTATTTTTTCAGGACGAATAAAGACATCCATCGGATGTTTGGCGTTAAACTCCAGGAACCTGTAAACGAAGCCCAACTGGTTCAGCGCCTGCGAAGGCGCATCGGTTCCTGGAAAAATCCATACCTGATCAAAGAGTCGCGGGACTGGTATGTTGAAACTTATTTGTCGGGCTTGTTTAAGGTGCGGTTGGTCAGGGCGGTACGGCACTACAAACGGGAAATGCTGAAACAGGTTTTTAAACAAAATCACCGGAATGCCGGGATCTTTTCCTTTATTTCAATCATTACTCTCCTGGCCCTGGGATTATTCAGGGAGGAGCCTTATCTTATGATCCCGGCAAGCGCCAGTGTTTTTTTATTGCTCACGATGCTGATCATGCTGCCGGTTCCTCTTTATTCTATTTTTAAAGGATGGGCGCCGGTAATACTAATTTTCTTTCTCGTCGCATTGAATTCGTTGTACCAGACAAAATGGTTTAATAATGTTAATAAGGTCTATGGTTTGAATTACGATGCCCCCAAAGCTCCTTATGATAATAAACGGCTGAATGAATTTGCCTCTGAGAAAGATACAGCAGATGCAGATTTTAAAAAAATGGTTGAGGTGCTTAATAAGTGGAGGTTGAAAAATTTCAAGACTTCTCAAAACAGTGAAAAGCCGAAGTTTGTAATTGTTTGTACCAGCGGCGGCGGGTTGCGCTCTTCTCTTTGGACATTTCATTCGTTACAATATGCAGATAGTTTGCTGGAAGGTGAATTAATGAAACACATTGCATTAATAACCGGTTCTTCCGG
>JAHEYJ010000182.1 GCA_023251675.1 Bacteroidota bacterium
GGCAATATTTTGAAGATATTTATATTTCTTACCAGAACGAGGATGAAACAGGATGGACGCAGGCAAAGAATGTCGGCCCTCCCATTAATACGCCGGGCCATGAAGCGACGATCGGTACTTCCATAGACGGTCAGATCGTATTTATTTATCGTGATGATGAAGACAGCGGAAGCATTTACATTACAAGCATGCAGGGCGACAACTGGACGGTTCCTGAAAAAGTGGGCGGCGATGTGAACAGCAAATACTGGGAATCACATGCTACTTTATCTGCTGATGGGAACACCCTTTATTTTGTAAGTAACCGGCCGGGAGGTTATGGCGGAAGAGATATTTACCGCTGTAAAAAACTTCCAACCGGGCAATGGAGCAAAGCCATGAATCTTGGCCCGCACATCAATACGCCTTATGAAGAGGATTCTCCTTTCCTTCAGCCGGGAAATAACCGGATGTACTTTTCTTCCCAGGGACATAAAAGTATTGGCGGGTTCGATATCTTTTTCAGTAACTATGTTGATACAGGACTGGCAGGAGGATGGTCAGAACCTCAAAATATCGGATATCCTGTCAATACAACCGGCGATGATATTTTCTTTGTGCCTACCATTGACAATAAGCGGGCGTATTATTCTTCTTTTGCAGAAGGTGGTTTTGGTGATAAAGACATTTACATGCTGACACTTCCTGAAAAAGAAGAATCAAAACTTACGGTACTTCGCGGGGAGGTCATGGATGATTCAGGGAAACTTCCTCCCGGTGTTTCAATTTCAGTGATGGATGCGAACAACGGCGATATTGTGGGCAATTACCTTCCAAATCCAAGAACAGGAAAATATCTTTTTATTTTACCTCACGGAAAAACGTATAAAATTACGTATGAAGCGGAAGGCTATCACAGTATAACGAATACCTATAAAGTAGAACCCGGAAAGGAATACCTGGAAACAGAAATGGTTTTCATTTTGAAAGACGTTGTACTCCGGAAAGAAACCCCCGGTACGGTTGGCGTCATGGGCGCGGTTACAAATATCCAGAGAAAAGCGGTTAAAGGAGCGGCGATAAATGTAGTGGATAATACAACCGGAAAAGCAGTAGGGCAATACACTTCAGGCAGCCAGGGGGAATTTTCGTTTGTGGTTGAACGCGGCAAAAATTACAGTCTTTCGTTTGAAGCGGAAGGCTATTTGTTCCAGACCGAGAATGTGAACTTGCCTAAAGAAATGATCTATTCCACCGTAGAAAAAAATGTGGTGCTTCAGCCGGTTGCCGTAGGAAGTAAAATTGTTCTTAATAACCTTTTCTTTGATTTCAATAAAGCAAAGCTTCGAAAAGAATCCTTTGTGGAACTGGATAAGATATATAAATTCCTGAAAGATAAACCGGATATGCAGGCAGAAGTTTCCGGATATACTGACAGCAAGGGAAATGACAAAGCAAATCTAAAACTGTCCGCTGACCGGGCAAAAGCAGTGGTGGATTACCTTGTGAAGAAAGGAATCAATAAAGCGAGGTTAACGCCCAAAGGATATGGAAAAGAAAATCCAATCGCTTCGAATGATACAGATGAAGGCAGGCAGTTGAATCGCCGCGTAGAACTAAAAATCCTGGCAAATAAATAAAAATATTCTTTTTGCATAACTCAGTTCTTTCATTATATTTGTCATATAGTTCAAAAAATAATAAATAAAATAAACGAACAACCAAAAAAGTTTATGGGCAGAACCAAACTCCTCGATTTGTACCAGCGTCCGGGCTGGCAAAAACTCACCACCATGCAGGACCTCAGGAAAGACAATGAGGAAATGAAAAAGGAAGCAGAATATCTTCGCAAACGATTCGAGAGCATTTCAGAGAAAAAGAAACAAGTGGAAGACCGCTGCAACGATCTGAAGACTACCGTTTCCAATTTGCGTGAAGAGCTGGCGAATGTAAAAGAAGATAACGCCACCTTGCGTAAGGATAATGCTTCACTGCGCGACCAAGTCAGGTTTTTGAAGGCCCAGGTGCCCAATTTGAAACCTTCCTATGCAAGTTGATCAATAAAATGTAAAAAATATAAAACCCGGGCGGAATTGCCTGGGTTTTTTTTTGACAGTTAACGAATCAGAGAAACCGTGCCGGTTAACTGCGAATCATCTCCGTTGGATGCTTTGCAGTTGATGAGGTACATATAAACTCCTTCCGGGCAAGGGTGGCCTCTTTTATTTCCGTCCCATCCTTCGGCAGGATTGGCGGAGATGATAATCGGAGTGCCGGTATTGTCAAAAATACGTAATGAATAAGAAGAAGAATCTACAAAACCGATCAGAGGAATAAAAATATCATTAATGCCGTCATTGTTGGGAGTAAATGCATTTGGAATATAGATTTTCGGGTACTCGTACAGCTTTGCAGTATTTGATACACTTGAATCAGCGAAACCAAACGTATTGCCTGTTCCTTCCACGGCCACTACTTTGTAGGAAAAAATTCCATTGGTGCTCGTGAAAACAGAAACATCATCAGTGTAAGAAGTAACGGTAGCTGTTCCGATGGGTGCCGGATTCCAAACACCATCCACTGCCCTGTAGATATTATAATGATCCACTTTGCCGAGCCAGCTGCCGTATGCATTCCATGAGAGATCAATATCCAGGTTGGGTGCCACGTTCACCTTTAGAAGAATGGTCGTATCGGGATTAGAAGAAGTGATCACATGCCCGCAGGAATCCATCGCATTTATTTTATATACATAACTGTTTATCATGGCATTTACCGTTGCATCTGTATGTGACAAAACAGTTCCGGAGGCCGGAGGCAATGTGGCAATGGTTGAAAAAGTTCCGCTGCCATTAATGGCTCTCAGTATATTGTAATACTTCACGCTGGTTGCAGCTGGATCAACATACGCTTTTATATCTATACGGCTGTTTGAGATCACGGTGGCGTACCGGTTGTAATGGTAGGTGGGTGGCTGCGTTACATTAGCGGAAAAACATACTTTGTTTGAAGTGGAAGTTTTAACTCCGTCTGTTGCACGGATAAAATAACAATAGGAATTGCCAAGCTGCAGGCCCGCGTCAACAAAAATGGTATCCGTGGGACCATTATTAGCCAGTAATGTGAATGCGCCGGCATTAACGCTTCTGTAAATCTGGTACTGGAACACAGAAGGATTCATATTAATATACTTATTCCATTTAAGAGAAGCGGTAGCAGCGCAAATATCAAATGTGGATGAAAGAAAAATGGTCCGGTGGTAAACTCCCTGGGGTGAGATATTTCCGCAGGAATCAAGAAAAGCAATACGGTAATATTCTGAAACCGTATTTGCAACAGAAGCCGTATTTGTATAGGAAATTTGCGGAACAGGGACCGTAACAAACGGATTCCAGGGGCCACCTGCAGCCGTCGACCTGTATATCCTTATTGAATCCGCATCCCGAGAAGGCGATGGATACCAGCTGATGGTTGCGTTCCCGGCAGCATTTACGCTGACTGTATCAATGGGAGCAAGGGCAGGAGTCGTTTGATCAGTGAACAAACTTCCTCCAGCAGAGTTGGAAACGGAAGTGCATCCGGTATTGTCTTTTATTTCTATCCTGTAATTAAGAACCGCACTGCAAATGTCAACCAGGTCGGTGTCTTTAAGAGAAGTAGTACTGTCGATCAAAGTCCAGGTCAATGCGGGGTATTCCCTGTAAATCTTATACCATCCGCTGGATGTAGAAATTGGATGGTTTGAAATTTTATTCCAGGATAACAAGGCTTTGCCGTTGCCCGGATTCGCCACATTCAGAAAAATGGTAGAGAAGGTATCTTTCGGGGCAGAAAAAACAGAACCGGATGATTCAGTATAAACTTTGTAAAACATTCGTTTATTATTTGCACCGGCACCCCCATGCGTACAGGAAGTAGAAGTATAAGGAGAAATAGTTGTGTAATTCGTAAAAGGCCCTGCCGCAAAAGAAGAAGTATCGATATGATAGGAAACAAAAGATCCCGGCGCAGGAAGGGCCCATGTGAGTGTTACATCTCCATTGGGGGCGACACTTACGCATTTAACATCAGGCGAAGCAACGGATTGTCCGAAGCAGCTAACCAGCATCAGCTGGCAGATGATAAAACAAAAAAATGCAAAATAAAAACCGCTGACTTTCATGGGGTAATTAGTCTGAAAAGCAAATTTACCCAATAAACGGGGATAGATAAAATTTATTTCTTCTGCAAATGCAAAAACTTCTCTATTTTCGCAAATCATCGAAAAGCGAAACAATACGAATAATACGAACTTCTTGATCAACACCACAGAAAGTCTCTTTCGTATTTTTCGCATGAACCTGCCCTTCCGGCAGGCAGGTTCGTTTTTTGGAGATTTTAAAATCCTAAATCCTAAACCCTAAATTTCTTCCCCATGTCATTATTCAGAAGAAAATCACTCGACCAGTTAATAAATGAAGCGGATGATTCTGAAAAGGGCCTTAAGCGAACGCTTACAGCAGGCGCTCTAGTCGCGCTGGGTATAGGCGCTATCATCGGCGCCGGCCTCTTTGTGAGAACTGCGGCGGCGGCGGCGAACAACGCAGGGCCCTCTGTAACATTGGGATTTATTGTTGCCGGTATCGGCTGCGCTCTTGCGGGATTATGTTATGCGGAATTTTCTTCCATGATTCCGATTGCAGGCAGCGCTTATACCTATTCGTATGCAACCATGGGTGAATTGGTTGCTTGGATTATCGGATGGGATCTGGTTCTTGAATATGCTATCGGAGCGGCAACGGTCAGCATTGCATGGAGCGAATACCTGAATAAACTGCTTGCCTTCTTTAATCTGCATATTCCCTATGAATGGTGCCATTCCCCATTTGAGGTTTTAAAGGATGCCTCAGGCCAGGTGACAGCACATGGAATGATGAATATTCCCGCGCTGTTTATTATCTTAATTCTCTCGCTTCTGCTTATAAGAGGAATGAAAGAATCCGCTTTTGTGAACAGTATAATTGTGATTGCAAAAGTGGCCATTGTGCTTCTGTTCATAGTGCTCGGCTGGTCGTTCATTAATCCTGCCAATCACACTCCTTTTATTCCCGCAGCAAGTATTTACACCGATGATCAGGGGGTTGCGCATAATTTCGGAGGCATCATGGGAATTCTCGGTGCAGCTGGTGTTGTATTTTTCGCTTTTATAGGTTTTGATGCCGTATCCACTGCAGCACAGGAAGCAAAAAATCCAAAGAAGGATATGCCCATCGGTATTCTTGGCTCGCTTGTAATTTGCACCGTGTTGTATATTTTATTCTCCTATGTTTTAACTGGAATAGGTAGCGTTGAGGATTTCCGCAAAGCTGGAAAAGAAGCATCGGTGGCTTATGCCATTCAAACGTATATGACCGGTTATGGATGGCTGGCGAAACTGGTAACCGTTGCCATTCTTGCCGGGTTCTCTTCAGTGATTCTTGTAATGCTGATGGGGCAGTCGCGCGTGTTTTATTCCATGAGCCGCGATGGTTTGGTGCCAAAAGTTTTTTCAGATGTTCATCCCAAATTCAGAACGCCCTATAAATCAAACCTGATATTTTTTGTTTTTGTTGGATTGTTTGCTGCATTTGTCCCCGGAGATATTGTGGGCGACATGACCAGCATCGGAACCTTGTTTGCATTCATGCTTGTTTGTGCCGGCGTTTGGATCATGCGCGTGAAGCGCCCCGATCTGCCAAGACAATTTAAAACTCCTATGGTTCCTCTTGTTCCTATTCTCGGAATTCTTGTTTGTGGCGCCATGATTTTCGGACTCGGCTGGACAAACTGGTTGAGGCTGGGCGTATGGCTGGTTATTGGTTTTGTGATTTATTTCGGCTATAGTATTCGAAAAAGCAAACTGAATAATTCCGGAAAATAATTCCGGGAAAATCATTTTAAAATCCCGCACGGAGGCGGGATTTTTTTCTTTCAATGAACGAAGAAGGACAAGCAACCGAACTCAAACGCTCCCTCGGCCTGGTAGATGCCACCATGATCGTGGCGGGGTCCATGATCGGGTCGGGAATATTTATTGTCAGCGCTGACATGGCACGAGCCGTGGGTTCAGGCGGTTACCTGATTTTACTATGGATTATTACCGGTGTAATTACCGTATTGGCTGCTTTGAGCTACGGAGAACTTGCCGGCATGATGCCAAAGGCCGGCGGGCAGTTTGTCTACATCCAGCGCGCCTACGGTAATCTCATTTCGTTTCTTTATGGCTGGACAGTGTTCACTGTTATTTCTACAGGAGTGATTGCAGCAGT
>JAHEYJ010000183.1 GCA_023251675.1 Bacteroidota bacterium
TTTCCTTTTTGAGTTTAAGACCGGAGCGTGTAAAATATTTATGAATGAAAGCCGGATGATGGACGAAGCTCAGGATCGCGGATTTAACGGCAGCACCTACATGGATTCAGGATACACGCATTACTGGAATTATTCAGAAAAAGAAGATTGATTTTATTTTTCCGTTCCAAGCATTGAATCCTTATGTCATTTGTTAAAGAGATTTTTTTCAAAACTTTTCATGTCCATGATGCCGGTGTTCCGGATCGGAAAGTCTTTTTGATCTGTATTGTTGCGGCCCTTTGCCTTACCATGAACAAATACCTTCCTGATTTTGTTTCAATCATCCATTTTACGGGCAATGAGCAATTATCTCAATTGGGAAACTGGGTTTTTATTTTATGTGTATTTTATTTTGTTGTTCCGGTTTTGGTCATTAAGCTGATCTTCAGGGAAAACCTCAGCGAATACGGACTTAAATGGAACGGAGCATTTAAAGAGTACTGGCTGTATATTGTCATGCTTTGCATAATGATCCCGCTCGTCGCCTTTTTTTCTACTACTAAATCGTTCCAGGCAAAATATCCTTTCTATGACCTCACCTCATCCGAAAAGCTTTTCCCTAATTTCTGGATTTGGGAGGGATTTTATTTTCTTCAGTTTTTCTCACTTGAATTTTTCTTCCGTGGGTTCATGACACACGGGCTGAAGCACCGTTTCGGGTATTATTCCGTTTTTGTGATGACGATTCCTTATTGTATGATCCACTTTGGAAAGCCATTGCCTGAAACCATTGCTGCTATTGCTGCGGGAATAGTTTTAGGCACTTTGAGTCTGAAAAGCCGCTCCATTCTTTTGGGCGTTTGCATTCATTTTTCAGTCGGTTTAATGATGGACCTGGCAGCGTTGTGGCAGAAAGGTTTTTTATAAAATCAGGGCCCGGGCATTTTTCTTCCATGAGGCAGGGGCGGGAATTGTATTTTATGGAAAACTAAATGTGGTTACATCTTCACTTCAAACAATTATTAACTTTGAAAAAAATAATCCATGAAAAATATTTTCATCACACTTCTTGTAGCCGGGCTTCCCGTTTTGCTTTTCTCTCAGGAAAATGAGAAAAAAGTAAAATCTGAAATTAAAAATGTAACGATCTTTCTCAGCGGAGCTGCCGTTACCAGTGTTGGGAGCACTTCCATTGAAGCAGGGCCGCAGGACCTGGTTTTCGAAAATCTTTCACCGTTCATTGATGCCAACAGCATTGAAGCGAAAGGCGAAGGCGCTTTTACCATTCTTGCTGTCACTTTCAGAACAAATTATTTGAACAACCAGCCTAAAACAAAAGAAATTAAACAACTGGAGGATTCTCTTGAAATGCTTCAGATGAGAATTACAGTTCAACAGAATCTTAGGAATGTTTATGAGAGCGAGGAATCCATGCTGCTTGCCAATAAAAACATTGGAGGGCAAAATGTAGGAGTGAATGCTGCGGAATTGGAAAAGGTGGCCAATATTCTTCGAACAAGATTAACAGATCTGAATACCAAAGAGATGGACTGCAGTTTAAAGGAAAAGAAATTGAATGAGGAAATTGCCAAATTGCAAAGCCAGCTTAATGAAGCAAACGCAAAGAGAAATAAAAATACGGGTGAAGTGGTCGTCAGTGTAACGGCACAAGCCCCTGTAGCTGCAAAATTATCGCTGACTTATAATGTAAATAATGCGGGCTGGTCTCCCATTTATGATCTGCGAGCAGAAGGAAGTAAGGCGGCTGTAAAACTGGAATACCGCGCAAACGTCTGGCAAAACACCGGCGTTGAATGGAAAAATGTGAAGCTGAATATTTCCACCGGAAACCCCTCTGTAAGTGGAACAAAACCAACCTTGAATCCATGGTGGTTGAGTTTTTATAACCCGATGGTGTATCAGAAGTATTCCAATTATGATAAAAATAAAGCACAGAAGAGTATGGATATGGCACCTGTTGCTTCCGGAACAGTTACGAAAGAAGAGTCCCTGTCAGAAGTGGTTGTCGCCAATCAGGCATACGATTATACAACGGTTTCTGAAAGCGCGGTGACGGTTGAGTACGAGATCAGTATTCCTTACAATATCGCTTCTGACAATAAACCGCATTCAGTAAGCATTCAGAGTCTGGATATACCGGCGGCTTACCGCTACTATTGCGCTCCGAAACTTGATCCGGATGCATTTCTTCTCGCAAAAATCACCGGCTGGGATAAATATAATTTGCTCAGCGGTAACCTCAATATTTTCTTTGAAGGAACATTTGTAGGAACCTCTTATTTGGAAACGCACGCTACGAGCGACACACTGGATATTTCACTTGGAAGAGATAAGAATGTAGTTGTGAAGCGCACGCTGCTGAAAGATTTCTCCGATAAAAAGATCATCGGGCTGAATAAGAAAGAAACGCGTGCCTACGAATTCAGTATACGCAATAAAAAGAAAGCAGAAATAGAAATGGACTTGGAAGACCAGATGCCGCTTTCTACCAGTAACGAAATTGAAATTGAATCGCTTGAGACCAGCGGCGCAAAGTACAATAAAGAAACAGGACTGCTGACATGGAACATGAAAGTGACTTCGGGTGATGAAAAGAAATTTCGTTTTAGTTTTTCCGTGAAATATCCGAAAGACAAAACACTTTTCAATCTGTAAATATTTTTCTTTTATTTAATGATGAGTTGATTTTTTAATTTTCAAATCAACTCTCCCGATAGCTATCGGGATTCAAATCATCTAATCGGTTTCCGCTATGGCGATCATCAGGTCTTCCAATTTATCTTTCATTAATTGAGGAGTGCAATCGTAATTGTTCACAATGATGGCAAAGGTGAGGAGGTTTCCTTTTTTACTGGTAACATAACCTGCATAGCTGCGAACACGCGTCATGTATCCGCTTTTGGCGTGCAAATTATTTTCAGCTACCGTTCCTTTGCAGAGTTTGCCAAGCGAACCGCTTTTTCCAGCAACAGGCAACGAGTCGTAGAATTTTTTAAAGATCACCGAATCGGTAGAAATGGCTTGAAGCATTGTTGCGAGCAGCTTTGTCGTAACTGCATTGTGCCGTGAAAGCCCGCAGCCGTCGGCCATATAAAACCCTTTCATGTCAAGGCCTTTTGCTTTCCAGTAATTGGTCACGATATCAATTCCGGCCTGGTCTTCACCTAACTTCGTTTTATTCAGTGCGATGGTCTTTAAAATTGATTCGGCAAAAAGATTATTGCTTTGAATGTTTGTCTGGTAAATGATTTTATCAAGTGTATGTGAGGTTTGAGTGAAAATACGGGTCCTTGATTCTTGATTCTTGCTGCCTGCTACCTGATTCCTGATTCTTAATGTGCTAGGTTTTTTTTCTATTGCAATTCCAATGTTTCGAAGGGAACTGTCAAGAGCTTGTGCGCAAAAAAGTGAAGGATCCGGCATACTTCCTTCTACTTCATAATCCTTTTTATTGGCAGGGATGGTGCCTTTCACATAGCGGAGATCGTCGTAAGGAGCGCCGTAGATGAATGCATTATCAAGATACAACCCGGTACGCACGTAGCTGACAACATTTATATTGGGAATAGAGGGATTTTTTTTTGTTATATAAGCGGTGTCTCCTTTTTTGTTCCCGGATTTATAAAATAAAGTGAACTTGTTGTCCATAAAGTTCAATCCGCTGGCGCCGGCTCCGTAATAATTCCCCATATCGCCCCAGATCCAGGTGGAAGGGATCATTTCATCTTCAAAGGCTGAGGCATCGGCAATGACAGCGCCTTCGATCTTTTTAATTCCTTTTGCAGAAATAAATTTTGCCCATTGGTCCGTAACCGGAATTGTATCAGATTTTTTTTTGAATGTTTCCGATTCCAGGGTGGGATCGCCATTTCCTTTGATATAAAGATTGCCGTGCAGGATTCCGCCGGAAGAATCTAATTTTCCGTCATATTCTAAAAATGTCTGGTATTTGAAATCCCATCCGAGCAGGGCGAGTGCCGTGGACGTGGTAATTATTTTTTGAGTACTGGCGGGAACGAGGGAGAGTTGGCTGTTGTATTCTGCGATTACAGAATCTTTTTTCGAATCGATCACGCAAATGCTCCAGGAAGCATGAGCGAGATTTGTGTCCGATTTTAATTGGTCGATTTTGGTTTTGAGTTTTGAAACGGATTGGCTTTTTGCTGTATCGATCCTGAATCCGGGATCTGTTAACCAGAATAAAAAAACCAAGAGCATCCATTTGAATCGTAACATTATCATTTCCTGTTTTTATCAAATACGAATGTAGAAAGAAAACAGTGAAACAGGATGAACGATGCTTTCTGTATTCTTCCTACCTTCGTTTCATGCCGGGACCCATCGCTCATTTAGAAAATTTTACAGAAGAAGAAAAAATAAAACTTTCTTCTTTGTTAAGAACCAAAATGATATTCAGAAGTTTGATCATTGGGAGTTTGATCCTGTTATGTACAGGCGTATTGGTTTATTGCAATATTTTTTCCGGGAATAACCTCATCCAGTCCAATCTCGGAATTATAAATGTGGTATTTGGTGTGGTTGGTATTATTTGCGGGCGGCTTTTGCTGGCCGAGTTTATGGAGTTCTGGAGTGAAGCAAATGCTTCGCAAAAAAAAGTCGTGAATACTAAAATTACCGGCAAGACGGCGGAAAAAATAACACTTGGAAGAAAATCGTTTACGAAGCAGGATATTCTTCTTGATAGCTCGGATTTCGATTCGCTGAAAGAAGGAGATGTGGTGAGGGTTGAACTTTCGTCAAAATCCAGCACATTGTTTTCAGTAAAAAGAATACAATAGTATCAGAAAATATATTTTCCATTCTATTCTTATTCTTTCCTACATTTGTTTGATTTTTTTTCATCACTTCAAATGAGACGATCTTTAAAATTTCTTTTTCTTTCCACTGCATCATTTTTTTTAGCGTTTTTCTCCTCTCAGGCGCAGGAATTAAAATTCTCAAACATCAGTTCTGAACAGGGTTTGTCCCAGGCTTCTGTAAACTGCATCTTACAAGACAGTAAAGGATACATGTGGTTTGGAACGCAGAACGGCCTGAACCGGTACGATGGTTATGATATGATGGTGTTCAGAAACAATCCTTCTGATACGAATTCCCTCTCAGACGATAATATTGAATGTTTGTATGAAGACAAAAAGGGAACAATATGGATCGGAACGCATGGCGGGTTAAACTCCTATACACCTTCGCTGAATCATTTTGAACGCTTCCTGAATGATTTTAATAATCCGAATTCGATCAGCAGCAATGTCATTAAGTGCATCTACCAGGATAAGAAAGGGATGTACTGGATCGGCACACCTTTCGGCGTCAATTCATTTGATGGAAAGAAGAACTTTTTCCATAAATACCAGCATTCCACCGACGATACCCTTTCGCTTAATGGATTTAAAGTGGAAGTGATCTTTGAAGATAAGAAAGATCGTTTATGGGTGGGAACCACTGACGGAGGGTTAAATCTTTTTGATAAGGATAAAAAAACGTTTTCCTGTTTTCTGGATATGAGAGACATGGCAGGCATGCAAACGGAATATTTTAACCGGATCACATGCCTCGCGGAAGATGAATCCGGTATATTCTGGATCGGAACGGATAATGGAGGCGTGGTTGCATTTAATCCCGAAACTAAAAAATTCCTTCAGCGGTACACCCATAAAGAGGATGAAAAGGTGGCCTCCATAACCGATGACCGCGTCTCCTCACTTTCGTTTGATGGGAAAAATATATTATGGATCGGGACCAAGGACGAAGGGCTTTCCTGCCTGAACCGGTTTGACAATACAATCGTTCAGTACAGGAACAACGATTATGACAATCAGAGTTTATCCAGCAATGATATCAATTGCATTTATACCGACAGGGAAGGAAACATCTGGATCGGCACGGAAGAGGGCGGCTTGAGTGTGTTCTTTCCAAATTCAACCAAGTTCAAACATCTGCATCGGGATACGGAAACGGAGCAGACGTTCAGGTCAAATACGATCATGGCCATCATGCAATCCAATGACGGTTTGCTTTGGCTGGGTACAAAAGGCGGCGGGATCACAACGATCGACCGGAACAAGAACAATTATTCATACTATGGTGACGGAGGATTGAACCCGGATATCTCAGCAAAAAATAATGGCATACTTTCTTTTTACCAGGATCCGGATGGATCCATCTGGGTCGGGACATGGGGAAGGGGAGTGAACCGGTTCGACCGGAAAACAAATAAGATCGAATA
>JAHEYJ010000184.1:0-4891 GCA_023251675.1 Bacteroidota bacterium
TGACCACACAGTTTCCGCATCCGATGCAAGACTGCAGATCAATAGCCAATCCCCAGCGATGATCCGGTTTATCATGCGCATCCCAAAGATTAGATTTGGAAGCAGCCTCTTCATGATAATTTGAACTGCTGTCATGCTGTGCGACCATGACCGGAGGATTCCATTCCTCTTTTGATTTGGATGTATATTCTTCAAGTGTCGTTTCTATTACAACACGCCTTCCCATCATCGTCGAGTGGGTTTGCGTGCAGGCGAACTCATGTTTCTCCCCGGTTGCATCACTGACCTTTGCTCCGGCAATCGTATTTTGAATAAAACCATCCTGCCATTGTACAAACTGATAGGCGTTCACTCCTACTCCATCGGCCGCTTTTCCCGCATGCGTTCGTCCGTATCCGTAGGCAAGGCCGATGGTGCCCAATGCCTGACCCGGTTGCGGATAAACAGGAGCCGAAATTTTAATGCCGCCGGCAGTAAGTTCCACCACATCCCCCATGTAATCTCCCCTTTCAAGAAGGGAATATTTATCCTTCATATCAGAAGGATTCATGGTTATATAATTATCCCAGGTACATTTTGAAATAGGATCGGGCAGTTCCTGGAGCCAGGGATTATTGGCCTGGTTGCCAATACCCATTCCTGTTTTTTCATACAGGAACATTTCAACATCCCCTCCCTTATCTTTTGCGATCTGTGCAGCGCACTCGCTTAAAGACATTTTAGGCGCTTCGGTTTTCACTTCCACGTCTTTACTTTCTTCCTTTTTTTCTGTATCCGGTTTTTTGGTTTCTTCTTTTTTTAATGTCAGATCAACCGGAACAGGAATTATTTCAGCCACTCCGTTATGTAACGATTCATTCCAGTGTTCTGTAAATCCCAATGCAGATGGGAACAACAGTTTTTCCCATGTTGCCTGAATTACAGAATGATAATCGGAGGCATTTCCGCTCCACTTCAAAAAAGTTTCCTGAGCCGAACGGGTATTATATATGGGTGCAATCGCAGGCTGAGCGAGAGAGAACTGATTTTTCTTTGGCTCCGCATCGTTCCACGACTCGAGGTAATGATTGTCGGGGCAAACCCAATCACACAGCGCTGCTGTTTCATCCATTGACCCTGACAAAGAAACTTTCAAACTCACTTTGGACATGGCTTCTGAAAAACCAGGCAATGAATAAGCCGGGTTGCAATTGTATACAATGAGCGCACCGGTTTTTCCATTCTTCATATCGTCCATCAGCTGCGCTACCTGTTCATCATTCCCCTGGTGCAGGCTGGAAGGGTTCTCAATATCTATTGTTGAACCGTAGTTGCCCAGCATTTTATTGATCGCGGCGACTACCGTTTGAATGGCCCCGTCGTTTATTCCGCATACAACCAGGGATTTCCTTTTGTTAGCCCAAAGCAATTTTGCACATTCAGCAACCTGTGTTTCTGCTACTGCTCCGCCAGCCATCAGTTTGGCATCACCTGATAAAGAGGCAATCGCATTATATAAACCAAGAACGGCACCGCCGATTTGAGAAGGTTTGACGGGAACGCGGATATCAGCATTACTGCCTGTCAGCGAGAGGATGGTTTCAAACTGAACATGCTTAGAAAGGGTTTTCTTTCCATTGTTCAGCTTTCTGCCTTGTGCATATTGCCATGAATATTCAACCGGAGAAAGCCAGTTGGCTAGGAAATCAGCAGCAAAACTTACAATCACATTTGCTTTGTCAAAATTGAATGAAGGAATCACTTTACTTCCCATTACGTTATAATGGCTCTGGGCAACTGCATAGTAAGAAACAGGACTGTAGGTAATGTGTTTCGTCGTAGGGAATTTTTCCCTGAAGTTCGCAATAACTGATTTTGTAGAAGGGCTTATAATAGTAGAAGAAAGGATCCGTATGTCTTTTCCTGAACCCGCCAATTCCGCCAGCTTTGAACTGATGCCGCTATCCACCGTTTCCCATGAGGTTTCATTTCCGTTTACATGCGGCGCTTTCAACCGATCCGAGTCATATAAAGAAAGTAATGAGGCCTGTACGCGGGCGCTGGTTCCTCCATGCGTGATCTTTGATTTTTTGTTCCCTTCAATTTTGATCGGCCGGCCTTCGCGGGTTTTCACAAGTATAGAGCAGTAATCGTGTCCGTCAAAATAAGTGGATGCATACCAGTTGGCAATCCCGGGAGTAATTTCTTCGGGTTTATTTACATAGGGGATGGTCTTGTTCACAGGCGTTTCGCAGGCGGCAAGCGTTACAGCACCAACGGAGAAACCCATCACTTTAAGAAAATCTCTCCTTGAAAAACCATCATCAGAAAGCACTTCCCCGCTTACCGACTTTCTTCCCAATGCAGAAGTAGGTACCTCTTCGGCAAATTCATTCTTGACAGAATCAAGAAACTCAGAATTTTCATTGAGGGCATCCAGCGATTGCCAGTATTTCTTCATATACAGTTAAAAATTAAAAATCTACGTCTAAAGTTTTTTTATCAAATTAATAATGGCATTTAATACAATCCAATCCTCCAATTTTTTCAACGGTGAGGGGCTGATCTTTGTATTTTTCCTTGAGCTTTGTATGCAGATCCGCGTAATAAGGATTTGAATTCATGCCGGGCACTTCCGTCTTTCGGTGGCAGTTGATACACCAGCTCATGGTAAGAGGAACATTCTGTTTAGCTACATCCAGTATGGCCATATCCCCATGGCAGGTAATACATTGTTGTTTTCCTACTACCACGTGCTGCGAGTGATTGAAGTAAGCAAAATCAGGAAGCGCATGAACCCGAATCCATTTGATCGACTTTTCAGGTTTAGTATAAGCTGCTTTAGCCGGATCCCATCCCACCGCATCATAAATTTTGGCAATCTCCGCTGTACCTGTTAAAGGACCCGAAGAAATTGCCTTATGGCAGTTCATACAGACATTTGCAGAAGGAACTCCGGCCACTTTTCCTTTTTCGGCCCCCGAATGGCAGTACACACAGTTGATAGCAAGTTTTCCAGCATGGGTCTGATGTGAAAACAATATCGGCTGAACTGGCTGGTAATTATCATATACACCCACATTCATTAACCCTATATACAATGCCCTCGCCACAGATATAATAAAGAAAATACCAATAAGCGCCACTAGCCTTTTATGCCTTGCAGCTAATTTCAGAACACTGAAAGGAGACGAAGGAGGAAGCCCTTTTGCCGCGTTAATACTATCCTGCAAATATTTTACAATAACCCCAAGCAGACTTACCATGACAATAAGCAATACGGTAATTATTAACAGCACGTACGTCAGGCCTATTCCCTCCGTCTGAGGAGGAGGAGCTTGTGTTACCGCATTTTGCCCAGTAGCAGGTTCAGTCGGAGGGGCGGGAGGATTTTTTATGTATTCAATGACCGACTTAATTGCATCATCACTCAGCACACCCTCAAATACGAGCATCGGAACTTTTCCGTTATCATTGAATATTTTAGTAGCGTATTCATCTCCGGATTTCTGAAGTGCGGTATTATTTTTAATCCATTTGAAAAGCCATTCATCTGCAGGCTGAGGCACACGTTTGGCAACATCTTTTAAACCGGGACCAACCAGTTTTTGGCCATCTATACGGTGGCAGGCAGCACACGTTTGTTTGAATATTTTTTCTCCGTCAGCCTGGGAAAACCCGCTGCTCACAAGCAATATTAAAAGTGAAAAGAGGAGAAAAATTTTCAGAAAAAATTGTTTGTTCAAAATATAAAAACAATTCATAAAGTAGGTTTGGTCTTTAAAAAGAGTAATTTTCCTAACAATCCGGCAAATGTATAAGAAATATTAATTCGTATATTAATTTTATCTATCTATTAAAAAAAGATATAAACATGATAGTCATCATACTTCTGCCAGTTGGTACGCCGGTTGATTTTGAAGCATAGTAAATTTATACTTTTGCATATTCAATGAAACAATTTTTTCTTCTATTCTCTCTGCTCCTGTTCTGCTTTTTTGTTAAAGCTCAATCTGATTCATTGAGAATATTTTCTGTGGACAGCGGCATTACACAGGACAAACGCGTGAATGAGCTTCTCCTGAAACACATTTTAGTGAATGAAGAAAAAAAGGGAAGAATGAAAGGCTACCGGGTGCAAATTCACTTTGGTCCTGAAAAAGCCAAAGCACTGGATGTTAAAACAAAATTCATTACTCAGAATCATACCATTCCTGCCTATTTGGATTACCAGCAACCCTATTTTAAAATCAGGGTTGGAGATTTCCGTACAAGATTAGAAGCGTATAAATTTCTGCAGGAGATCTCCGGTGATTTTCCGGGTGCTTTCATCGTAAATGACGAAATCGAATTGCCTCCGCTCTGAAAAAGTTATTTTTCATTCTTCCTTCTTATAGACCTCTTTGCCATTCGCGGCGCAAGCCTGCTGCATCCGGATGATGGATGGCAAATTCAATCTTTTCAAGAAACTTTTCTTTGTCGCGGGATAAAATTCCATTAAGAACTAAATAGTTGGAAGCGTGGTTGCTTCTGAAGATAGTTCCGGTAAGCTTTATATTGGAAATAAATACTTGCATTTCATAAAGCAGCGATGGGATGTCCATTGGAATGTATTCTCCCTTGAATCGGTCCCTGTATCGGCCTATGCCGAAAGGAAAACTCAGCACCAGCACCGAAGCAAACTCCGGCTGAACATCATTTAAAATCTTAGCCGAGTTTTCAGCATGTTGTTTGCTGTATTTCAATCCCCCTACTCCTTCCAGGATAATAACTGAAAGTTTTATGCCAGTCTCTTTTGCAAGCAGCAATCCTTCCCGAACAGATAAAAATGTTTCTCCTTTATCCATCAGCCGCAGCACTTCATCATCGCCCGATTCTATTCCCACATACACAAGAGACAATCCCGCTTCTT
>JAHEYJ010000184.1:4901-6147 GCA_023251675.1 Bacteroidota bacterium
AACGCCTTTAATTCCTCTTTTGTTTTTGCCAGAATATCCCTGGGCAACGCATAGGTTGATACCCGCCTCACATTTGGAAAATATTCTTTTATATAAGAAAGAATGCTAAGCAAACGTTTTGCGGAAAGGGCCATCGGGTTGCCGTCAGCCAGGAAAACTTTTCTAACATCAGGGAAAACAGATGCCACTGACTTTATCTCATTCAGAATATCTTCATCCTTTTTTGCTGAAAACGTTTTACCGGTATACATTTCACAAAACGAACAGCGGTTCCACGTGCAGCCATAAGTAACCTGCAGGATCAGCGAATCCGCCTCACTGGGCGGGCGAAACAACGGTTCGTTATATTCAATCGGGAAATAATTCATTTTATTCTGCAAATTTATATTCTGATTCCAATTATCAATACATCATCTACCTGCTCCATGCCTCCTTTCTATTTTTCAAAAGTTTTTTCGAGAATATCTTTTTGTTCTAATAACGGCCTGGAGCTGTTTTCAGACAACAACTCATTCAATTGTTTATACCTGAATTTTTTATTCTTAGGTCCGCCGAACTGATCAGCATATCCATCCGTGTACAAATAAAGAATATTCCCGGCTTTAAAAGTAAAATTAAAATGGGTGAAGGACTCTTGTTTTTCACTGGCGCCTACCGGCATTTTGTCTGATTCAAGTTCCTGCAATGTTCCGTTCATTAAAAGAGGCGAATTATAGGCCGCCGCGTAGGATATTTCTTTTTTATTCTTATCAAAACAAAATAGCATTCCATCCATTCCGTCCTTTCCTCCTTCAGAAGAAATATTTTCAATGAGCCGCTGCCGTACATGATTAAAAACCCGGTTGGGATGGATAAGTTCTTCTTTATTGATCGCCTCATTTAAGAATGACATATTAATAAGACTCATAAAAGCCCCCGGAACACCATGACCGGTAGAATCACATACAGCAAGATAGAATTTGTTTCCTTTTTCTGATGCCCAATAGAAATCACCACTGACAATATCTTTTGGTTTAAATAATACAAAATAGTCTTCAAGATTATTTTTAAGAATTGCTTCAGAAGCAAGGAAGGCCCTCTGAATCCGCTGAGCATAATTAATACTGTCCGTAATGTCTTTATTTTTTTCTTCAATGATGCTTTTTGCCTTTTCAATCAACGAATTCTTTTCAGCCAGTTCAACGTTTGCCTTTTGTTTCACCCGGTATCCCCTGAAAATGAACAAGGCAAGCAATAAGACCAAAAC
>JAHEYJ010000185.1 GCA_023251675.1 Bacteroidota bacterium
CCTCGGGTTGTTTGCAGTAATGAACCGCTACATCCGCGCTCCACTAAGCCTGGTTGGCGGCGCCGTCGGACAGATCTTTTACAGAGAAGCCAGCGATGCGAAGAACAACAATGTTTCCGTCCTTCCTTTATTTAATAAATCCGTAATGATTGTCGCACTGGTTACCGTGCCGCTCATACTGGTGATCCTTGCATTTGGCCCCGATATTTTCGCCTTGTACCTGGGAGAAAAATGGAGGGCTGCCGGTATTTTCGCAAGGATCATGTCTGTATCGATCTTATTCAATTTCATCTGCTCCCCGGTATCTACAACTCCACTCATTTATCAAAAACAAAAAATTGCTTACCTGTTCGGTATTGCCGGTTACATCGTAAGCTTCGGGCTTTTATTCTTTGGCATTTTACAGGGTTATTCTGCTGAAACATCGCTTTTATTGTATTCCATTTCCATGGCGCTTTATTATCTTGCACTGTTAATATGGTACCGTAGTTTAATAACTTCGAAATAATATGAAAGTTGTTTTTGTAGGATTGCAGTATTTTGGAAAAAAGCTGACCCACGATCTGAATGCATTCGCACCGCAGCACTCATTTTCATTTTTTGATACGTATACTTCAAAAGTAGAACAGGTCAAATTCGCCGCTGCGCTGCCCTTTGCGGACCTGTTGATTTCTCTGAATGGCGTTTCGGATAAAAGCGGTTCGCTCGATCTGGCTATAACAATGAAGAGAAAAATAATAATGCATTGGCAGGGAACCGATGTATTGGCAGCGATGGAATCTGCTAAAAAAAGAAATATCAATAGAAAATATATTGACTACTCTGAAAATTATACAGATGCCCCCTGGCTAAAAGATGAATTAAAAACCATTGACATCAACTGCAGCCTACTTGAATATAAATGGCTCGACTCTTCTCTAGCTCCGGAAAAATTTAAAACAATATCCACATATACATACCTGGCAAAAGACAAAGAAGAATTCTACGGATGGCACATCATCCGTCAACTTGCAGAAATGCATCCAGAGGTTGATTTTTTCATTGCAGGAACGGAAGGAAAAGGACTTAAAGAAAAAAAGAATATTCATTTCCTCGGCTGGGTAGATAAGGATAAAATGGCTGAACTCAGAACAAATAATCCGATCTTCCTAAGATTGCCTCAACACGATGGTTATTCCCTCAGCGTACTTGAAGCACTTTCCTGCGGCAACGAGGTCATCTGGTCCATTCCGCATTCGCAAAGTAGGTTTGCCGTTAATTTTAATGAAGCAGATAAAGCTTTTAACAAAATAACAGAGGAATTAAAAAACCGGGGGCTAAAACGGAATGAAAACAATATTCTGTTTGTTAAAAATAACCTGTCAAAAGAAAAAATACTAGGAACTTTTATTAATAAACTGGAAGCCATTGCCTGAAAGCAGAAAACATATTGTGATTGTTACCACCTGGTTCCCTCCCCTCAAGGGTGTTGCGGTCAACCGGATGAGTGCATTTGTCAAGTACCTGAATGCATCTACGTTCAAGATATCCGTTATCACGCTGCAAGAAAATGATGCCGCAATCGCCAAAACGCTAAATGGAGCAACGATCTACAGACTAAATAACAATTCTGTTCTATCTGTTTTCAAGGAAGAACCAGGAGAGCCAAAGTTCCTTCATTACCTGAAGGTAGCCTGGAATGTTTTGCTATCAAAGCTCAAACCTCTTGAATTCTTAAAATGGAAAGGATTGGCTGTCAAAGAGCTTATCCGGCTTCATTCCAGCGAACCTATCGATCTGATCATCAGTTCCTATTCTCCTGCAGAAACCCATCTTGCCGCCATTGAATTCTGCAAAAAATTCCCTTCCGTTAAATGGATCGCAGATATGCGGGATGAGATGTCAAAGAATCCGCATGCAAATGGGAGACAAAAAACTTTTCTAAAAAATATAGAATCTTCCATCAACAAGCATGCTTCCGCTGTAACATCCGTCAGCGAACCCATATTGGCTGATTTCAGAATACTCATGCCTTCCATCAAACATTTTGAGGAGATAAGGAACGGATTTGACCACAGCCTTCCTCCTCAAAACAATTTCAACGATCTATTTACCATTTCTTACGCAGGAACTTTTTACGGTGCAAGAAAACCGACGACCTTTTTCCAGGGGCTTCATAATTTTATTATCAAAACAAATGCTACGATCAAATTACAATTCATAGGAACAAATAAGAATTTTGAGGTCCCGGGTGATTGTAAAAAATACTATGAGTTCACGCCTTTCGTTACCAATCAAAAGGCAATTGAAATGATCGCCGCATCCGATGCAAACCTTTTGGTTCTTCCGCATGTGGATGGCAAAGGCGTATATACAGGTAAAATATTTGATTACATTTCTGTCATGAAACCTATTATTGCTGTGGTTGATCCAACCGATGTGGCGGCCAAACTGATCCTGGAACATAATGCCGGTTTTGTAGCTGACTTTGATAACATCGGCCAAATTGAAACCGCAATCACTTCGGCATATAATTTATGGAAAGAAAAAAAATCATTGAATATGGATATGAAAAAAATTGCCATGCTGCACAGAAAATACCAGGCAGCCAAACTTGAAACATTAATAGATAAATTACTTGCAGAATGAAAGTTCTGATAGCGGGACCAAGATCTGTTCATGTATCAAACTATTGCCGTGCCATCAAAAAGCATGTTGAGGAAATTATCCTGGTATCGGAGAATGAGGTTGACATACCCGAAGCGTCGCATAAATACATAGTTAATCTCAGGGGATTGAATATTTTCAAATGGATATCTGCTATACGAACACTAAAAAACATAATCGAAAAAGAAAAACCGGATGTAGTGCATGTACATCAGATCAACCGGCTGGCCTTTTTCATAAGTAAAGCACTAAAGAATCTTAAAATCCCTTTCGTTGCTACTGCATGGGGAAGCGATGTTTTATTAGTGCCCCAAAAGAATTTCTTGTACAAAAAAATGATTGCGTCAACGCTTCACAGGGCAAATGCAATTACAGCTGACTCATTTTCCATGATTACTGCCATGAAAGCAATAGATAATTCCAATAAATATCACCTCTTGCAATATGGCATTGATCCTATCCCGCCTGCTTTGAAAGAAAGAATAATTTTTTCCAATCGAATGCATGAAGCGATCTATAATATCGATAATGTCATAAAATATTTCGCCGAATTCTCCAAAAATCATTCTGAATGGCAGCTCTTTGTAGCCGGAGAGGGAACAGAAACCATGAATCTAAAACATCTTGCGTCACAATTAAATATTGACGGAAAAATTAAATTTCTTGGGTGGCTTGATCAAGAAACGAACAACTCAATCTATGCAAGATCAACAATATATGTTTCAATGCCTTCAAATGACGGAACATCAGTAAGTTTACTGGAAGCCATGTCGGCGAATTGCATTCCTGTCGTCTCTGATCTTCCTGTTAGCAAAGAATGGATAACGGATGGCCTGAACGGTATAATCAATCGATCAGGAATAAATCCTTTTGAAGAAGCAATAAAAATTGATCAAAAGCAATGCGTGCAAATAAATACTAACAAAATAGCTTCATCTGCAGTGAGAGAGAAAACTATAAAGTATTTTTATGAGATTTATAGCCATGTTTGTCTAAAAAATATAAATTAAATGTTTCAAATGAAATTCTCCAGCATTCTACTTTCTCTTCTACCCTCCTTCTTACATATTACTATCAGACGAATGATGGGGTATTCAATCGGATACAACAGCAAAATTCGTTTTGGTACAATCATTAATTCTAAACAGATATCTATTGGTCAAAATGTGAAAATAGGTCCATTCACCTATATAAAAGCAGAGGGCATCACAATAGACAACAATTCAGCTATAAAGCCTTTATCCTTTATTTCCACTCGAATTATTAAACTAGGCAAATATGTTCACATTGCCCCCCTTTCAATTATCATGAGCGAGTTTACTGAGAATGCCTCTCTTGAAATAGGTGACCATAGCAGGATTTTTCCATTTTCATGGATGGATCCTGGAGAAGGAATAAAACTTGGCAAGCACGTTTCTTTAAGCGACCACTCCTTTATTTTTACTCATGGCGTATGGTCAGATTATCTTGATGGCGCACCTGTTTCGTACGGCCCAGTTATTATTCATGATAATGTTTGGCTGGCACTGCGAGTTTCCATACTTCCTAATGTTGTAATTGGGAAAAACTCAATTGTCGGGACCAATTCTGTTGTCAATAAATCACTTGGCGAAAATGTTTTTGCTGCAGGCTCACCTGCTAAGGTCATCAAGGAAAATGCCTTGCTACATATATCATCAGATGATAAAATGAAAAGAGCAAAATACATTTTAGAAAAATTCTCATCCTATATTAGTTTTAAATTAAAATTATCTTCAAAAGTTTCTGAGGACAGTCTCGTTTTTAATGATTTTAAAATAATAATTGATAATGACAAAGTAACAAGCAATGGCGATCTGCTATTTCTGGTAAATAAAAGGCTGAGCGACCAAGAAGCAGAGAATTTGATTTCACGAGGCGTTTCACTGCTTGATCATGATAACAGGCGAATCAGGCTTGCTTCAAAAAATAAGATATACAAAGATTTTATTTCTTTTATAAGAAGATTCGGTATTCGATTATATATTGATTAAGCAACTTTTTCTACTATGCCATTCATTCTTCGGGTCGATGTTGACAAGCCTTATGGCAGAAATAATTTTATTAACAAAATCAAAAGTAAACTTGCTGAAGATTACTGGTTCCCGTATGCCAATAATTATCTGCATCACTTAAAGGACTTTCTACAGTTCTGCAATATTCAGGGAATATCGGGTAATATTTATTTCAGAAATTGTACGACTCCCGATGAAGAAACCAAGAAATTATTAGTGAAAGGAAAACACAGGGCGGGGTTTCACGCTGAAAATACAAGAAGCTTCGATACATTTAATCATGAACTAAATTCCATTAAAATACGATCTGGTCTCAAAATCGATTCCTTTACAAAACATGGTTCTGGCATGCTTAAGCTGGGAAAAAACCATTACCCTCTCTATGAGCCTGATAAATACCTTGCGTGGGCAGAAAAAACAGACCTGCGTTTTCCATTCGGAAACGGTATTTGCAAAAAGAAAGAGGACCTGCTACCTAAAAACGGATTTTTCCCTAACATGTTTTGGATAGAGCGTGATTATAGAGACAAGAACTTCTTTGATTTAGATATGATTGTGCATCATGCAATAAACCTCACTATTCCGGTATTAATTCATCCCTGCAATTATTCTGCATCTGAAATCGTAAAAAATGATTTTAAAGAATTGACAGAGATTGCTAAAAAGAAAAATGTACCTTGGATTTTATAATAATTGCATTTTAAGTGAAGATCCTGATTCTTACCCAATACTTCCCTCCCGAAGTCGGTGCACCCCAAAACCGGCTGTATGAATTAGCTATTCGCTTACAGAAAAAAGGCGCTGACATAACCGTTCTTACCGCAATGCCGAATTACCCCCAGATGGAAATTCACCCTCAGTATAAGAACCTGAAATATTTTTACGAGGAAAAAGAAGGACTGAAGATCCATCGCTCCTCCATTTATGTTTCAAAGAACCGGAGCATCCTTTCACGCCTCCGAAATTATTTTTCTTTTGTAATCAGTTCCTACCGAACCGGGAAAAATAAATTAGGTGATTTTGATTTCATTCTTTGCGAGTCACCGCCTTTATTTCTTGGCATCACCGCTGTTTGGCTTTCGCGCAGAAAAAAAGCAAAACTTATTTTCAATGTATCGGATCTCTGGCCCGAGAGTGCTGAAAAACTTGGAATTGTAAAAAATAAGTTCCTGCTGGCTATTTCCTACCGGCTTGAAAGCTGGATCTACCGGAACGCATCTGTCATCACCGGGCAAACGCAGGGAATTGTCAAAAGCATTGCAACACGGTTCCCGGGCAAAGAACCTTATTGGCTGCCAAACGGAGCTGACCCGGAATATTATAACGCATCGGCTGCCCTTTCCAATTGGAGAAATGAGAACGGATTCTCACCGGAGGATTTTATCCTGCTCTATGCCGGTA
>JAHEYJ010000186.1 GCA_023251675.1 Bacteroidota bacterium
AATGAAAAAGAATTAAAGCTGTCGAAGTCGGATTATTTTTCCTATGTGCTGAAACGCATGTCAAATATTTTTCTTACGGATATCAGTTTGTATGACCGCGCTGGAAACCTGGTCGGTTCATCACAAATGAAAATGTTCGATGAAGGGCTTTTGTCCCGTAAAATGTGTCCTGAATCGTATTACCGGCTGGGCATTTTGCAGAACATCGAACATATCCACGATGAAAAGATCGGGAACCTGCGATACCTTTCCGCCTATTGTTCGTTCCGGAACGATGAGGGGGATCTTTTAGGCTACCTGAACATTCCTTATTTCGCAAGGCAGAGCGAACTGGAAAAAGAAATATCCGCCATTTTATCGACCATCATTAATATATATGTATTGCTTTTTGTGATCTCGGTCGTACTGGCACTGGCCATTTCCGAGTACTTCACAAAACCCCTTAAGCTCATCCAGGAAAAACTCAGCAAGATCAAGCTCGGCAAGGCAAATGAGCCCATTGAATGGAAAGCGCAGGATGAGATCGGAAGCCTGGTGAATGAATATAACCGGATGATCGACGAACTTCAGAAAAGCGCTGACCTGCTGGCGCGGTCGGAACGGGAGACGGCATGGCGCGAAATGGCGAAACAGGTAGCGCATGAAATTAAGAACCCGCTTACGCCCATGAAACTTTCCATACAGCACTTGCAGCGGACCTGGATGAACAAAGAAGATGACCAGGATAAGAAAATTTCCCGCATTACGGCTACGTTGATTGAGCAGATCGAAACACTTTCAAATATTGCCAGTGAGTTCTCGAATTTTGCCAAGATGCCGACTACCGTAAATGAAAAAGTGGATTTGAAAAATGCACTTGAAAACTGCATTTCTCTTTTTAAAGATTCTACGGGCACAGAATTTTCATTTGAATGTGATGTGACGGATGCCTACGTTTATGCAGATAAAGAACAGGTGCTTCGTGTATGCAATAACCTGCTCAAGAACGCATTGCAGGCAATTCCTGAAAACCAGCAGGGAAAGATCATGGTATCAATAACCCGGAAAGATAATTCACTGCTTATCAAAGTGAAAGACAATGGTTCCGGCATACCGGAAGATAAAATGAGCAAGATATTCACGCCCAACTTCACAACAAAATCAGGAGGCATGGGCCTTGGGCTGGCCATGGTCAAAAGCATTGTTGAAACCATTGGCGGAAAGATCTGGTTTGAAACTTCGCGCGGGCTGGGAACCACGTTCTTTGTTTCGTTGCCGGAATACAAAGATGCTTGCTAATGTACGAATGGATACGAATGTACTAATCGCTGCAGTAAAGACTGCGTATTTTGTATTCATTCGTATATTCGTACTGATTCGTAATTCGTAGATGTATGAGACCCATTCGTGTTTTAGTAGCCAAAGTCGGATTGGACGGTCATGACCGCGGTGCAAAAGTGATCGCTTCTTTTCTGCGCGACGCAGGCATGGAAGTGATCTATACCGGGCTTCGCCAAACGCCGGAAATGGTGGTGGCCTCAGCGCTGCAGGAAGATGTGGATGTCATCGGCATCAGCATTTTATCCGGAGCGCATAACACAGTTTTCCCAAAAGTAAAAGCGCTGATGAATGAAAAAGGATTGAACGATGTGTTGCTCACCGGCGGCGGGATCATTCCTGAAAAAGACATGAAGAAGTTGAACGACATGGGAGTGGGAAAGCTTTTCCCTCCGGGAACGGATACCAAAGAAATTGTTGCCTACATCACAAGCTGGGTAAAAGAACACAGGAAATTTTAAACACTACGAATTACGAATAGCGAATTACGGATGAATGAACCTGGTTTTGCTGTACAAACTCTGAAGGCTGTTATTCGTACATTCGTAAAGATTAGTAATTCGTAGCCATGGACTTTTCTGAGATCGTATGTCTGAGCGTAAAACAGCGGATCGTTCTGGTAGATTCGATATGGGACAGTATCACTGCCGACCGCCGAAAAACTCCGCTCAGCGAACAGGATATTGAAGATGCCCAGCAGCGCATCATGGCGGCAGAAAAGAAACCTTCTTACATGAGCCACCTGCTGTCTGACGGCAGGCAAGGTGAATCAATCCGGTCAAAGAAGAAACAATAAGTCTTGTATCTCCATCGCTTGACTTTGTTGCAAGAAGTTTTTCGCAATGGAATAAGTACAGTAATGAACATTTTATAGTTAATTGTTATTTCATACGTTTCAAGCGGATATAAGATCAATTATTACATTCGCTAAATTGTTTCTTATTTAACGAGTATGACTTTCGAGAACTTACTCACGAAAATTGAAGACGGTGTTATGACCATCACCGTTAACCGCCCTGATAAACTCAATGCGCTCAACAAACTTACGGTACAGGAGATAGGAAAGGCGATTCAGTTTGCAAAAGAGAACAACGAAGTAAAAGCGATCATCATCACCGGATCCGGCACAAAAGGATTTGTGGCGGGAGCCGATATCGGTGAATTCATCGGCCTTTCACCTGAAGAAGGAAAGTCGATGGCTATGGAAGGACAGCGTATTTTCAAGTTAATAGAAGAATGCCACAAGCCTGTCGTTGCCGGAGTCAATGGTTTTGCGCTGGGTGGCGGATGCGAACTGGCGATGGCCTGCCACCTGCGGGTTGCAAGCGAAAATGCAAAGTTCGGGCAGCCCGAAGTGAACCTTGGCCTGATCGCCGGTTATGGCGGTACGCAGCGGCTCATCCAGTATGTAGGAAAAACAAAAGCGATGGAACTTCACCTTACCGGCGATATGATCTCAGCCAGCCAGGCACTTGAACTTGGGCTGGTGAATTATGTGACTACACAGGAGGAGCTTATTTCAAAGTGTATTGAAATTATAAATACAAAAGAAACCGTTCATCCTAATTACAGAAATATATATGGCAACTAAAATTGAAAACGGGTTTCAATTCAAATATGAATTTGGATTTTCCAATGATGATATTATTGGATTTGCCAAAGTTTCAGGGGATGCCAATCCGATTCACCTTGACGAGGAATATGCCAAGACCACCATTTTTAAAACAAGAATAGTTCATGGATTTTTAGGAGGCAGTGTTTTTTCAAAGGTCTTCGGAACCATCATTCCCGGGGAAGGAACCATTTACCTCTCTCAGTCGCTGAAATTCATGGGCCCCATGTATATTGGCGAACGCTATACCGCTGTATTTGATTTTTCAGAAGTGGATGTTGTCAAACACCGCGCAAAAGTGCAGACAAAAGTTGTTGACAAAAACAACAACGCTGTGATTGTAGGTGAGGCGCTGATAATGAATCAAAATAAAATTGTATGATAGCAGAAACTCCAATTAAAAAACAGGAAGTTATGACATTCAAGGATTTGCTTACTAAAATAGAAAACGGAATTCTTACCATCACCATTAATCGGCCAGCAAAACTCAATGCATTGAATAAGATCATGGTATTGGAAATCGGGCAGGCGATAAAATGGGCAGTCGAAAATCCGGAGGTAAGAGGAATTATCATCACCGGTGCGGGAAAAGAAAGTTTTGTCTCCGGCGCTGATATAACGGAGTTCATCGGAAAAACTCCTGAAGAAGGGATGTCAATGGCCCGGCTCGGACAGGCCACTTTCAAATCAATAGAAAACTCTCCTAAACCGGTCATTGCCGCTGTCAACGGGTATGCCCTTGGCGGAGGATGCGAATTGGCCATGTCGTGCCACCTGCGCGTGGCCAGTGAAAACGCAACGTTCGGCCAGCCGGAAGTGAATATCGGTGTGATCGCAGGGTATGGAGGCACCCAAAATCTCATTCAATGCATCGGCAAAACAAAAGCCATGGAACTGCATCTCACAGGAGATATTATTTCAGCAGAGCAGGCGTTGAAGTTCGGTTTGGTGAATTACGTGACTACGCAGGAGCAGCTCATCCCGAAGTGCGTGGCCATTCTTGAAAAGATAAAAACCAAATCCCCAAAAGCAGTGGGCGGCGCCATAGCAGCCATGAACGCTTTCTTTAAACACGGAGTAGATGGCTTCCAGGTAGAAGTAAACGAGTTTGGAAAATGTTTCTCTTACGAAGATGTTAAGGAAGGCACTTCCGCGTTTATTGAAAAGCGAAAACCGAATTTTTCCGGAAAATAATTTTTCAATGAGAATATCTTTGGGTTTTTTATTTTCATTTTTTTTATACTTTTTAATTTATGAGTCTTCTTCCCAGGGCATAAATCCTCTGGAGAAAACAGGCAGAACGTTTCCTCAGAAAGAGATCAATCGTTTTTTTTCAACGGCATCTTATCCGATCCAAAGCAACTTCCTTTTGGAGAAAAAAAACTTCAGCAATGCTGATCAGGAACATTCCGTATCCGGCATGCTGCAGGCAATTTCAAAAAATAATATTTTGAGAAATGGTTTTCTGTATTCCCCCGATACGGTCAGCGTGGGCGATACACTGGTTGTTGGGTATACACTAAATGATACTTTACGCATTTCCGGTAACTGGACGCATGTAGGGCCGGTTATTGTTTTGGGAAACGGTGTTTTGATCTTTACTAATGCCACAGTAACCTTAGTGGGCGACATCATCGTGCTGGGGTATGGAAAAATTTTTTCCAACTCGTCTTCTTTTTTTATTCCCCAGCAATACTGGTATCAGCGGTCTATTCTTGTGGTTCAGAATGGATATTTGAATATCGCTGGTACCACATTTAATTATGGCGGGTACCCGCATGGCTTCACCGCGACGGATTCTGCCAAGGTTTTCCTCACAAACATCACGAACAATGATTACACAACAACCGGTATTTCAAAAAATGCCAGCATCACGATCAATGGAAACAACCTGACTGGAGAATTTATTATTTCCGACAGAACTTTTCTCTCTTTAAAACATGTTGCCAATGCATTGCTGTGGCATCAATTTCCTGATACGGCAGTCATTAATCATACATTTCCAAACGGGAGTACCGTAAACACGTATCTTTTTAATAAAAATACACCGGGAGTCAGGGGAATTGAATATACCGTTAAAGTGGATACATCAACCAATATTCAGTGGGCGATGATGCCTACTAACGGATCCGACATTACCATTTCAAATTCTACCATACGCTCCATCGGTGTTTGGTTTGAAGGAAAAGACACAAGCAATGTCTCAGGCTTGGTCAATAATTCAAACTATTCGAATTTTACGGCGCCTTTGCCTGACCGGAACTTACATTTCATTAATACTTCCGTGCAAACCTGGAGCATTTATCTTTTTGATACAACCGTTGTAAATGTATCCGGATGTATTTTGGGCGAAGTGGGTTCCTTTGGGCGTTCAAAATTCCAGGGGACAAATTATTTTGTGGATGGTTCAGGCGGCTATTGTTTTGCGAGCGACACTTCTTTTATGATGAATGGATTCAGTTCTGTGTCGAGCAATGTGAGAAGTGAGCGAAGCGCCATTGATATGTTCGCGTATTCAACGCAGAGCAACGGCGTTGCCACTGCGATAGGAACTTCGGTTCTGATCGTTGTGCAAAGCACGCTGACGCAGGATCCGGTTCCGTATGAAAAAAGTTGTGTGTGGCTGGCGAATATTATGCAGCCGTCATCTGCTTATGTGGATTCAACAGTTTCAGTCGTTGGTTCGGCCTGGATCGACAAAACCAGCATCAGCCCCTGGATGGATTTCGGAAAATCGCGGGTTTGGTTCCGGATCACAGGCGCGACTACCTGGTCGGCAGTAAATAATTTTAATACGGTTGAAATAAGAAACAACACACTGGCTGTATGGAACACACACGGACTGGTACCCGGTTCGTATGATCTTCGCCTGGTTTTATTTGATAACTGGGGCGATAGCGTGGAAGCGATCAAATCCGTTAACCTGCTTCCGGCGATCCTTGTTCATACGGAAGAACTCACTTCAGAATCTTCCATTAGCATTTTTCCGAACCCCTGCAATGGAAAATTTACAGTTGAAAGTTTACAGTTGAAAGTTCAGGATTTGCAAATACAAAATGTTTTGGGAGAGATCATTTATACGATGTCCCCCTCTTTGAGGGGGTCAGGGGGAGGGATCTCTGTTGATC
>JAHEYJ010000187.1 GCA_023251675.1 Bacteroidota bacterium
TCCGAGATATTATCCACGAGCCATTCCATTTTTTCAAATATCATGGCGCGGGTGGACTGCTCGTTATACAGCGTGATGAATTTGTCGAAACGATATTTTGTACTCAGCACATTCTCGATCTTCTTTGCGTCATTGACCGCGTTATCCAGCGCGGGCCAGGTGCCGCTGTATTTATCGATGCCGATGATCAGCGCATAATATTTCCCGACCGTCAGCGGGCCCGGTGAGGTGCTTAGGTTCAGGCCTTTTATAGGATCGCTGCTGCCGCGCATTTTCACATTGGCTGCTTCCGCCGTTGAATCCGCTGTGAGCTTGCCGCTTATTTTCTTCAATTCATTCTTTGCCGGTTCAAATCCCGGGTTCTCGATCAATACAACATTCAATTTTTCAGCGCCCTTCTGATGTTCGCCATTGTCGATCTGGTCCAGCGCGCCGGAATAGATCAACGCCGCCTGGTAGCTGATCTCCTGTTCCTTTCCTGAATTATTGAGAAGCGTTTGTTCGTCGTTGCTTAATTTGACATCCAGGTTGGTGAGGATCTTATTGGCCAGTTGTTTCTCTAAGGAAAAGAAACCCGTGGTCTGGCCTTCCACGCCGTCTGATTTCAGGATCTTTCCCGTTTCCACATCAATGAACCGTGCATCGATCCGGAACGTTCCGAACATTTCGAAAAAAGCGCCGGTCAGGATCACTTCTGCGCCCAGCAGTTTGCCGAGCTTTGAAGCCGTGGAGGCATCAAAACTTTTTGAATTGTTCAGTTTCTGTTCCTTGATGATCTCTTCCAGTTTTTCCCGTTCAACGATGCTGAGGGTTTTCACGTTCGACAGATCGGTGATGAGCATGTCCGCCAGGCCTTTTTTTAATTTATCCATCGATGCGTTATCGCCGGAGTTGTCAAAATAGAGGATGGCTATCCGTTTGGGGTTGGTGTTTGCATGGGCAGTTGATGAAGCCATTGCAAACGAGATCAAAAACAGAAGGTTAAATATTTTTCTCATGAAGCAGGTATTAAACTGTCGTAAAGGTCTGCATTTTTTCTGTAAATCAGCTAATACGAAAAAAGAGATTGAAATGTAAAGGTGACTACACATTTTGCGATAGGATCAGGAAGGTTCCTGGTAACTAACTCTTTTTCTGACAAAACATTTGACCCGGATGGTTCATGGATAATTATAATTTTGCAGACTGTTTCGCTCGGGTGGTGGAACTGGTATACACGTCCCGATTTAATCGGGATGGACCTAAACGCTCGTATAATGTAAATTGAAACAGGTACATGTGGAAAAGAATTTATGTATTACGTTTATATCTTGTATTCTTTGAAATGTCAAAAATATTATGCTGGCTATTCTGAAAACCCTGAAAACCGTCTGGAAAATAAGCATAATGCAGGTATGGTAATAGCTACAAGAAATTGTTATCCATACGAACTAAAAGCAAAAAAAGCTTTTGCTTCTGAAAAAGAAGCAATGGCAGAAGAAAGAAGAATCAAAAAAATGAAAAGCAGGAAATATATTGAATACTTATTGAATGAAAATTGGTAACAGATATATGATATTGCTCGGGTGGTGGAACTGGTATACACGCAGGACTTAAAATCCTGTGGGCATAAAAGCCCGTACGGGTTCGATTCCCGTCCCGAGCACACAGACATCATAGGTAGCAAAGAACTTCTACCTTTGCAGCGTATTATTTTTTATTAGCATCCTGCAGAAATGGTAACACCCCCAGCCATATCGGTAAATAATGTTGTCAAGTCCTTCAAGGATGTAAAAGCTGTAAAAGGCGTTTCATTTACCATTAAGAAAGGGGAGTATTGCGCCCTGCTGGGTCCGAACGGCGCCGGTAAGACCACGCTCATGGAAATGATCGAAGGGATTCAGATTCCCGACCAGGGAGAAATTGTCATCAACGGACTGACGTGGAAGAGCAGCGAACGGGAACTTCACCGGATCCTTGGCATCTCGCTGCAGGAAACACATTTCTTCGATAAGCTCAAAGTGCGCGAAACACTGGATCTGTTCTCTTCCTTCTATGACCTTGAACCGGAACGCGGCAACGAAGTATTGAAACTGGTTAACCTTGAAGAAAAACACAACGCGCTCGTAAAAAATCTTTCAGGCGGACAGCGTCAGCGGCTTTCGCTGGCCATAGCGCTGATCAATCGCCCCGAGATACTGCTGCTGGATGAACCCACCACCGGGCTAGACCCAACGGCAAGGCGTGAAGTATGGGAAATACTTTTTCGTCTTAAAAAAGAGCATAACATCACCATGATACTTACCACGCACTACATGGAAGAAGCGGATTACCTGTGCGAGCGCATTATCATCATGGATAAAGGAAATATACTGGCGGATGGAACCGTGGATGAATTGGTAGCCCGTAACAACGGCGCGGAGATCATTGAGTTCAGCATTGAAGGGGAAGCAGCGAATGGATTTACGCTGAGTGATGAGAAATACAATCTGGTGGGCGACGATAAAAACGAAAAATGGAAAATCACCGTCGATGACATTGTAAGCAATCTTCCTGCTTTCCTTGAAGAAATGAAACAGAAGGACATTAAAATAAAGTCGCTGGAATGCAGAAAAATGACACTCGATGATATTTTTATTTCAATGACCGGAAGAAGACTTGATGAATAAGAATATGAAACAGTTCCTTCAATTGACTAAAATACAGTACCTGGAATTTTTCCGGGAGCCGGGAGTCATCTTCTGGGCGCTGCTGTTTCCCATCGTCATGGCATGGGGACTGGGTCTTGCTTTCAGCGGGAAGGCGAAGCAGGAACGTACGGTAGCATGGGTCAGCACATCTCCCGACGGACAGCTCATGAAAAACTTTATTCATGATACTACCGGAAATAACAAGGAACCGGTAAAAATATTAGGTAATACTAAAACCGGCTTTGTCACGTATCATTTTGTTTCTGCAACCTGGCAGGACGCAACGTTAATGGTAAAGCGGGGCAGGACCGCTTTAATACTGGGCGAGGGTAGGGACAGCATAAAGTATTTTTTCGATCCGAAGAACCCGGAAGCGCAGCTGGCGTATTTGCAGATCTCCGCCGCTCTGAAGAATGCTTCGGGTAAAGAAGATACGGGAGAAATTCAGCCGCTCGACCAAAAAGGCCTGCGTTACATCGACTTTTTAGTTCCGGGTTTGCTCGCGATGAACATCATGTTCGGAAGTTTGTGGGGAGTGAGTTATTCTTTGATCGAGAAGCGCTCCAAAAAATTATTGCGCAGGATGATAGCCACCCCGATGAGCAAAACTGCTTTTTTGTTTTCCTATTTCGTTACGCGCATTTCGCTCAGCACGATCGAAGCTATTTTTCTTTTATTTTTTTCGTGGTTGTATTTCGATATGACCGTGCAGGGCAGTATCCCGGCGCTGATCGCGATGGTTATAGCGGGGAACATTGTTTTCTTCGGGCTCGCCGTGCTGCTTTCTTCCCGAACCGCCAACACGCAAATTGCAAACGGCATCATCAACGCGGTCTCCATGCCGATGATGATCTGCTCCGGAATATTTTTCAGCTATCATAATTTCCCTGACTGGCTCACCATTATCATCCGTCAGCTACCGCTTACCATCATTGCCGATACGATGAGGAGCATTTTTACCGAAGGCGCCGGATTTGCAGAAACCAAAATGGCCATCCTCCAGCTTACCGCAACGGGCTTGTTGTTCTTTGTTGTCGGGAAACGGATCTATAAATGGTATTGAAATTCTCTTCTCCGGCTGAAAAGATCATTCAACTTGCAGATTACTTGCTATAAAAGTGCAGGCGAGTTTCAATTTCCGGCGTGCGCGAGCTACTTCGTAAGGATGAGTTTCTGATTCATCAGTAGCCCGCTCTTGCTCTCGATCCGTACAAAGTACATTCCTTCGGAAAGTTTTGAAATGTCAATATCGGAAGTGAGAGATGAAAGTTGTTCTTCATGAACTTTTTGTCCGGTGATATTGAAAATAGAAAGATGAAGAATCTCGTCAGAAGTCTTTACAACCGTATTGTCTGAAAGTTCAACTGTAAATTTCCCGGAAGAAGGATTTGGATATAATGAGAAGATAGTTGCCGGAGATGTATTTTCTGAAACGGACAATAATCCTTTTGTCGTTCCGAATACCGGGCGCATCATCCAGGATCCGGCAAGCACGGATTGATTCCACCCGCTGCCGGTATTGTAATACATTTTGGTGTCGGAGTTTGTATTTCTGTCCAGGCCAAGGTTCAGCAGTAGCGTGCCGGGGTTTGTATATTGAATGAATCCAACATAAAAGGTTCCGCTTAATAATTGCTTTGTTTTAAGGATGTATGGAGTAAATACATTGGTGAGATTGCCCCAGTCTGAATGATAAACATATTGGTAGTTGGGAGTGGTCAGTGTGTCTTCGTAGATCATGGTTCCCGGACTTCCTCCGTTATCATTCCATACCCTGATTTTGAATTGCTGTTGGTTCACATTCGGGCCGATCCAGTTAAAAAGCATTTGAAGGGCCAATAATGTATCGGGATGGTTGAGCGTAAACTTATAAGCAACTTGCCCTCCTGAAACATTCAATCCATATCCGGCTTCAACCGTTCCGTCATCGTACGCATAATAGTTGGAAAATGTTTGAGTGAAACGCAGGGTGTCGTTCCAACGGTCTTTGTCGGGTGCCGTGTTGATTATGCATTCAAGTAAAAAAGAAGATTCCTGTGTGAGATTTGGAAAAATATAATTTGGAGGAGTGGTTGAAATAGCGGGAGCCGCAAAGACAGGGAGGGTAGTTAATCCATTTGTTTTGTAGGGTAAAATATTATCACTAAAAACTCCGTAAGAACATTCAACTCCGCCGATGGAATTATAAATCGTATCTCTGATAGAAGTATTTTTCTGAAGTGAATCATTATTCCGGATATAAAAAGAAAGATTCGTTTTCATTTCAGAGGATTGGTACTGCTCCCACGGCATGGCATAATAATTTTTCAGCAGGGAACGGGAGTTATATTCAAAAGCGACATCGCTGAAAATGGAATCCCCCTTGTTCCTGTTTTTGTCGAGAAAGACATAATCAATATGCCAGTGATCCACATTGCCGGATATCGTTGCGTAATTCGTAAACCGGAACTGAAAACCTTTTTTTAGAAAAATAGTATCTTTTATCGGGATCATGACCAGGCGGAACAAAGTATCGGAAAGTGTTGGATTGTATCCGTTCCTGGCCCAAACATTTCTCCATGCAGTAAATTTGTTTGTATCGGTTGGATTTTTAAATTGAAGCACCAGTGAATCGTTGGTTTCAGGGTGGCCATTAGCTCTTCCTTTAGCCTGCCAGTAGAAACTTAAGTAAACCGAGTCCGATACAGGAAGTGCAAGGTTGATGGGCTTTGATGTTAATGTATCTGCCGGATAAGACAACGTACTTACTATTGCAGTATCATAGGGCAGCCCCGTTTTGCTCACACCGTCAAAAGTAGCAACGCCTAATGTGGGAGGGGCAATGGGATAGTCGCGGTTGATGAATACATTGCTATCTAGCCAAAGCAAGGCATCCGGATAAATAGATTCTTTTGAAAAGTCATCGAGGAAGGGCAGGGAAACTGTATCAAGGATGGTTGGGTTTATTTTTAAAGCAGAATTTTTAATTTCCTGATATTTTTTTACAAGAACTGGATTAGTCGTGAAGTCAAGAAGAACCTCTCCCGGAGGGACAGAAACCTGCTGTGAATGGCAGAAGGCAGAGGGCAGCCCGCCTGCCAACAATACTATCAAACGAAGCCGGGCAGAAAGGCCGAAGGCAAAAGCAAATAGCTTGCGAATAATCCGTAATCCGTGATCTGTGATCTTATTATTCATCAGAACTGGTATCTGTAGGTGTAATGATTGCTTTCGTACTAATATATAGATCAATGGAAGTGCCCGGATTGATGAGCGCGTCGGAAGAGCAGCCCGGACTTTGCCTGAACACTTTTGCATTTTCTTTGTCTGCAGTTGTTTTGCAATCGGAACAAATAACCGATCCTTCACTCATGCCGTTTTCAGC
>JAHEYJ010000188.1 GCA_023251675.1 Bacteroidota bacterium
CCACCGTCGGATGTTTTATAGATGTGCGGATGCATGTCATCAAGACGGATCCGGTTCACAGCAGCATACGCCGTGTTTACATCTGTATGACTTGCATCCATCAATGAAATTTTACTCCACGGCGTGATAGCAGGCGGAGTAACATTGGCCCATGTCTTTCCTCCGTCCTTTGTAACATGGATCAATCCGTCATCGGTTCCGCACCAGATCGTATTGATATCAACATACGAAGGAGCAACTGTATAAATAACTCCGCGACGCGGCATTTTTTTCATGCCCTCATTCGCGTAAACCCCAACACAAGCGGGTACATCCCAGATTTCGCGCGAAAGATCCGGGCTGATTACATCCCAGCTGTTTCCTCCATTCTGAGTTTTGAATAAAACATTTCCGGCATAGTACAATGTTTTTTTATCGATGGGATTGAACAATATCGGCGCGGTACGGATGAACCGGTATTTTTTACTTCGTGTTGCTTCGGGAGAAATATTTTGTGTTTGCCCGGTGCGCTTGTCGTATTTTGAAATTTTCCCTCCGTAAATTATATTCGGATCCAACGGATCGGCAACCACATATCCGTATTCTTCAGCACCTACCGGATGCCATTCACGAAATGTGATCTGCCCGTCGTTTCCTCTTGAGGCAATTCCAACTGAACCACTTTCCTGCTGGCCGCTGTAAACATTATAGGGAAATGCATTGTCAACGCTCACATGATAGAACTGCGCGGTGGGTTGATTGTACCAGCTCGAAAATGTTTCTCCGCCGTTCACGGTAATGATCGCGCCCTGGTCACTGGCGATAAGAATGATTTTCGGATTATCCGGATTGATCCAGATGCGGTGATAATCATCGCCGCCCGGCGCACCGCGGAATCCGGTCCATGTTTTTCCTGCATCAATACTTTTCCAAACCACAACAGAAGCCGAATAAACAATATCCGGATTTTTCGGATCGACTTTTATTTCAGCGAAGTCATCTCCCCTTTCCGAAACCCGCTCATCGTTGTTCACCAATACCCACGACTCACCGGCATCGTCGCTCCTGTAAATGCCATTGGATTTATCTGCATCCACTGATGCGTACAGGCGGTTGGAATTGGAAGGTGAAATACAAAACCCGATTCTTCCAACATTCTGCTCAACGCCCGGCAATCCTTTCGTTAATTTTCTCCATGTCGTTCCACCATCTGTTGATTTGTACAATCCGCTTTCTTTTCCTCTCCATTCACCGTCTTCCCACGGCGCCATTCGGCTTGCAAACAGATCAGCATAAACAATATTTGAATTATTCGGATCAATGGCAACCTGGATCGCCCCCGTATTTTCGTCCTTGTACAAAACTTTTTCCCAGGTTGTTCCGCCGTTCACAGAACGATATACACCGCGTTCAGGATTGGGGCCGTACGGATGACCGAGCACTGCAGCAAAAACTCTATTCGGATCTTTCGCATCAACCGCGAGGCTGCCGATCTGTTGTCCATCCTTTAAACCAGTGTTCTTCCATGTCTTTCCTGCATCGGTTGATCTATAGATTCCGTCGCCGACAGAAAGATCCGGGCGCTGAATTCCTTCTCCGCTACCTGCATAAATTATATTCGGATCAGAAGGCGCAACCGCCACATCACCGATCGAGCCGGTAGTCTGCTCATCAAAAATAGGATTCCACGTCCTTCCATAATCAGTCGTTTTCCACACGCCGCCGTTGTTCACGCCTATGTAAAAAACATTGGGCTGCAGGGGAACTCCAACAGCGCCCACGGTTCTTCCACCGCGGTGCGGACCGATCATGCGCCATTGCATGCAATTGAAAAGTTTCGGGTCAATGGATTGCGAACGGCCGGCATCCGCAATCAGGGCTAAAAAAATAATTGCTGCAAATTTTATTTTCATAGGAAACAAAGGTATGGGAATTCTGATGATCGAGAAGTTTCTTAATCTTTCAATACTCCTGTTTTGCTTTTTTAAATTTTCATTATTTCAAGCTGCAAGTATTAAAGAAAGAAGAAGCAACCCTTTTTTTTGTAGAAATCTCACAGACCATATAGCAAGTTCACACACAAACGACCACTTATGATAAAGTATATATGTGAAGATGCAACGTTTTTGTATATTTACGCATCTTCTATTTTTAAAAGAAAAATTTTAAATAATCGTCACAATGAAAATTAAAATACTCGTAACAGGTTTTGCAGCCTTCTTGTTTTCTTTCTCTTTGAATGCTCAATCTAATTCTGTTTCAGCAAGTACTTCTACAACGTCTTATTCTGTTTCAAATATTCCTTATTCACCTTTTCCATACACAACAGGAACAACAGTGCTGGCAAATATTGATGACACTTGGTCTTCGCCGGTTTCAATCGGATTTAATTTTGGTTTTTATGGGACAAATTATAATCAGTGCCTAATTGGCTCAAACGAAGTGATTTCATTTAATACTGCAAATGCTGGGTCCTATAACACTTGGCCAATTTCTGCTCCTATACCTTCATCTACACCGACTGATTTGCTAAATTGTATTATGGCGCCCTGGCAGGATATTGATCCATCCGTTGGCGGAACTATTTTATATAATGTTATTGGGAATGCACCTTACAGAGCATTCATTGTTTCGTTTGATAGCATTCCCTATTTCTCATGCAATAGTATTTATGCCACCAGCCAGATCGTTTTGTACGAAACAACAAACATCATTGATATTTTTATTAAGGATAAAGACACATGCATTACCTGGAACAATGGCTTAGCAATTGAAGGAATCCAGGATGCAAATGGAACGCTTGCAACGGTAGTTCCCGGAAGAAATTATCCCACACAATGGTCCGCCCATAACGATGCAAAACGCTTTGCTCCTTCCGGAAATTCATGCACAACTACTACGGCAACACTTGATACAATTGTAAATGGAACTGCGTGCGGATTGAATGACGGATCTATTTCCATCAGCGTTTCCACAACCGCTCCACCTCTTTCGTACTATTGGGCAAATGGATCAACCACACAAAATATTACAGGGCTTGCCCCAGGATTTTATTCTGTTACTATAAATGATGCAGCAGGGTGTTCCATAAATTTGTATGCAACTGTAGGATCGCCTTCAAACCTGACTGTTTCTGACACATTAACAATACCTGTGTCTTGTAGTGGTGGAAATAACGGTGCCTTTTATATCAGCGTAACGGGTGGAAATGCTCCTTTTACATACAACTGGTCAAATGGCGCGACAACACAAAATATTACTAGCGTACCTTATGGAAGTTATACTCTAACTGTTACGGATAGCAATGGATGTTCTGCAATGGCATTTTTGTCTGACGAAGATTCAAGCAATATTCCAACTCCTTCTATTTGTATGGTAACTGTTGATTCTCTTTCGCAATACAATGTGATTATGTGGGATAAAACCTCTTTTTCAGGCATTGACAGTTTCATTGTATACCGCGAAATTGCTACCAACAACTATCAGCCAATTGGCGCAGTGCCTTTTAATGCATTGAGCCAATTTGTTGACACAGTTCGCACCCAATATTTTCCGAACACAGGCGACCCAAATGCCGGAACCTATCGGTACAAATTACAGATGCGTGACAGTTGCGGAAATTATAGTTCATTGAGTCCTTATCACAATTCAATTTTCATGACCAATAACAATGGAAATTTTTCCTGGACACAGTTATATACAATTGAATATGGCTCTAATCCTGTCAATGCATATGTACTTATGCGGGATGATAATAATAACGGAAACTGGCATGCCATAAACAGCGTTTCAGGCACACAGCAAACCGTTTCTGATCCTGCATACAGTACGTGGCAAAGTACTGCCAACTGGCGTGTTCAAACCATGTGGAATATTACCTGCGTTCCTTCACGCATCACCCCAAATAGCTTCAGCAGTTTCAATGCATCAAAGTCAAACACAATGAAATTCAATCCCTCTCCCGTAAATGAATTTTCATTGAATAATTTAATTAGCATTTCTCCCAATCCTGCAGATGGGGTTCTTTATGTGCGCATGAATCTTCCACCAGATGACGGAGTGCAAATAAAAATCTTCAACGTTTACGGGGAACTCATTCATCAGCAAAATGCCAAATCATCAAATCAACAAATTGATTTGACTGCTCAGCCTAGTGGAATTTATTTTCTCCACCTCCAAACAACTCAAGGCATTGCAGTAAAGAAAATAGTTATCGATCACTGATCTTCTGTTCAGAAATCGAGAAATGATTGGTGCGATCACCAAGTAATTTAGACTTAAGGGATAAATTGCAAGGAAAATCCTTAACCATTGCTCGCTTTTCGCTAATCCCTTATCACTGTTCGCTATTAAAATCCCTCTCAATTCTTTTTACTTACTTTTGAAACTCCCAAAAACTACCCCTGTATGAAGAAAAATAAAGTAACGGTGATGTATGCCTTCCGGCAATTTATCTGGCCGAGAAGAAAACTGGTTTTCATCGGGTTGATATTAATTGTGATCAGCCGGCTGTCGGGGCTCGTGCTGCCTGGCGCAACCAAATTCCTGATGGATAACGTGATCGTCAAGAAAGACCTGCACATGCTGAAACTTCTACTCATAGCGGTGTCTGGATCAATTGCGATTCAGGCAGTGACCTCTTTTCTGCTGACAAAACTTCTAAGCGTGGAAGCGCAGCATCTCATCTCCTTATTAAGGGTAAAAGTGCAGAAACAAATTCTTTCTCTGCCCATCCGCTTTTTCGATAACAATAAATCCGGCGCATTGGTTTCCAGAATTATGAATGATGTGGAAGGAGTAAGAAACCTGGTCGGAACCGGATTGGTTCAACTGGTAGGAGGAACACTCACAGCAATAGTTTCCCTCGTATTACTGATAAAGATAAGTCCGATACTTACAGGATTGGTTTTAGTTCCTGTAGGAATATTTGCCCTCATCGCGCTGAAAGCATTCGGAACGATACGTCCCATATTTAAAAAACGCGGGGTGATCAATGCGGAAGTGACCGGCCGCCTGACCGAAACCATCAGCGGGATCAGGGTGATAAAAGGTTTCAATGCCGAACAGCAGGAAACCACTGCTTTTGAAAAAGGAGCGGACCTTCTTTTCAAGAATGTAAAAAGTTCTCTTACCGCCACCGCCCTTATCACCAGCGCCGGCGCTTTTCTGCTGGGGCTTGCCTCCACTGCCATCATGGGAATCGGAGGATACAGAATTATTCAGGACCAGATGACGTTCGGGGATTTTCTTTCCTTCACTCTTTATCTCGGCTTCATGATCGCACCGATCGTGCAGATGAGCAACATCGGAAGTCAGCTATCGGAAGCGTTCGCGGGCCTCGACCGGACAGAAGAGATCATGAACATGGAACCCGAGAACGATGAGACACTCCGCACGGTTCAAATAAAAAATATTACCGGAAATATAAAATTCGACAACGTCTCTTTCTCTTATGAAGAAGGAAAAGAAGTGGTCCGCAATATAAATTTTGATGCCCCTTCCGGATCGGTCACTGCGCTCGTGGGAACTTCAGGTTCAGGAAAGACAACCATCGCTTCTCTCGCCGCTTCGTTCATTACTCCGGATACAGGCCTGGTCACCATTGACGGCAACGATATATCGAAAGTGGATCTGAACAGTTATCGAAAAAACCTGGGCGTGGTGCTGCAGGATGAATTTTTATTTGAAGGAACCATTCGTGAGAATATTCTTTTCCCAAGACCGCATGCCTCAACGGATCAATTGAAGAAAGCAGTGCAGGCAGCGCATGTAAATGAGTTTACGGATCGGTTTGAAAAAGGACTCGATACACTGATCGGTGAACGGGGCGTGAAACTTTCAGGCGGTCAGCGGCAGCGCATTGCAATCGCCCGTGCCATACTGGCCGATCCAAAGATCCTGATCCTTGATGAAGCCACTTCCAGTTTGGATACCGAAAGCGAAGCGCTTATACAAAAAAGCCTCGGCGAACTGATG
>JAHEYJ010000189.1 GCA_023251675.1 Bacteroidota bacterium
CGCCAAATGCCTTTTGAGCTTTCACGGATTTAATTCCATAGTCGATCGTTTTGCTGGTCTCAAGCCATTCGTCAAAAAACCAGTTGAGGTCAACATGGGTGTAGCTGATGATGGAGTTCCGGAAATCTTCGGGATAGGGATGGGCAATTTTCCACTGGCTGAAATAATGCTTCATGGCGCTCAGGAATAAATCATCGCCCAATACATACTGAAGATTGTAGAGCATAACTGCCGTTTTGAAATACACCTGCCGGTATCCTCCCCCATGGCGGAGCGCTGTTCCGAAATCATTCGAATGGCGGCTGATATTGGTTTCTTCTCCGAGTATGGCATCCGTCATGTAAGGCAGATACACTTCGGAATTACGGATCAGGTCTCCGTCAGTATATTTATTAACGTAATCGGAAGCCGGTGGGTATTGTATGCGAAATTTGCCGTCGATTTTTTCATAGCCCCAGCAGGTTAAAAACTGGGTGAACCCTTCGTCCATAAAAGCACGGTACGTTTCATTGGTTCCTACCATTCCGAAGAACCAATTGTGTCCGACCTCATGTGTAAACAGGTCCCTGTAGTTGGGGTCAAAGCCGCCGTCCAGCGTGAGCATAGGGTATTCCATTCCATCGCGGGCATCGGCAACCACCATTTTCGGATAAACATACATTCCGAAATCTTCGGAATAGGTTTTAATGATCTTAGCTGTATAAGAAGCTGCATTTTGCCAGCGGGAAGCCACAGGTTCCTGGGCTATTGCAATGCATTTTATTCCGTTCCAATCTTCTTCACCTATTCTGTAAGTCGGATCGGCAGTAAATGCAAAATCATGCACGTTGATGGCATGGTACTTCCAGGTCTTGCGGAGTGTTCCGGTTGTGTCGTAAGGAATAATTACCGAAGGTTCGGAATACATGGGTTTGTCCTTGAAATTTGAAATGTCCAGTTTCTTTCGCAGGTCATCGGGCAGGACTTCACTTTGATTCTGCAAAACACCGGTTGCTTCCAGAATATAATTGTTCGCCATGTTCAGTTCAACATCATACGTTCCGAAGTCGCCGTAAAATTCTTTTTCCATGTGCTGATCGGTTTCCCATCCGAATTTCCGGTCGTAAACACAAAGGCGCGGATACCAGTGAACGCCGTCATAATGCGTGTATCCCCAGGTCTTGAACATCTTCATCCTCCTTCGCTGGGAGCCGGAATCAAAATAAGAATTGAAAGAGACCTGCAGTTTCACGGAATCATTCGGCAGAAGCGGTTTGATCAGATAGGCTTTAAGTATGGTATTATCTTCATCTTTTTTTAATTCAATACCGTTGGAAGTTAGTGACAGGATCTCTTCATTTTTTTTCTGAGCCTCATATTTCCCGTAATGAGGAGTTACCCCATTGGCTTTCGTCATTTTATCGAAATACGAACCCGGCTGAAAAGCATTCTGGTATAAATGGAAATAAACAAAAGGTAACGTATCCGGGGAATTATTGTAGTAAGTAATTTCTTCGGTAGCTGAGATGATGCTTGTCTTTTCATCCAGTTTCGCCTTGATCTTATAATCCACATCCTGCTGCCAGTAACCTTCAAACGGCTTTCGGTTCTTCCAGTATTGCGGATTGGAGGAAGAGCGGTATTCCTGGGCAGGTAAGAAGTAAGAGGTGAGAAGGCATAAGGGAAGGAGGAGAATATTTTTCATTGTAATTGAATAAAGGACGAAGATAAAGATTCCCCTCTAATCACAGGAAAGGCAGGATGGGTGCTTTTTCATACATTTGGCTCACAAAAAATTTCCCATGAAAAAGTATATTGTATTGGTTTTTACCATCTGCCTTCTGCCCTTTTACATCTTACATGTTTCAGCGCAGACCATCACGCCTGAACTCATTGCGGATATCCGCAACGTATCGGAAGTTGCCATTTCTCCCGGCGGCAGTGAGATCGCCTATATCCTGAAAGTTCCGGGGGAAGATGCAACCGGCATGCAAAAAGGAGTCCTGATGGTCGTTCCCAAAAGCGGGGGAAGTTCAAAAACAATCCTGGAAAAGAGCATCAATCCTTCATCCATTTCATGGAGCGCCGACGGAAAAAAGATTTTTTATATCGCCAAGGATACCGTCGCAAAAACAAATCAGCTTTACGCTGCCGAAGTAAGCAGTTCATCCGAAATAAAAAAGATCACATCACTTGAAAGTTCAGTGGGGCATTATGCGTTTTCTCCTGATGGCAATTCACTTGCCCTGATCTATACGGATCCCAGGAACGACCTGGAAAAAGCAGATGAGAAAAAGAAAAAAGACTGGGAAGTGAAGGACGATAACCTGAAATACGACCGCCTGTATGTGACCGATGCAGCGGTGAGCACGCCGCCGAAAGACATCTGCAGCAAAATCCTTCATGTGACGGAGTTGGTTTGGTCGCCTGACAGCAAAATGATCTTTTTCAAGGCGTCCGAAAAGACCAGCATTGACTGGACCATGATGTACCAGAAGATATACAGTGTTTATTCTACAGGTGACTCTCTGAAGGAAGTATGCAATACAGAAGGAAAGCTTGGGCCGATCGCAGTTTCTCCCGACGGAACCCAGCTAGCATTCTGCGGAGCGGTGGATATTTCAGATCCGCTTCCACAAAGTGTTTTTGTAGTTGCTTCAACCGGAGGAATTGAAAAAAATCTCACCGAGTATTATGAAGGCTCGGCAGTGGATGTAAAATGGAGCAGCAACACAGCCGTACTTGTCCTGACAGCAGAAGGATGTTATTCTTCTTTAAAAAAGATCGACCTGAAATCAGGGAAGATGAGCAGTGTTTATGGGAAAGCAGCGATCATCCGTGGGATGAGCCTGAATCTTAAAACAGGCGCTATGGCATTTTCTGCCAGCACGCCGCAAAATCCTTACGAAGTGTATTCGGGGTCAACTTCAGGAGGATTGAAAAAGATCACGGACAGCAATCCTGAACTGAAGGGCATAAAATTAACCAAGCAGGAAGTAATTACCTGGAGCGGGCCGGATGGAATGAAGATCGAAGGCATTCTCACCTATCCGAAAGATTATAAAGCGGGAACAAAATCTCCTTTGCTGCTGCAGATCCATGGCGGGCCGGAAGGCGTTTCAGCCAACGGATGGAACACGCGCGCCGTTTACCCGGTTCAGTGGTATGCCGCCAATGGATTTTTTGTTCTTGAACCCAACTACCGCGGCAGCCAGGGCAGGGGAGTGAACTTTGCAAAGGCCGATCAAAAAGATCTGGGAGGAAAAGAATTTGAGGATGTGCTGGCGGGAATAGATTATCTCGTTGGAAAAGGAATGGTGGACAACGACAAAGTGGGCACCGGTGGATTTTCTTACGGAGGCTATTTATCGGCATGGGCAAGCACCAAGTACAGCAAACGTTTCAAAGCATCGGTGATGGGCGCGGGAATCTCCAATTGGATCTCGTTCAGTGGAACGACAGAAATCATCCAGGAAAATTCATTGGTGCACTGGGATCTCTGGTGGAACGATAATATGGAACTGGTGTGGGACCGCTCCCCGCTCGCGCATATCAACGACGCACAGACTCCCATGCTGATCGTGCATGGCGGCGCCGACACACGCGTGCCGATCACGCAAAGCGAAGAAATGTACAATGCGCTCAAACTGAAAAAAGTTCATACGCAAATGATTGTGTACAAACGCCAGCCGCACGGAATCTTAGAACGCGAAGCGCAAATTGATTTCATGAACCGCACACTGGAGTGGTTCAAGGATCATATGAAGTAAACGTCATTGCGAGGGAGTCTTCGACCGAAGCAATCTCATTGGGCATCCCCAGGTTTTTACAGGATCAGTATTTTTTGCAAACTCACCCTCTCCAAAAGGAGAGGGTTTTGCATTTTGTCCCCCTCAAGAGGGGGATTAAGGGGGAGGAATAGAATGTGTTGCTTGAATTGAAATAAGAAGTAATATATTTTTTGAATATTACGAAACATGCCTTAAGTCCTAGTGTGAAATTTAGAAACCAGGAAAAATCTGTACATAGATAATCGTTAATCTGGCTTCTAGTCTTTTGCAATTCTCTTGATATTCTAAAATTATATTATTATCAACGACAATAGGGGCTTTATCTGGCTTTGCAAATCTGATTGATATTGTATCGCCATTACTTTTTGCAACAGACCACACCCAATGTGCCATTGCATGTCTTAAATCTACTATGCTTGGTAATTTCTTTTCAAATTCTTGGTAGTGTATACTATTTTTTTCTATTCCAACTGAAATTAACGCTTGAAAGAATTTTTTTTGTTTTTCTTTCCAGCTCATGTTATATATCTCAGCTTTCGTATTTTCTTTGAATGCTTCAAGGATAAATCTATTCACTAAATTTTCAAATTGAGTAAACTTATGTAGAATATATCCGCGAACTTCTAATGCACCTTCTGGAATCATTAGCTCTCTGCCAATAAGTTCTCTTATATCAAATTTACCTTCGTTCATGATTTTGGATATTGCACATTATTTCTTCTCCCTAAAATAAACAATCATATCCGTAGCAGGAATAGTTGTAACTCCAACCTCCCTCATCATGGTGATCAGCTGCCCGCGGTGAAAAGTGCTGTGGTTCATGCAATGCATGATTATTTGCCAGTGCGGCTGCGTGTACGTGTTCCCGCGGGTGTCTTTGTACGTGCAAAGGGTTTGTAAATAATTTTCATCTTTCTCTTTTACCAGTGCTGCAAAATTTTTTGAAGCAGGGAGGAAAAGTTTTACGGCTTCTTCATAGCTTCCCGGGAAATCCATGGCGGGGACTTTTGCCAGCGATTCGCCGTGCAACCGTCTCCACCATAATTCCTCCACACCCCAGATATGATACGTGGTTTTCCGTATCGAAGGGAAACTGTTTTTTATTTCTTTGTCGATCAGCGAAGGTTCAATGCTTCGGATCGCATCGGTCATCCTCCTGTTTGCCCAGAGGTTGTAAGAGGTATGGTTTTGTAGTGCTTCTTGCATGTATTGATTTTCTTTAAATTCCAAATTTCAAGATTCAAATAACAAATAAGTGCCAAAAATGTCAAATTCAAAATTCAAAACGTTGTTTGCAATTTTGGATTTATTGCTTGAATATTATTTGTGATTTGAGATTTATTATTTGGTGCTTCGTTTGCCTTCTGCTTACTGCCCACTGCCTACTGGTTTTACTCCCAACCAGAGACAAGCACATCCGCAATATGCATCACCTTGAGTTTCAGCTTTTGCTTCTGAATATAAGTTTCAAGGTGAAGAAGGCATGACATATCGGTGGATACAATGTAATCGGCATGCACTTCAAGGGCGTTGTTTACTTTCTGCTCCGCCATGCCTACGGAGATAGGTTCAAACTTGGCGGCAAAGGTTCCGCCGAATCCGCAGCAGGTATCGGTATCTTTCATCTCCCGCAGTTCCAGTCCATGCACTTTTGATAGCAAGGTTCTGGGTTCCTGTTTAATTCCGTATTCGCGAAGGGCAGCGCAGGAATCGTGATAAGTGGCAACTCCTTTCAAGGTTGCGCCCAGGTTGGTGATCTTCAAAACATTCACCAGGAAATCCGAAAACTCATAAATATTCCGCTGGATCTGCTTGAATTCATTATGCAGCACGGAATTATGAAACATTTTTGGATAATAATTTTTTACAAATCCCGTGCATGAAGCCGATGGAGAAACGATATACCGGTCGTTCTGAAATTCCTTGATGAATTTTTCTCCTACTGCGCGGGCTTCGTCCCAGTAGCCGGCATTGAAAGCGGGCTGTCCGCAGCAGGTCTGTTCCGGATTATAATTGATGCCGCAGCCTAATTTTTCCAGGACTTTCACCATGTTCACACCAACATGCGGATGAACCTGGTCGACGAAGCAAGGGATGAATATATCTACAATCATAGTCCTACGAATTACGAATCTTCCCGAATTACGAATTACGAATATTTAAAATACG
>JAHEYJ010000045.1 GCA_023251675.1 Bacteroidota bacterium
TGATACCCGTGATCAATGCTGTTTTACTCATACGTGAATGAATGATTGTTGAACTGCAAATATACGAATAAAATATCTTCGGAACAGTACAGCCCTTTCCTGTTATTTTTAAATAAGACAGGTGATTTCATTCTGCCCAATCCGCTATGAATAAGTTCGTATCATGCGTTCCGTGATTATTCCGGTTGGAAGAGAAGATGAATTTTTTTCCGTCCGGAGAAAACATCGGAAAAGCATCGAATGTTCCGTCATGTGTTACTTTTTCCAGCCCGGTTCCATCTAAATTTATCAGGTAGAGATTGAACGGGAACCCGCGCTCATACTGGTAGTTGGACGAAAAAATAATTTTTTTACCGGAAGGGTGAAAATAAGGCGCCCAGTTTGCACCGCCGAGTTTTGTTATTTGTTTCATATCGCTTCCGTCAGCATTGCAGGTGAAAAGCTCCATGTGTGTGGGGGCGACGAGGTTTTGCGCAAGAAGGTCCTTGTATTCTTTTACTTCAGCCTCCGTAGTTGGCCGAGAAGCACGGAAAATAATTTTTTTACCATCGGGAGAGAAATTTGCGCCGCCGTCATAGCCCAGCGTATTGGTGATCTGTTTTACATTTGAACCGTCAATGTTCATGGTATAAAGGTCAATATCACCGTTTCGCATGGACGTGAAAATAATCTGATCGCCCTTGGGGGAGACGGTTGCTTCGGCATCATAGCCCGGAGAGTGGGTGAGCTGCTTGATTATTTTTCCATTGAGATCAGCAATAAAAATATCGTAACTTGGATAAAGCGGCCAAACATATTTGCCGATCTTTTTCTTATCCGGTTCCGGCGGACAGGAATCTCCGCCAAGATGGGTGGAGGCGTATAAAATTTCTTTGTCGCCTTTCATGAAATAAGCGCAGGTGGTCCTTCCTTTTCCTGTGCTGACGAGTTTTGGAATCAACGCGCCTTCAATGGGTGATGTAAATATCTGGTCGCAGTGAATATTTTCTTTAGGATTGGTTTTCTGCCAGGAGATTTGCTTGCCGTCAAAACTGAAATAGGCTTCGGCATTATCACCTCCGAACGTCAGCTGGCGTGTATTCTTGAAATGTTTTTCTTCAGGATACTGAACCAGGGAATCGGAAGATGGATTTGTTTCTTTGGATGCGATGGGTGTTTTTCCAAACGAAAAAATCAAACCTAAAATACCGGCGGCTGTAATACGAATAAGCGTTCTCATAATGAATGGGTTAAAGCGCGAATTTGCAAAATTAATGAAGTCAAATGAAAGTGTTACGAGAAAGTATTTTTTCACATATTTGCGTTTTATGATGCAAGCAGTTGGCTGAGATCGTATTCACCTCTAATCAATAAAAGATGTTTCAAACAAAAGACCCGCGCACTGAACTTTCTTCACTTGGAGAGTTCGGATTGATAAAACACATCCGCCAGCATGTGCTGCTCAACAATGAATCTTCCGTTTGCGGGATCGGTGATGATGCAGCTGTGATAAAATACGCGGAAGGAAAGCAAACCGTGGTCAGTACGGACCTGCTCATTGAAGGAGTGCATTTCGATCTGACGTATTGCCCGCTGAAACATCTTGGTTATAAAGCGGTTTCTGTAAATGTCTCTGACCTCTTTGCGATGAACGCGTCACCAAAACAAATCCTTGTTTCCATAGCTGTATCCAACCGTTTTTCACTGGAGGCAATTGAAGAATTATATGCCGGTATGCTGCTCGCCTGCAAACGATACAACGTGGATATTGTCGGTGGCGACACCAGTTCTTCACGTTCCGGAATGGTGATCAGCATCACTGCTATCGGTGAAGCGGATAAAAACGATATCGTTTATCGGTCCGGCGCAAAACCAACGAACCTTCTTTGCGTTTCCGGTGACCTGGGCGCTGCGTATCTAGGTCTGCAACTGCTGGAGCGGGAGAAAAAAATATTTCTCGAGAATCCGAACATTCAGCCCGATATGGAAGGGCAGGATTATTTGCTGGAACGCCAGCTGAAACCGGAAGCGCGAAAAGATATTATCAAACACCTTCGCGAAGCAGGCGTGAAGCCCACTGCCATGATCGATGTTTCGGACGGATTGGCATCGGAAGTGCTTCATCTCTGTACTGAGTCAAACGTGGGATGCCGTTTGTACGAAAATAAAATTCCGATCGATCCGGCTGCCATGCAGCGGGCGCAGGAGTTCAATCTGAATCCGACCATGTGCGCGCTGAGCGGAGGAGAGGATTATGAATTGCTTTTTACCGTTGACCTGAAAGATCACGAGAAGATCAAGCAGGTGAAAGATGTAACGGTGATCGGCCACATGACGGAAAATACGGAAGGCGCAAACTTAGTTCTCACTGGAACGGAAATGCTAACACCGCTTACTGCCCAGGGCTGGGATGCGTTGTTGAAGAAGATGTAGCAATTTTCTGCAAAAATGCTTTAACCGCTTTTCTTCCTTTTGCGCCCAATGAAATCGAATATTTATTTACGTAAAGATGAATGTGTTTTTTGATCACTTCATCACCCATTTCCTGCGCGTGTTCTTTTACAAATGCCTTGCTGGATTCCGGATTGGCAAATGCAAACTCAACGCTTCTGCGTATCACGCGCTCCACTTTTTTATTAAGACCTTCAGGGTTTTCATAACCCTGAAGGTCTTTGTTGAGAAGATCTTTTTTTATCGCAATACATCCGAGCGGGATCGGAAGTTTAGTTTTTTTCTCCCACCATTCGCCGAGGTCGATAACTTTTTTTAATCCTTTTTGTTTATAGGTAAAACGGCTTTCGTGAATGATCACTCCCAGATCAAATTTGCCTTTCAATACAGCCTCTTCGATCTCAGAAAATAAAACTTCAGTTCTGTTTTTCAGTTTTGGGTACGCCAGCGTAAAAAGAAGATTGGCCGTGGTGTTTTTGCCGGGAATCGCTACGCGGAAGTTAGATGTTAGAGGTTTGATGTTAGAAGCTGAAACGACCAATGGACCTACACCAAAACCCAATGCACTGCCGGAATCAAGAAGAGAATATTTGCTTTGCACTTTTGCGAAGGAGAAGAAACTTAATTTTGTAATATCCAGACTTTTGACTTTTGACTTTGAACTTTGAACTTGCATTGCCCTGCGGTTGAGCGCTTCAACATCTTCGATCACGGCCTTGAACGTTAATCCTTCTGTGTCAACTTTTCCGTGGAGCAGCGCATCAAAAATAAAACAGTCGTTGGGGCAGGGGGAGAAACCGAGGGTTAAGGGGTGATGGTTGATGGTTGATGGTTTGAGTTTCATTTCTCAAAGGCTTCAATTTTTTTCTTCCACTTCTCCGGCATCTGGATGTTCTCTCTTTTAACATAGTTAAAACAAACCTGGATGGTAGATGCTTCAGCCAGGATGATTTCTTTTCCGTTCTCTTCTTTGATCATTGCATAGGAAAGTTCAAAGCTTTTATTTCCAATGCGCGAACATTTCGTTAAAACCGAAACATTGTCTTTGAACAGGACGGGCATTTTGTAGTCGCAGGTTGATTTTGCCAATATGATCCCTTCACTGGACCAATCCACATCTTCTCCCACCACATCATCAAAATATTTTGCACGGGCAACTTCAAAATAAGAAAAATGATTTGCGTTGTTAACGTGTCCCATCAGGTCCAGGTCTTTAAAGCGAATTTGAATTGCGGTTTTATGTTTGAATCCTTCCATGGTTACTAATTTACTAATGGGTTGCGAATCGTACGAATGAAGATAAAATTTCTGATTAGTTTGGTAACATTCGTAATGAATTCGTTAATTGGTATTCGGTTTGTCTAATTCTTCGTATATTGAATTTTCACTCTTGAATTCAGGGACGATTTCTTTCATCTTACGGAGAATCGATGTATCTTCCTGTTGAGCCAGAAGCAAAAGGAGTGCATCAACCGCATTCGCTATTTCTTGGTGAGGATATTCCCTTACTTTTCCTGCCATGATCTGCGGGTTGTGCGTGGGAATTGAATTTTCTTTGGTGGCGAGCAATTCTTCAAAAAGTTTCTCTCCCGGCCGGAGCCCGGTGTAAACGATCTGGATGTCTTTTCCTAATGTAAGCCCTGCCAGGAGGATCATTTTTTTTGCGAGATCAGCAATTTTTACTGACTTGCCCATATCAAACAAAAATATTTCTCCTCCATTACCCATCGCTCCTGCTTCCAGCACGAGCTGGCACGCTTCAGGAATGGTCATGAAAAAACGGTTGATATCCGGATGCGTAATTGTAACCGGACCGCCTTTTTCAATCTGCCTGCGGAAAATCTGAATTACCGAACCATTAGAGCCAAGAACATTCCCGAAACGGGTGGTAATAAAATGTGTTTTTGATTCTTTCCCGGCTGACTGCACATACATTTCTGCAATTCTTTTTGAAGCACCCATCACGCTGGACGGATTTACGGCTTTATCGGTGGAGATCATTACAAATTTTTCTACACCGGATTTCATGGAGAGGTCCGCAATAATTTTTGTTCCCAGTATATTGGTGCTGATGGCTTCTGACGGATGATGTTCCATCATCGGTACATGCTTGTAGGCCGCAGAATGATACACAATTTGCGGATGAAATTTCTGAAAAATAGTTTCCATCCTTTCTTTGTTCCGGATGTCGGCAATAATTATTTCAAAAGAACGGAGGTGGAAAATGTTTTCCAACTCCAGTTCCATATTGTAAAGTGGTGATTCCGCTGTATCAACCAGAATTATTTTTTTAGGATTAAACCGCGAAAGCTGGCGGACAATTTCACTGCCAATAGATCCGGCAGCGCCCGTTACCATGACCACTTTGCTTTCCACTTGTTTTTTTATGTTGTCCGTATCCAGTTGGATGACATTCCGCTCGAGAAGGGATTCGATCTGAATTTTCTTGATCTGTTTAAAACTAAGCTCTCCGTTGATCCAGCTGCTGACCGGCGGCACGTTCAATATCTTTGTTTTATATTTCAGGCAGGTTTCAACAATAAGTTCTTTTCGCCGGGCATCAATGTTCTGGACAGAAATGATCAGGTGGGCTACGTCTCCATCTTTAAGAAGTTCTTCCAGTCTATCCGGTCCAAATACGGAAACGCCTTCTATGGTCATTCCTTTTTTCTTTTCGTCATCATCAATGAAGGCAAGTACTTTGTATTTCATTCCGGCATCCCTGTCAAGTGTGCGTTTGGTGATCAGCCCGGCTTCACCGGCTCCGAATATGACTACACTTGTTTTTAGCCGGCTCGGATTTGTGAATTCCTGGTATATGGATTTATAAGCAAGACGCAGGCTGATCATCAGAAACGTACTGGTCATGAATTCCAATACCAAAATGGAGTAGGGAATAATGTAAGTACTCGTGATGAAATGATAAGTTACCAGGTTGGATAAAGCGAAAAGGACAGAACCCGATGCATTGACGAGGAAAATGCGTTGTGCGTCCTGCGAACTGGTATACCGGATGATGCCTTTATAGGTTTGAGCTGCCAGATAACTCAATCCTCTAACGGTAAGGACAAACGGAAACACTGTTGAAAATGTATCAATTTCAGATTTAGGAATGGCTGCGAAGTTGAAACGCAGTAAGTAAGCCAATCCAAGGGAAAAAAGGCAGATGAAAAGGTCCATCAGGAAAATGACCGGGCGCGGAGTTGTTTTTGTAAAAGGAAACATAAATAGTATAGTCGTTCAAAGATAGAACAAAAAAGTTTTGAAGATTTGGTCCCTTAGCGATTGAAGGAAAAGGATATTGAATTTGCCCGGGAATTCGATATGATTTTTGATTTTTTTTTAAACCTTATCGTAAGGCGCATCCTTTACATATTTCCAATGACCATTCTCCTTTGAATCCAACGGTCAGGTCTGTTCGATGGAAAATAAAAGGAATATAGCCAACTATAAAAACACCGGCGCCTAAGAGAAAAAGTTTTTTCCCGCCATCTGAATTCGGATTCGAGACTATTACAGCAAGGCCATCACCCATGAAAATACTTCCGATGAGCATCATCGGCATGCCTGCGATCATAAAAATAGTATGACTTGGGGATTTTTTTCGGATGCCTGCGATATCTTTCAGCTTAACTGTATCTTTCCCAAAAACAACAGATGAATCCAGTAAAGAAGTGAGCCGGGCAGTTGTGTATTCGGATTCATTAAAAAGAATGTAGGTGACCTTTGCATTTTTTTCATACATCCATGCTTTCCCGGTTTTTAGATTCCTGATCAAAAGCCCTTCCTGGCAGAAAACACAGATGCCTAAAATAGTAAAGCAAAACAGAATGAGTACTTTTTTCACTGTGAGCAAAATAATTCTCAAATATAAACATCATCTCATTATTTTCTTACCTGAATAATTTTACTTTTGCACATATGCCTGTCAGAAGGCAGGTTTAGAAATTAATTTTATAACTATGGAAACAATTCTTGAAAAAATGAAAAACACGGCCATCACACACAAACATATTGCATTGGGTGCAAAGATGGTTCCTTTTGCCGGGTACAATATGCCTGTTTCTTATTCGGGTTTGAATGAGGAGCACTTAACAGTAAGAAAGGCTGTTGGGATTTTTGATGTAAGCCACATGGGAGAATTTCTGATCAGAGGAGAAAAAGCGCTTGACCTGATCCAGCTGGTCACTTCCAATGATGCGTCAAAACTTATAGACAAAAAAATACAATATACCTGCCTGCCCAATGACCAGGGCGGTATTGTTGATGATCTTCTTGTATACCGCATGAATGCAAATGAATATTACCTGGTGGTGAATGCTTCCAATATTGAAAAGGACTGGAACTGGATTTTAAAGCACAATACATTTGGTGTGGAAATGAAGAACCTCAGCGATGAGTACAGCCTGTTTGCGGTGCAGGGGCCCAAAGCAACAGCGACCCTTCAGAAACTTACTCCTGTCGATCTTTCAAAGATTGAATATTATGCCTATGATATGGGAAAAATGGCAGGCATAAACGAAGTCATCATATCCAATACCGGATATACCGGTGCCGGTGGTTTTGAAATTTATGTTTTGAACAAGGACGCAGAAAAAATGTGGGATGCGGTAATGGAGGCAGGAAAAGAATTTGGAATAAAGCCGATCGGGTTAGGCGCACGCGACACGCTACGGCTTGAAATGGGTTTCTGCTTATATGGCAACGATATTAATGACACCACTTCTCCGATCGAGGCCGGCCTTGGCTGGATAACAAAATTCACCAAGGAATTCGTTAATTCAAAAAACCTGAAAGAACAAAAAGAGAAAGGAACTTCCAGAAAGCTGGTTGGATTTGAAATGATCGATCGGGGCATTCCCCGCCATGATTATGAAATCGTGGATGCGCAAGGGAATAGTATTGGCAAGGTGACTTCCGGAACGCAGTCGCCTTCGCTTAATAAAGGGATCGGCATGGGATATGTTAAAACAGCTTTTGCAAAACCTGGTTCGGACATATTTATTAAGATCAGGGATAAAAACCTGAATGCAAAAGTGGTGAAGATCCCTTTCTTACCTACCGGCAGGCAGGTTTGAAAAAATAATGTGGCGGTCACTCCGTACATATTTGTGAAATAATTTACTGTAGATGCTGAATCCGTCAGCTGACGGACAGCATGACAAAAATGGAAGAAAAGAAACTGAAAATAGACGCTTGCTTTTCTCCTTTTTTATATCCTGTTTATAAGGATGATGAGAGCATTGTTGTAATCATTGATGTGTTGCGGGCGACATCCGCCATATGCACTGCGTTTGAAAATGGCGCGGAAAAGATCATTCCGGTTGCTTCTCTTGAAGAAGCAAAAGCCTACAAACAAAAGGGGTTTTTAGTGGGTGCTGAAAGAAACGGCTTGCCTGTTGATGGTTTTGATTTTGGTAATTCTCCGTTCCATTACATGGGAGAGAACATTAAAGGGAAGACAATTGTTCTGACCACCACCAACGGCACACAGGCGATAGCTTCTGCAAAGGATGCCTATAAGATCGTGATCGGTTCCTTCCTGAACATTGACGCGCTTTGTGATTTTCTTTTGAATGAGAAAAGAAGCATACTTCTTTTGTGTTCGGGCTGGAAAAATAAATTTAACCTGGAAGATGCTGTTTTTGCCGGCGCTGTTACGGATGAGATTTCAAACCGATCAGATAAATATGACTTTGGCGACGCCTGCATAGCGCTTAAGTATCTTTCTCAGATGGCGAGGAAGAATACGAATCGGTTTTTGACACATTCTTCGCACAAAAAGCGGCTTGCCAAGTTAAATCTCAAAGAAGATATTCGCTTTTGCCTGACCCCGAATCAAACGAAAGTGATCCCGGTTTATAAGGATGGGGCGCTGGTGAAGATGTCACCCCTCTCTGGCTCTCCCCAAAGGGGAGAGGGCTGAAATTCAAGTCCTCCCTGAAGGGGAGGATTTAGGTGGGGTGCTTATTCCTTGATAAATTCGTAATCCATCATATCTACAAAATCATTCACCCGGATGATTACGCTATTGGCTTTTCCGTCTTTTACAATGAAATTGATTTTCTTAATTCCGTAGGTGGCAATGCTGTAAGTGCACAGGAAGTCATTTTCTCCCATGGGTTCCAGTTTTCCGGAAAGAGCAGGGTGATGTGAAAAATAGACGGTTAGATTCCCGTTTGTATTTTTTATTTCTATTTCTCCGTACACTTCATTCTTATATTTACCGGTATAGTCTTCTGTCTTCAAAGATGACTTTGGTTTTTTAGCAGCTATTTCCCGCATTTTATTTACTTCAGCATTATCCAGTTTGTTGTTGGCATTCACGGCTTTGAATATCCGCAGGCTGTGATTCTGGTAGGGAAGATCCATATAGGCATCCATGATCTGCGTTCGCAGTGCAGAATAAAATGCATTTGCATCGGTGTTGGTGAGAACAACGATCCCGAGATCCAGTTGGGGGATAAAACAAGTAGTAGTGACAAAACCATCTGCGCCTCCGTCGTGGCGGATTACTTTTTTTCCGTTGTAATCCAGCAGGAACCACCCCAATCCATAATTCTGAAAGTTGGAACCGTAACGCGGGTTCATATCCGAAACAATTGTATTGGATGAGCGAGTCATCTGCAAAGCTTCAAAAGGCACTATTCTTTTTCCTTCAAACTTGCCGCTGTCCAACTGCATCTGCAGCCAGTTGGCAAGGTCTTTCACACAGGAGTTGATGCTTGCGGCCGGCCCGAGGTTGTCCACATTTGCATAGGGAAGAAGAACCAGTTTATCATCAACCAGTGTATAAGGTTTGCAGGCATTGTTGTCGGAATGGATTTCCTTCCAGAAGGTGGTGGTGCGATTCATCTTCAGCGGAATGAAATAATGGTACTTCAGAAAATCATCCCAGCTGGTGTCGGTAACAGCAGGAATAATTTCCCCGGCGGTTAGAAAAGCCACGTTACAATAACCGTATTGCGAACGGAAACTGTAAACCGGTTTTACATTACGCATATTTGTTATGAGTTCCTTGCGGGAAAGATTGCAGTTCCAGTTCAGCAGGTCGCTCTGGAAGGTCTGGAAACCGATCCGGTGACAGAGCAGGTCCTTTACGGTCACGTCTCGCGAAGCAAGTTCATCATTGAGTTTAAAATAAGGAAGCCATTTGGTTACTTTATCATCCAGTGAGAGCCGCTTCTGATAATCAAGAATGGCTATGGAAGTTGCCGTGAATGCTTTTGAATTGGAAGCGATCTGGAACAAAGTGTTCTCGTCTACTTTATCTGTCTTTCCTGTTTCCCGAATACCGTATCCTTTCATCACCACTACTTTGCCGTCTTTCACAACTGCAACCGCACTGCCGGGAATGTTCCAGCGTTTCATTTCGCGGTCTACGTATTTGTCGAGGGAGTCTTTTATGAATGTGGGCTGGGAAAAAGACCCTTCGACTACGCTCAGGGTGACAAGGCAAAGAAGAAGCTTTTTCATAGTAGGTAAATTATGCGTCAAAAGTAATTAATGAAATGAATCACTCCTCATTTTCCAATTTATATCTTTACCGCGGTTTATCATTGCTATGAAACGAAATATTATTTTCCTTATACCCTGTACCTTATTCCTTATTCCTTTTATTTCCGCCTTCACCTGGGGCTTTTTCGCTCATAAGAAATTAAACCAGCTGGCCGTGTTCACGCTTCCACCGGAAATGATCACGTTCTATAAAAAGAACATTGATTGCCTAGTTGCTCATGCCACCGATCCTGACAGCAGAAGGTATTCGGTGGAAGGAGAGGCAGAAAAACATTATATCGATCTGGATCATTATGGTTCAATTCCTTTTGATTCGATCCCTAAAAAATGGAAAGATGCAGTGAAAAAATATTCTGAAGATTCACTTAAGGCATACGGAATTGTTCCCTGGCAGGTGGAAAAAATGGTTTACAGTTTATCCGATGCATTTAGGGAAATGAATGTCGACAGGATTCTTTATCTCTCGGCGAATCTTGGCCACTATATTGCGGATGCGCATGTGCCGCTTCATACTACAGAGAATTATAACGGACAGATGACCAACCAGAAAGGGATCCATGGTTTCTGGGAATCCAGGCTGCCTGAATTATTTGCTGATCAGTGGAATTTATTTACCGGGCGAGCAGCGTATATTCAAAATACAAATGAAGCGATATGGCAAATTGTAAAGGAAAGTTATTCTGAAAAAGATTCTGTCCTGAAATTTGAAGCCGAACTCAGCGCAACATGGAGTGCTGATAAAAAATATTCCTATGAAAATGGGAAGAAAATATTTTCGCAGGAATATGCTGAAGCATACAATAATAAAATGGATGGAATGGTGAACCGAAGAATGAAAAAGGCGATTTATTCAATAGGAAGTTTCTGGTACACCGCGTGGGTGAATGCCGGTCAGCCCGATCTTACCCGCCTGCTTTCAAAAGAAGTTTCCGACTCCATCAAAACAGCAAACAAAGAGACAGAAAAAATGTGGAAAACGGGAAAATCACTGAAAGGCCATACGGAAGAATAAGAAGCCACCCTTGCCCTCCCACTGGTGCGAGAAATGTAAAATGGTCTTGCTCTCAAGTCCTCCCTGAAGGGGAGGATTTAGGAGGGGCTTGGTCTAATATTTTTTCCGCAATTCCCATCAACGAACTGTCGGATTCAATCTGAAACGCACGGACGCCCGCTTTTTCCGCTGCCTGGATATCCCTTTCTTTATCACCGATCATAAACGAATGCTTTACGTCAATATTAAAACGGGCAATGGCCTTTTCCAGCATTCCGGAATCGGGTTTCCGGCAGATGCAGGGCTCTACATCCGGGTGATGTGAGCAATAATATATTTCAGAAATGGTAATTCCGTTTTCTTGCATCAGTGAAAGCATGTGCGCGTGAACGATTGCCACATCTTCATGGGTGTACAGGTCTTTAGCGATCCCGCTTTGGTTGGTAACGACAATAAAAATAAAACCGGCAGCCTGGAGTTTTTTGAGGGTTGGGATGATATCATCCGTCAGGACAAAATCTTCAACCCGGAAAACGTAATTCACTTCTTTGTTTATTACGCCGTCGCGGTCGAGGAAGATTGCTTTATTCATAACACTACGAATAACGTCCCGATAGCTATCGGGAGAAAACGAATATACGAATTACAGCCATTGAATGCATTTGCAAATTTGTAATTATTCGTTATCCGAATCATTTAAAAAATGTTTCTCACGGCATCAATGAACATGGGAATTGTTTCCGGCAGCACAATAATTGTGAACAGCGCACCGAACAAAGATCCCCAGTAATGCACATCGTGTGCGACATTATCACGTGCGTGGCTGGCTGCGTAGCGACAGTAAAGAAGATACAATACTCCGAAAATAGGAGCGGGGATCGGGATCGGCAGGAACATGAGCGAAAGACTCATTCGCGGAAATAAAAGTATTGCCGAAAAAACTATGGCCGACACAGCGCCCGACGCACCCACGGCATTGTAGTATGCATCGTGCTTGTGTTTCTCGAACGAGGGAATTACAGAAGCGATGATACTGAGGAAGTAGAGGATAAAGAAGAGCAGTTCTCCTTTAACGGTCCCGAATTCGTTAATAAAAACTTTTTCGACAATGGTTCCGAACATATACAGCACATACATGTTCATGATCAGGTGGATCCAGTCGGCATGCAGCAGCGCGTGTGTGAGAAAACGATACCATTCCTTGTTCGAGCGGATAATGCTAGGATTGAAAAGCATTTTGTAAAATAATTCCCTGTTCGTAAACGCAGAAATGGAGACCAGGCAGGTGAGGGCGATGATACAGTAGGTGAGCATAGGAGTTGTAAAGATACTAATGAATAATCAGCATCGGATTCATTGCCTGGTGGTCTTTGATTTCATCCTGTAATGTCAGGATTTGCGCGTTTTCTACCCAAAAATGTTTTGAACATGAATTACTTTTCATCGTTCAATCTCAATAAGCACGTGTTTTCTACCTAAAATTATTGCATGCATGAATTACTTTTCACCCTTTAATGTAATTGCCAGGGCATTTTCTACCCAAATATATTCTGAGATGTATTTAACATTGACAAACATGTTCCGGATTGGAGCAAAATCATAAACACCACCACAATGAGGACCGGTAATCCATAATGTGACAAAAAAAATTAAATATTATCTAAAAAACTAAAACAAAATGAAAAAGAAAAAACAATTCATCAAAACGAGCATTGCAATTATCATTGCGGGGATCATTGGAATTCAGGGACACGCACAAACAACTTCTGCAAGCGGGGCGTTAACAAATACATGTACGGCGCTAGCAGGAACATCGGGAGCAAATTCAACATTTATCGGCTGCGGAGCAGGGTACGGATCTGCAACAGGTGGCGCAGCACAAAACACTTTCATAGGAGATCATTCAGGATTCCATAACTTAGGTAATAAAGAGAATGTTGCAGTTGGCTACAATGCGCTTTATACCCAATCTAATAGTTATGATGCGGCTTCTTACAATGTTGCCGTTGGCAATAATGCATTGTATTATAATAATTCCACTACAACTTCTACAACACTCTTAAACGGAATTCAAAACACCGCCGTTGGACACAATGCGCTTTTCGGAAACACTATCGGTGCCAGCAATTCCGCTCTTGGGTTTGAAGCATTGAAAGGAAATACAGAAGCAGGCGGTAATGTTGCAATCGGATACCAGGCGTTATTTACTGCACCCGGCTTTGCTAACGGTGCGGTATATTCCACGTATAATACAGCAGTGGGTTATCAGGCACTTGCTTTAACTGCACCAAGCAGCACTACTGACGGATACAGAAATACAGCGATTGGTTACAGGGCAGGCTATACAAACTCTACAGGATTAAAAAACACATTTGCCGGTTACAATGCAGGCCTGTCAAATACTACGGGCGGAGATAATGTGTTTGTGGGAGATAATGCCGGTTCGTCAAACACCACAACAAATAAAAATGTATTTGTAGGCAGCTATTCAGGCGCTAACAATACGGCGCAAAGCAATAGCTTTTTAGGTTATGCCACAGGAGCCTCCAACACATCAGGCTCTGCAAATGTTTTTATTGGTGAAAGCGCGGGTTATTATAACGTAACAGGTTCGCATAACACCATTACGGGGTACTATGCAGGATTGGGAAACGGATCTTATTCAGACAATACTTTTTATGGATATCACGCAGGCAATTCAACAACGGGAGACGGCAACACGTTTACAGGAAAAAGCGCCGGCGTCACAAACACTACCGGCACCTATAACACCTGCATTGGATATGGGGCGGATGTTAATGCGAACAACCTCAGCAACGCCACCGCCCTCGGCAATGGGGCGGTTGTAAGCAACTCAGGTGATATATATATGGGGAACGCGACTATAAATGGAGTAAGAGATGTTGCAGGATTTTTTTTAACAAGTGATGGTCGTATTAAATTTAATGTTCAAGAAAATGTAAAAGGTTTGGATTTTATTAAGAAACTTCGTCCTGTTACATACCAAATTGATACGAAGAAGGTAGATGATTTCCTGATTCAAAATATGCCAGACAGTATTAAAACAAAGCATCAATTAGGAATGGATTTTTCAGGATCAACATCCAAAGTACATTCAGGATTTATAGCGCAAGAAGTTGAACAAGCTGCCCAGCAAGTTGGCTTTGCTTCTTCCATAGTACATGCTCCTGGCAATAGCACTGACCTTTACTCTTTATCTTATGAGGAAATGGTTGTTCCGTTAGTTAAAGCCGTACAGCAACTTGATTCAACAGTAACTGCTCTGCAAACCCAACTAAACGCTTCTCAAGGTGCGCGTACTACTGGAAGTAATAATAATCCTTCAACTGATGTGGAACTTGTAAGCAAAAATGCTATACTCTACCAGAATTATCCAAATCCATTTGGAGACGGAACGATAGTAAAATATTTTGTTCCTGAAAATTCTATTGCTGCAAGCATTGTGTTCTATGATGAATTTGGCAATGAAATAAAAAATGTGGCACTGCCAAACACCGGAGTTACAGCCGAGTTGAATCTTGCTACCATGAATCTTGCATCGGGAGTTTATTCTTATAGTTTGATTTTAAACGGTAAAGTGATTGATACAAAGAAGATGATTAGAAACAAATAATAATGATTTATAAAAGTCCGTTCATTTTGTGAACGGACTTTTTATGTTCATAAATATTATTTTATCTTTGTAAAAATGAAAAGGGTACTGTATATTTTAATTTTTATCTCTTTAAGTGCAATGGGGCAAAATCTTGTCCCGAATGGTAATTTTGAAATCTACTCTCAATGCCCATATAATCAGGGACAAATAAGTTTTGCTACTGGATGGAATACCTCATCTTCAACTCCAGACTATTTTAATTCTTGCGCGACATATACGACTGGTTTTAGTATACCCCAAAATACTCTTGGCTATCAAAAGGATTGTGCTGGTGGAAATGGATATGCTGGTTTATTTGTTTTTACTAAAACATCTGACCCAAATGGCGTAAGAGAATACATTCACACAATGCTAACAGATACTTTAAAGCAATGTCATAAATATGTCGCAAGCATGTATGTTAACCTCAGTAATAAATGTAGTTATGCTATCAGCAGTATGGGAATGTATTTTAGTGATACGGCTATTTACTCATCTAACCCAGTTCTTGGTACATATATAAACATACCTAATCCACAGGTGAAAAACACGACTGTTTTAGAAGATACACTTAATTGGATTATGGTTAGAGATACATTTATTGCAAATGGTGGTGAAATATTTTTAACAATAGGAAATTTCAATCCTACATCCCAATCAGATACTACTTTTTTGTATAGCAATAGTTTATCTCCCGTGTCATATTATTACATTGACAGTGTAACTGCATTTGACTTGGGGTGTTCATTGGAAGGGGTAGATGAAATGAAAAATAAAAATGTTGCGACCTTAGGCGAACCGCAGCCAAATCCAAACAACGGTAGTACGCAGATTCCATACTACCTGCCACAGAACACAAGCGGGGCAAAAATCATCTTTACGGATATGCTTGGCAAGACAATGAAAGAACAACTCTTGCAACCGGGTTATGGTTTGATGAATGTTGATACGCAAGATTTGCCTGCCGGAATTTATTCTTACACTTTGATAGTGGATGGCAAGGTGATAGACAACAAGAAAATGATACGAAATAAATAACGTTGAATAGAGTTAAACAAAACCCATTCTGAATTATCGGGATGGGTTTTGTTTTTAAAAACCTTACCTTTGTATGATATAATGAAAATAACTATACATATCGTTTTCTTAAACGTAATTTTATTTTTTGCCTACTGCGCATTGACTATTTCCTACTGTTTTTCTCAAGGAGTTTGGACGCAAAAAGCTTCTTTCCCTGGTTCCCCACGCGGAGATGCGTTTTCATTTTCTATTGGTAATAATGGGTATTTAGCACTGGGAAGTAATAGTAATTCTTGGTTTAATGACGTATGGAAATACGATGCGCTGGGTAATAGTTGGACGCAAAAACAAAATTTCGGTGGAACAAGATGGCAAGGAGTTTTTTTTACCATCGGCACAAAAGGATATATGGGAACTGGGCAAGATGCTTCTTCTACTCTATATAATGATTTATGGGAATACGACCCCTTATCCGATTCATGGACACAAAAAGCAAATCTTCCTACTGCTGGTCGTTTTTTCGCAGCTGGTTTTGCGGTTGGCGGCAAGGGATATATTGGCACGGGGCTTCATGGCACGAGTGTTTACTATCATGATTTATGGGAATATGATACCCTCGCTAATTCATGGACCCAAAAGGCAAATTTCCCTCCAGGTGGAAGATTAGCGGCAGTCGGTCTATCTATTGGAACAGAAGGATATATTGGGATGGGAAAGGATACTTTAGGGGATTGTGTGGGTGATTTTTGGGAGTATGACCCTTCATCCGATTCGTGGACGCAAAAAATAAATTATCCAGGCGGAACAAGAGAGGAAATTGATGGAGCTCATTTCATAATTGGAAATTACGGTTACATGGGTACAGGATTTACTTATATTGGTAGTTCATGGTTTTACTACAATGACTTCTGGAGGTATAACCCTGCAAATGATACATGGTTGCAAATTCCAAATCTACCAGCTACTGTTAGAGCTGGCGCGAGTAATTTTTCAATTAACAATAAAGGATATATTGGACTTGGTTTTATAGTAAGTACGGTAACAGCATTGAATGACCTTTGGGAATATGATACTACCAGCGTAGGCGTGAATGAAATCAATCTCGAAAATTCCATTTCCGTTTTCCCCAACCCCAGCACCGGAAAATTCACAGTACAGAGCCAGAGTGTAAAAATCACCAGCCTCGAAATTTACAACGTGCTCGGAGAGATGGTTTATTCCAAGCAAGCCACCCGCACACAGGAGAACGAAATAGATATTTCATCAGAGCCAGAAGGGGTTTATTTTGTGAGGGCGAGAACGAGCGAGGGAGTTGTGAGTAAGAAGATTTTGGTGGTGAAGTAAAATTTATTTTGACACGATCACAAATTCAGTTCTCCTGTTTTTTGCTTTGCCTTCTTCCGTATCATTAGAGGCAATCGGTTGTGTTGCGCCAAATCCTTTGTAACCTTTGATCTGGTCTTTGTTGACGCCGTGAGCACGAAGGTACTCAAGAACCGTAAAGGCTCGGTCGGCAGAAAGATTCTGGTTGTCGTTCGGATTTCCCACATTATCGGTGTGTCCGTAAATATCGATCACAATAGTGCCGTTGTCTTTCAGATAGCCAGCGAATTCATCCAGAACGTTTTTGGATTCTTCTTTCAGGTCTGCACGGTTCAGATCAAAATAAATATTATTCAAAGTAAAAGCCTTGCCTTCTTTAACGGTATCGCTTTGCATATTAACTTTCATGACTGGAGATCTAGCGAAAGGGGTTTCTTTCTTTTTTTCCGGTAATGTCTTTGCTGGATTCGAATCCTCCCCCTTGCCCCCTCCAGAGGGGAATATGCTGTCTTTTACGGATATCAATTGTGAGCTGAACGCATTTCCTTCTTTCTTCACGATCAGGAGCTGATCATGTTTCTTTTCAACATTGGCTGCAACCGCATATTCACCGGTTAAAGAATCCACCACCGCTTTGGTCACTTTTTTTGTAACCACATCTTTCACTTCAACTTCAGCAACAACCTGCTTGCCGTTTTCGGCAGCCACTTTTCCTTTGATGATCGCCACTTCATCGGGGCGAACGTTCTTGGGTAATTCAAAATAATACAAGTCATAACCCCCTACTTTCTGGCCTTTTGTTTTCTGATCGTCATTGGAAGCGAAGTAACCGTATTTGCCGTCGCTGCTGACAAAAAACCCGACATCATTCCCCTGCGTGTTGATCGGGTAGCCGATGTTCTTTGCCTTCATCCATTTCCCGGTGCTGTCCATGCGGGAATAAAAAATATCAAAACCTCCAATGGTCATGTGCGATGTGGCGGCTTGTTCGTTATCGCCCGAACTGAAATAAAGTGTTTTACTGTCCCAGTGCAGGAACGGGGACTTTTCATCTCCTTCCGTATTGATATTGGGGCCGAGGTTATAAGGAGCCTGCCAGTTTCCGTTCACATCTTTTTCGCTCTTCCACAGGTCAACACCTCCCCATCCGCCGGGACGGTTGCTGGCGAAGTAAAGCGTTTTGCCATCTGCTGAAATAGAAGGCTGGGAATCCCAGTAGTTCGGACTGTTGATCACATTGCCAACACTTTTAGCATCTCTCCATTCTCCGTTCACCAGGTCGCTCGAATAAATATCATAGTTGCCGTCCTCTTCCACAACGGTATAATACAAATGCTTGTTGTCGATTGTTATGGAAGCGCCGCCTTCATTAAAATGTGTGTTGAACGGGGGAGCAGGCATGGGTTCCCCTTCCGGAAAATTTCCATCTTCACCCCGTTCGCTGAAGCAAAAGAATTCTTTTTCCTTGCTTACATCCCAGGCAACGCCCATCGGCTGGACTTTTATCCTCCGGGTGAAGAAGGCGATCTCATTGTCAGGAGAAATGAACGGAAGGTATTCGTCTTTCACCGTGCTGATGCCGGTTACAATTTTCGGATCGTAGGGAACAGGATTCCCGTACATCTCTTTATTAAACTTGGAGAACTTGATGATCTCTTTCGCATTCACTACGAAGCGGTCGTATTTAAGCTTGTCATACTTTTTCAGGTCATCTTCCTTGAAATCAAGAAAAAGTTTTGTGTATTTAAGCGCTGAATCATATTTCCCCTGGCTGTAATATAAATAACCAAGATAAAAATAAGGGTTAGAATGAAACTTCGGGCAATTTTTAACTACTGCAAGAAAATATTGCTCACATTTTTCGCAGGGATTATCTTTTTCATCCGCGCGCCGCTGCCAGTGCATTCCAAGTTCGTAATTGGCAGGAGCGTAGGTGGGGTCCTCTTCCACCGCCTGTTCAATGAACTTTATCCTTTCATCGTATTCGTATTTTTTCCGATCGCGCGATTTTTCATAAAGCTTTTTCGCTTCATCGCTGGAAGATGGACATTCAGAGGAGGGGTCATCTTGAGCAATTGCTTTAAGTCCGAAAAAGTTCAAACCGAGTATTAAGAGAATGATTCGTAGTATCCAAGTTCCAAGCCTCAAGTCCCAAGTCTCAAGTCCCAAGAGAACAGCCCTTGGAATTTGGAATTTGGAATTTGGAATTTTGTTTTTTGTTATCGTCATAGCTTGTTGATGATTGATGCCAGAATCTTTTTCAATTCTGCGGATTCATTTACAAGATATTCACTTTTAGAAGCATGGCCAAGGTTTAATTTATTGAAAACTCGAAGGAAATAATTTGTCTCCCGCATTTCTTTAAGGGATATGCCGATTTTTGTTTTGACGTCAGGTTTTGTAGGGGCGCCTTGCCCTTCTTCGTAATTAGCTCCGCTGGAAGTTGAAGCTCTTATTAATTGGCGCTTCATATCCATGGTTTCAATATTGTTCTTTACAGTTCGCAGGTACAAAATAACATCAATTGCAAATTGTAATAATCTTTCTTTTAAATCCCTTTTATATTCCATTCGATAAATGAAGATCCAAATTCCAAGTCTCAATTCCCAAATTCCAAGTGAACCACTTTGGAACTTGGGATTTGGAGCTTGGTGCTTGGGATTTTTTACTTCAGCTTGTCCGCTTGGTCTTTTGCGTTCTTAACGATATCGTCCGCTTTTTTATTTCCTTCTGATTCTATGTTTTTTGCTTTATCTTCGGTTTCTTTTCTTGTCTTTTCAGCCAATTTTTTGTTCGCAGCTTTCTCTATGAAATTCGCACCCTTGTTTTGAAGGGCATCTGCCTGTGCATTTCCATTCTTTCTTATATCTGCAGCAGATTTTTTTGCTTCATCACGAACTTTTTGTGCCTGAACTTCAGCATCGGCAAGAAGTTTTTTCTTTTGTTCTTCTATCTTCTGGTTCACCTGTTGTTTTACTTCTTCCACCTTTTGCTGAACAACTTCTTTTACCTGCTCTTTCACCTGTTCTTTTACATTTCCTTTCATGTCTGCCATATTTGTTTTAACCGTTGGCTTCATCGCTGTCCCCCCGAAAAGTGCATCGATCTTCACTTTCTCAGGCAGTTTGAAGTTGGTTCCCAGCGCATTC
>JAHEYJ010000046.1 GCA_023251675.1 Bacteroidota bacterium
GGCATTGAAATATCAATAATCACGATATCGGGAGATAACGCCTTTATTTTTTCAATGGCATCTTTTCCATTTTCAGCTTCTCCAACAACAATAAAATCCTCAATTTCCACCAACATATTCTTAATTCCTTCACGGACAATTTGGTGGTCGTCTGCTATAAGTATTTTTATGCTCACAGGTTGAAGCGATGAATAGGTGATATGCAAAGGTGCAAATTATTTGCGGTCATTCAATGTCCCTTTGCAAATTCAGATCGTTTGATTTTTGCTCGTGATCAGTGGGATTTCAACTATAATTTCTGTTCCCATTTCAGCAGATGAATTGATGCTTACATTTCCATTAAATGCCTTTGCTCTTTCCTCAATATTCATCAGGCCCATTCCTTTTCCAGCGGGGGGGGTGGAAACATCAAATCCTTTCCCGTCATCTTCTATAATTAAAACAAGTGTGTCGGGGTGCTGGATGAGCTGCACTTTTACATTCTTGGCTTCCGCGTGTTTTTGAACATTGTGCAGTGCCTCTTGAGTAATTCTGTATAATGTCAATTCTAATTTATTGTTCACACGGCCGGTAAATTCATACGATTGAAATACAATGTTTATTCCGCTTTGTGTTTTTATTTCTTCCGATAAAGATTTCAAAGCAGGAACAAGTCCGAATTCTTTAAGTAAAGGAGGTAAGATATTATGGGCAATGTTATGTGTTTCAGTTATAGCCTCATCAATTAATGATTTTACTGCGATAAAATCCAGATCGTGAACGGATGATTCTGCTTTATAGGCTGCAGCGGTCAGGGTTTGAATTAAACCATCATGAAGATCAGTCGCAATCCGCTGCCTTTCTTTTTCCTGTGCATCAATAATGGAGGCAATATGTGCTTCGTTTATTTGCTTTAATTCTGATTCTTTTCTCTCTATTTCGGTAAGGCTTTTATCAATTTTTTTTGTCATCGGGTGAAAAAGAAATATTCCCACGAACAGGTAAGATAAAAGCAGCCCGATGAACAGAACCCCTTTCTGAAAACGAAATATGTAAATCTTGTTTTCATTTTCTTTTTGATATTGATAAACGACCATATTTAAAGAAGCAAGCATATCATTGGAAGTGGACAGGAGGTATTGCAGATGCGGGTCATCCATTTTCATCTCGTCATTGTTCTCTTTTGAAAGTTTCCGGGCGGCTTCTAAAAACAGGGTCATTTTATTGTTCAGCGATACGGGCGCATTAAAATAGATGGCATCAATTGCAGGTGAATGGTAGCGAGCGATAATTGAAACGGTATCATGGGTTAAATAATTATGAGCATCTTCCATTTCGTTTGTTCTTTCCACAAATATCTTTCGCAATTTATCTTTCTTCTGCGAATCGGTATCACAAACTAATTGAAGGGCCGATAATGCAACGCGCTGCGATAAAAAGCGTTCCTTGCCGCTCAGATTGATGATGTATCCATCGGCATCAATTGTTTTTATTGAGTACAGGAAAAAGAGATAGGATAGGATGGCTAATAATGTTAAGAATCCTAAAGCGAAAAGATATTTTCGGTTCAGATTCTTGACAATTTTTTTCCTGTACTGGCCAATCATGGGTGATTCGATTTTCAGATTCAAGATCTAACGTTCTTTGCTTATAAAATCATAAATTAAAATGATGTTGTTTATCAAAAACTTTACTCATTGATGAGCAGCACTGTTTTTACTTTTGCCTTTGCCTCTGAAGACAAGGAATTTACATTGACATATCCGATGGCACCTATTTCATCCCCTACAAAATCAACAATTTCTTTGTCAGAAACAAACTTGTGCGGCAACTCTTCCCCTGATTCATAATGCTTTTCTATAAAATAGGTATCTACATCATTGGCATTCATGTTCAGTATTTTTGAATAAAAAAGTTTTTGTTCGGGACAGGTTTTCAATCGGTCAGCTGGTAAAATATTTTGATTCGTTTCCGGCCATCTTTTTTTTATTTTTCTTAGATAATAGGCTTTTACTTCGCCGGCAGATAAAGAAGGATTGTCTTTAAATGCAATCGGATTATCATTGCTGATGATCACGGCTACCGATGTATGTTCAGGAACGTTTGTTTTAAAACAAATGATAATTCCTGATAAGAGGGTAATAAATGGAACAATAAAGTATTTTCGAATTTTTATCATAAAGGTTTTCTTCTTTCATTCATTGATTTTTAATAATTGTTTTTGAAATCTTAAATATATTTTGTTAAAATCCTATTGCAAATTGCAGTTCAATCCTGTTTTGATACTTTATTAATCCGGTCTCAGAATATTTATACTCCAATTTTATTGCAGAAAGCGGATGTATTACATAGCGCAAACCGAAAGCAATCGAGGCGATGTTGTTTTTAAAGAAGAGCGGATCATTCGTATCCAGAAGCAACCGGTCATAATATACATAAGGAATTAAATTTATTTTTCTTATTTTATAACTGAAATAAAGAAAATAGCCATTCGAAGAAGCACTGTTATTCGAATCCGGCTCCATGGTTCTCAGATTATAAAATTCACCAATTAGCTCAATGGGTAATTTTCCGTCGCGATAGGCAATGCTTGCGTTCAGAATTTGTAAATTAATATTCTGAGTTGTCTTTACGCCTTGGATCGTAGTGGTTCCTTTAGGAATATTATCCGCATAGCCGGAGATATAAAATTTCAGATTCTCAATTGGCTCTGCATGTAAGTTCAAGCACATCGATTTGGATTCATTAAAATCATTTGTAGGTGTTGAAGCGATGCCGTTTCCGATCATTAAATTGTAACCGAAATTTATTTTTGTAATCCCATCTCCATTCAATTGCGCTCCCAAATCTTCAAGCGGCAACCCTCCGCCTGAAGTGCCTTCAGAAACTATTTTCGGCCGGGTTATTGTCGGTTGTAATACCAGCCCGTGATGAAAAGCGTTGTTCCAGTAACCTAACGGAGAATATAACTTTCCCACCGACAGATTAAAATAATCTTTGAAATGGTAGTTGATGATTGCCCGTTCAATGCCTATTTTAAATCCATTATTATAATATAAGAAAACGGTTTCGCTTAAAAAACTCACCTTATCCGTTATCTGGGAAGTAATAAATAAGTCAAATTGACCCAGTGCAAAATGATTTCTAGTTGTCGTATCTGAAGTTACAGACGCATCCACATTTTCGAAACCTTTTATCTGTGTATTTTGTGCAGCAATGCTTTCTGTAAATAGTGCGAATAAAATAATAATTTCATAAAGAATATTTTTCATGACAATTTTTTTTAAGATTACAAATTATATCAAATGTAATTAGATTTGGATTCGTTAAGGAATTATTAAGAAATTAAGTCTCGGAAAGTTACCTTATAATAAAGTAATTAGAAGAACCCAATAACCATTGAAGGGCACTTCAAGCGATCATGGATCATCATAAAATGAGTTTGCAGTTCTCATCGTTTGGTTTACCTCAGAATAAGCAGCCGGTTTGAATCCAGTTTAATAAAAACAAATAGCAAAATAGTAAAGGCCCAGAGAGAAGATCCACCGTAGCTGAAGAAAGGAAGCGGGATCCCAATTACGGGAGCAAGGCCTATCGTCATTCCGACGTTCACGGTTATATGAAAAAATAAAATGGAGGCCACGCCATATCCATAAATCCGGCTGAAAGCCGATCGCTGCCTTTCGGCCACAAAAATTATCCTTAGAATAAGCGCAAGGAAAAGCGAAAGTATGAAGGTGCAGCCAAGAAATCCCCACTCTTCCCCTACGGTGCAGAAAATAAAATCAGTACTTTGTTCGGGAACAAATTCATATTTGGTTTGGGTCCCCTGCAAAAACCCTTTACCGGCAACACCTCCAGAGCCGATGGCGATCAAGCTTTGGTTGATGTTATAACCGGCCTTCTTTTTCATTTCCTTGTCAACTTCTTTGCCCAGGAAAACATTGATACGGGTTTTCTGATGTCCTTTCATTTTACTGAATGCCGTATCCACACCGAATACGGCGAACGAGGCGATCACCAGGATCGCAAAAACACCCAGGAGCCCTCTTTTTGCTTTCTTTTTATTGCGGCTGCTGACCCAAATAAATAATCCGATTGCAATGGCAATAATTGCCAGGACAATGACCAGAACAATTTTATTTACAAGTAAAGCCAGGATCAGAAGAAGAATGGTAAAGAATCCGCCGAGAAGAAAATTGCCTGAAAACCCTTCGCGGAACAGAACAAAAATGAAGGCAATGTAAACCAGCGCTGTTCCCGCTTCTTTTTCCATTACAATGATACCTGCCGGAAAAAGTATAATGAAGAATGCTATTGCTTTTGTTTTCAGGTCGGCTGCATGAATGTTCAATCCGCTCATGTATTTTGCAAGGGCAAGCCCCACCGCAAATTTTCCAAACTCGGCAGGCTGTAATCCGAAGTCACCGAAACGGAACCAGGAATGACTTCCGGAAATCTCTCTTCCGAAAAAGATCACGGCGATAAGCATGATGGTGCTGATGATATACATAGGATAGGGGAAGGCGGTGAAGAAATTGGCGTCAATGATCAGCACAACCAGCGCAATGATGATCGCTCCGGTGATCCAGAGCATCTGCTTCCCGTATTTCTGAGAAATATCGAAGATGCTGTTGTGCTCGTCGTTATAAACTGCGGCATAAATATTCATCCAGCCAAGGACAACAAGTGCCAGGAATAAGCCGGTCATCACCCAGTCAATGTTCTGAAAAATCGTTTTCTGTTCTCTCATTAATAACCCTTTTGTTTCCCGATAATATTTGTATGAATGATATCAGCGTCAAGCATCTTCTTTTCAATTTCAGGCCGTGAAACAGAGTCGGTTAAATACTTTTCGATCATCAGGCTCGCGATGGGGGCTGCCCATGATGCTCCCCATCCTGCATTTTCCACGGTTACCGCAATTGCGATTTTTGGGTTTTCCTTTGGAGCAAAGGCAATGAACATCGAATGGTCTTTCAGTTGAATGACCTTGCCGTTGATCACTCTTTTGTTCTCAGCGGTTCCGGTCTTCGCGCAGTAATCGATTCCCGGGATCTGTGAAGCAGCCGCCGTACCGTGTTTCACAACTTCATTCATTGCTTCTATGACCACATTGTAATAAGCGGTATCGGTCACCTGTGCGTAATGTTTTTCCTTGAAACGGAGCAGCGACGGATCATTTGGATTCTTTCCGATCGATTTCACGGTGTGAGGTATGTAATAAAACCCTTTGTTCGCAATAATGCAAACTACATTCGCATTTTGCAAGGGCGTAATGCCCAATTCGCCTTGCCCGATCGCAAGGGAAATAATAGTGGAGGTATGCCAACGATGTTCGCCGAATATTTTATTGTACCGTTCAATGGTGGGAAGCGAACCGCGAAGCTCGTTCGGAATATCCGTATTGAGGTGGGCGCCAATTCCAAAACTGATCGCATAATTCCTCCACACGGTAAAGACATCTTCCATCTTTTTATATTTTTTGTTGTCCATCACCGAACGAAACACATTGCAGAAGTACGTGTTGCAGGAGCGCGAAATACCCGCTGTAAGGTCAAGCGATCCGTGATGTGCATCACATTTCAGCGGGCGGGCACCGCCATAATTATATCCTCCCGCGCAAAAGAAAGTGGTTGATTTTGATATTACTTTTTCGTTTTGGCCTACGAGCGACATGACCAGTTTGAATGTTGATCCCGGCGGATAGGAGGCCATCAATGCCCGGTTGAAGAGCGGTTTTAAGGAATCCTGTTGAAGCAGCCTGAAATTTTTTGGAAGGGTGCTTCCAATGAGAAGATTAGGATCATATCCCGGGCTTGAAACAAAAGCAAGGATCTCACCCGTGGAGGGATCAATGGCAACAATGCTTCCGATCTTGTTCTGCATGAGCTTTTCCCCGTATTCCTGGAGGACTGCATCAAGCGAGCATACCAGGTCTTTTCCCGCAACCGCGATCGTATCGTAAATCCCATTCATGTAACTTCCCATGGGCCGGTTGTGCACGTCCACCACTTCGATATGTGTCCCTTTTATTCCCCTCAGCGGGATCTCATAGGCCTTTTCCATTCCGCTGATGCCGATGTAATCACCATCCCTGTAATAAGAACTGGTGTCTGTTATTTTTTCTGAAACTTCTCCCACATATCCGAGAAGATGGCCGGCAATCGGTTCCGGGTATTTCCGGAGTGTCCGGGGCTGCAGGAAAAATCCCTGGAACTTATAAAGCCTTTCCTGGAGAATGGCAGAATGCTCTACGGAGATCTCTTTTTCAAAGATGGAGGGTTTGCGCGATGAGTTTGGAGGAAGAATTGCTTTCAGCATTTTCTTTTCAAACTGGTCCTTGTCAATTCCGATTATCGTGCAGAACTCGGCAGTGTCAAAGTCTTTGACTTGCCTGGGAATTACCATGAGGTCATAAGCGGCCTGGTTATAAACGAGCCGCCTGCCTTTCCGGTCAAAAATATTTCCGCGTGCCGGGTAATCGGTCATGTAACGAAAGGCCTGGTTTCGTGCGGTCAGTTTATACTGATCGTCAATGACCTGGATGTAGAAAAGGCGTGCAAGAAAGATCAGGATAATGGAAGAAAAAATTGCGATGATGACATATTTCCTGTCAGAATACTGCGCGCTCATCAGGTTTTGTGTTTAGAAAAGAAAAACTGGCTGATGAAAACAAGTGTGAGCGTGAACAATGAACTCAGGATGACCCGGAAGAAAGTGGAAAAGAATTCAGATAAATGAAATGCTTCCATGAAAAAAAGAAAGAAGTGATGCACAACGACCAGGATGGCGGCATAGGTGAAAAACCATCCGAACCCGAATTGCTGAACGGTGGGCTGCTGGTTCACATCGTATCCTTCCCTGGGTGCAATAAGCTTAAGTACCGGTTGGCGGAGAAAAGCCATTAATACAGAAGAGGCCGCATGCAATCCTCCGGTATCTGCAAACATATCAATGCTAAGTCCAAGAAAAAAAGAAAGTAAAAGAACCAGCCAGTCGGGGGTTTGAAACGGAAGCATGAGAATGAAAAGCACATACAGGAAAGGATTCAGATAGCCGCTCAGCTGAATGTTATTCAGGATCAGCACCTGGAACAGGACAAGGAAAAGGAACCGGATCGTATTTTTGATTACATCATTTATCATTTCTGGGAATTGGTTTCTAAATTGGATTGTTCTTCTTTCATCAGGTTCTTGGCCACCGTTACATACTTTAACCGGCTGAAATCCGTAGAAAACTTTAAGGTGACATTAAAGAAAGTATTGCCGGCAACTTTTTCAAATGAATCGATGGTTCCTACCATCACGCCTTCAGGAAAAATAGTCGAATAGGAACTGGTTAATACCGTATCGCCTTTTCTGATCTCCAGATGAGAAGGGATGCGTTCCATCTGCCCGTATAATTCATCATTTCCATTCCAGGTGAGGATTGAATTCTCATTGAACCTTTTTATTTCAACAGGAATCCGGGCGCTTTCATGCAAAACAGACATCACCGATGAAAAATTATCCGACACGTCCCGGACAATACCCACGATCCCTTCACCGCAAATCACGCCTGATTCGTTGGTTATGCCTTGATTCTTTCCCATGTTCAGCGTGAGGTAATTTTTTCTCCTGTTGGTGGAGTTGTTTACCACTTTGGCTGATATATAAATAAATTGTTTGCTGTGAATCGAGTCTTTGAAAGAAACGTTTGGATTTACCTTCGTGCCGAATGAATTTCGTAACTGGTTTCGTAGTATAACATTTTCCTGGGCGAGTTTATAATTCTGGTTCTTTAGCCCGAAATATTCTGTAACCCCGGAAGCCATCTCGTAAATATTTCCGGTGATGGCATTGGACGAATTAAGAAAATGGGCCCGCTGGAAATGATTGTTCTGAATGATGAGAAAAACAGAAAATGTTTCAAGCGCAAGGAAAAGTATGAAGTAATAGTTCCGGGTGAGAAAGAGAATTAGATTTCGCATGCCACACTATTGTGCGAATCGCGAATGAGCACGAATGAACGAATAACGGCTAATGTATGTATTCGAATATTCGCAATGATTCGTGATTCGTACCATTGAATACTATTTGTATGATCTATCGGATTAAGAATGGAAACTTATCGGCATTCTTCAGCGCGATCCCTGTTCCGCGCGCCACGGCACGTAGTGGATCTTCGGCCACATGCACCGGCAATTTTGTTTTCAGCGAAATACGTTTATCGAGCCCGCGGAGCAAAGCGCCGCCGCCTGTAAGATAAATGCCGGTCCGGTAAATATCCGCGGCCAGTTCGGGAGGAGTTATTTCCAGCGCATTCAGGATGGCTTCTTCAATTTTAGAAATCGATTTATCAAGGGCATGCGCGATCTCTGAATAGGAAACAAATATTTCTTTCGGAACGCCGGTCATGAGGTCTCTGCCATGAACCGGATAATCAGGCGGAGGATTGTCTAATTCGGGAATGGCGGCACCTACTTCGATCTTTATCCTTTCAGCCGTTCTTTCTCCTACGAGGATATTATGCTGCCGGCGCATGTAATCTTCAATATCGGCAGTGAGTTCGTCTCCTGCGATGCGGATGGATTTATCGCAAACGATTCCTCCCAGCGCAATGATGGCAATGTCGCTGGTGCCTCCGCCAATATCCACGATCATGTTGCCCATCGGTTCTTCCACATCAATGCCGATACCGAGAGCGGCAGCCATCGGTTCATGAATAAGATAAACTTCCTTTCCGCCGGCATGCTCCGCCGAATCTTTTACCGCGCGTTTTTCCACTTCGGTAATTCCCGAAGGAATGCAAATGACCAGTTTAAGGGAAGGGGCAAACAATCTTCTTCCCGGATTGATCATCTTGATCAGCCCGCGGATCATGAACTCGGCCGCGTTGAAATCGGCAATCACGCCATCGCGCAGCGGGCGGATGGTTTTTATGTTCTCGTGCGTTTTCCCGTGCATCTGCATCGCCAGTTTACCGACGGCGATCACTTTTCCCGTGTTGCGTTCGATGGCAACAATGGAAGGTTCATCCACCACCACTCTGTCGTTGTGGATGATCACCGTATTTGCCGTGCCAAGGTCAATTGCTATTTCTTGTGTGAGGAAACTGAAAAAACCCATAGGGGAAATTACTAATTATTTATTACGAATGATGAATTAAACACTTATACAAATTTCAACTACTATACTGTCTCTTTTACATTCTCTTTATCTACTTATTCACATACTTTTTAACTTTCTCCTAACATTCCGGCAAGTGTAAAAAAGGCAGGGAGATCCTAATGTTTGAAATGCCTGATGCCGGTCATGACCATTGCCATTTTATTTTTGTCGCAATAAGCAATGGAATCTTTGTCCTTTATCGAGCCTCCCGGCTGCACCACCGCGGTGATTCCGGCTTCATGAGCAATCTGCACGCAGTCCGGAAAAGGGAAAAAAGCATCGGAAGCCATCACAGCTCCTTGCAGGTCAAAACCAAAGCTGGTTGCCTTGTGAATCGCCTGCCGGAGGGCATCCACCCGGGAAGTCTGGCCGACTCCGCTTGCCAGCAGTTGTTTATTCTTTGCCAATACGATCGTATTGGATTTTGATTGTTTCACAATTTTATTTGCAAAAATAAGGTCGCTCATTTCTGATGCAGATGGAGTTGAAACAGTCGCCGGCTTCATGTCTTCAGCCGTTTCTGTTTTGAAATCACGGTCCTGTTCAAGATATCCATTCAAAGCCGTGCGGATAATTTTCGATGGAAGTTCAGTGGGTTTCTGGATGAGGATGATCCGGTTTTGTTTCTGTTTAAGAATGACCAGCGCTTTTTCGTCATACGCCGGAGCAATGATCACTTCAAAGAAAAGTTTGGTGATCTCATTTGCTGATTCTTCATCCACTTTTGTATTGGTTATTAATATCCCTCCGAAAGCAGAAACAGGGTCGCCGGCAAGGGCATCTTTCCATGCATCAATCAGTTTTGGTCTTGAAGCAATCCCGCAGGCATTGTTGTGCTTGAGAATGGCAAAAGTGGAAAGCCTCACCCCATCCCTCTCCGAAGGAGAGGGGGTGAATTCTGAAATAAGATTTACGGCCGCATCCACATCCAGCAGATTATTGTAAGAAAGTTCCTTTCCGTTCAGCTGTGTGAACATTTTCTCAAAATCGCCATAGAAAGTTCCCTGCTGGTGCGGGTTTTCGCCATACCGTAAGGTTTTTGACTTTGAAGCAGAAGGTTTGCCGGTAAAATAATTATGAATGGCCATATCGTATTTTGAAGAGACTCCAAACGCACATTTTGCCAGGTATTTTCGGTCTTCGAGAGAAGAAGTGCCATTTTTCTCTGACAGGATTTTAAGAAGGACTGGATACTCGTTTTTGGAAGGAACAATCACTACGTCGTTGAAATTTTTTGCTCCCGCACGGATAAGTGATATGCCGCCGATGTCGATCTTCTCAATTATTTCTTTCTCTTCTTTTGTTTTTGCAACTGTTTCTTCAAAGGGGTAAAGATCCACAATCACAAGATCGATCTCCGGAATTTTATATTCCTCCAGCTGCGCTGTATCACTTTGAAGTTCTCTCCGGCTGAGAATGCCTCCGAAAACTTTCGGATGAAGTGTTTTTACTCTTCCGCCCAGAATGGAAGGGTAGGAGGTGAGTTCTTCTACGGGTGTTACTTTTACTCCCAGTTTCTCTATGAATTCCTGTGTGCCTCCCGTACTGTAAATGGTTACTCCCAGTTCACCCAATCTTTTAATGATCGGTTCAAGGTTGTCCTTATAATAAACGGATATGAGGGCGCTTTTTATTTTTCGGTTCATGGGTAACAAAAGTAGGATTTTACCTATACGAAATCCTATCTTAAAACAGGGGAAGCAGGAATGTTTACTAACATTCTATTAACTAAATCTTCGAGATACGAAACGGTACGAAAAATACGAAAGTGAAAACTTATGGTGAAGTCGGTAGCGGGTCGGTTTGGCTGTTCTTTGCGAGCATTTTCTCTGCGATCTTAGCGTGAAATTGTATTTTAACAGCCATTCACGCAGAGGGCGCTAAGAAACAGCACGCAGAAAATCGCAGAGAAAAACAAAAAATGAAACTGACCCACTATCGTGAAGTCTTGTCGTCAAAGAGATACTTGGACTTTTTGTACATTCGTATAATTCGCTTTTCGAAGATTTATGCTATTCTTAACCCTCTTCAAAGAAAGTTTTCTCTTTGCCATCCAGGCGCTGGTTACAAACAAGCTGAGAAGTTTTCTTTCCTTATTGGGAATCACGATCGGGATCTTTGCCATCATTTCTGTTTTTACCATGACGGATTCGCTGGAGGCAAAGCTGCGCGACAGTGTTAAGTCGCTGGGTGACAACGTAATTTATATTCAAAAGTGGCCGTGGACGTTTGGGCCCGATTATCCGTGGTGGAAATACATGGACCGACCGGTTCCCAATATCAGTGAACTGGATCAGGTAAGGAAGTTCTCAAAAAAAGGAGAAGCCTTTGCTTTTATGGTAACTGCCAAAGGAACTGCCAAGTACAAAAGCAACAGTGTTGAGAATTCAGACCTGCTTTGTGTTTCACACGAATACGATAAACTCCGGGTGTTTGAAGTGATCAACGGGAGGTATTTTTCAGAAAGTGAATCATCAAGCGGAAAAGCAATATGCATTATCGGAAATACCATTGCCGAAGGGTTATTTGCAGGCGAGGATCCTGTTGGAAAAGATATAAAGGTCCGCGGGAACAGACTTACGGTAATCGGCGTTCTGAAGAAAGAAGGCGAGAGCATGATCGGAAGCAATATTGATACACAGATACTCATTCCCATAAATTTTGCCCGCAACATTGTGGACCTCCGGAGCGACCGGTTTGACCCGGTAATTTTAGTGAAGGCGTATCCGGGTGTGACCAATGATGAACTTATTGATGAACTCACGGGAGTGATGCGCGCTATCCGCAAACTGAAACCGGTTGCTGATGATGATTTTGCTTTGAATCAGACTTCAATGTTGTCCGGACAAGTGAACGATCTGTTCGATGTGGTGGGAATTGCCGGCTGGATCATCGGCGGATTTTCAATCCTGGTCGGAGGTTTTGGAATTGCCAATATAATGTTCGTATCGGTGAAGGAACGGACAAACCTCATCGGAATCCAGAAATCGCTCGGCGCGAAAAATTATTTTGTGCTTCTGCAATTCCTTTCCGAAGCGGTGATGCTTTCTGTGATAGGAGGAATCCTCGGCCTTCTCTTGATCTATGCCGGGACGTTTGTAGTGGAGAACCTGATGGACATGGATATTAATTTAACAAAATCAAATATAATTCTCGGACTCACTATTTCAGCGCTGATCGGAGTTGTGTCAGGATTTGTTCCTGCCTATAACGGTTCGCAGCTGGACCCGGTGGAAGCGATACGATCAAACTAAGGAAAGCACCAAACGACAAATAAGCTACAAAGACCAAAAAACAAAATACAAACAAGCACCAAAGGACAAATAACAAATAAGTTCCAAAAGCCAAAAAACAAAATTCAAACAAACGCCAAAAGTCCAAAAGTAAAATACAAACGAACACCATAAGCCAAATGTCAAATTCAAAACCGGTGTATGACCTTGAAGAACGAACATTTCAATTCGCTAAAAAAGTCAGGATATATATTAAACAACTTCCAAAGAATGCAGGAAATATTGAAGATGGGAAGCAAGTGGTACGAGCGTCAGGCTCAATTGGTGCGAACTATATAGAAGCGAATGAAGCATTAAGTAAGAAGGATTTTTTGATGCGACTAAAAATTTCCAGGAAAGAGTCAAAGGAAGCCGCTTATTTTTTGAGATTGCTGCATGAAACCAACTCTATGGAAATTGAGAAGGATGGGAAGGAGTTGCAAGATGAAACAATTCAGCTTAAGAAGATATTGTCATCAATTATTGAAAAATCAAGTTAAGCACCTGAAATGCCAAATAGCAATTTTCAAATGACAAATAAAATTCAAATTCCAAAAAATCAAACTCAAAACCAACACACATTTGCTTTGTATTTGTTTGATTTATTCGAATTTTGATATTGGAATTTATTTGTATTTTGGATTTTGAGATTTGTATTTTTTATTTTTGGTATTTATTTGTATTTTGTGTTTTGTAATTTATTTAAAGATGGAAGTAACTCGAAAACGTCCGATCATCCTCCTCATCATCTGCATCATTGGCATTTTGTGGAGCCTGGTGAATTTCATCATGGTGTTCTCGCCGTTCATTAAAAAAATATCCGACTGGACGCCTGCTATTTTCGGGATCATCGTGGCGCTGCAGTTCATTTCATTCATCGGTGTCTGGCACATGAAACGCTGGGGGCCGATGCTTTATATCTCAGCTTTCTTTGCCAAACTTATCTTTTCTGTTTTTGTAAATGATGTGAGTTACGTTGGGATCGGTCTCGGATCGGTGTTTACCGTTTTCTTCTTGATCTATTACAGGAGGATGGATGATGAGCTTTGATCTCATTTCTTGCCCGGTAGAGAACCGGCAACAGCCCGTACTTTACAAACCCAGACTACTTTTAAGGCTAATGTGAAGAAAAGGCAGGAAAACTCTTACCAATTCTTTTCGTAAATCTTTTTTCTGTGGAGAAATCTTGCAAACCAGACCGATTTGCCATGAATGTACAGGCCAATCCTGTAATCTCTTTTTTTATCAAGTGACAATTTTATCCTGTAACGCGAAGCGAATTTTTCCAGCTGCTTGATGTTATTTATTTCATCTTCGCTTTCTGCCTTTTCAACATTAATAAAAATCTTATAAAGTGCGGACATTAACTCCTTATCACCTTTTACCCTGTTAATATCCTTCCAGAACTTTGGCTTGAATCTACTCTGCATGTTTCTTCACAAATTGAAACACTTTATCCTTTTTCACTTCGCCTTTATCATTCATTGCCTCATCTATCAATTTGGCAAGCAACAGATCCTCTTTGGCTTCCTCCGTGAGAATTTTATGTTTAATATGAAACTGGTTAAAAAGAGTTTCAAACCATTTTTCATTTTTTTCAGGAAGATTGAGAATGACTGTTTTCATAGTATGATCTGTTAATGCACCAAAGATAGGCAGTTTATTGTTAAGTAGAAAATAAATTGTTTCCCCAAGCTCGCGTTCGTCCCTGCCGGCAGGCAAGTGTGACGACGGAATGCATCATTAAGAGACGCGCCAGCATGAAGTTACTATTTCATCTTATTCAAAATCGCAATTGCTTTTTCAACATCATTGATGTTCTCAATTTTCAAGGCCAATTTGTTTTCACCTTCATTCACAGAGCAACTTTTAGGATTGTTTTGAACGAACTGCAATATCCTTGAAAATATTTCTGTTTGATAATACGGTGATTTTTTATTGGAGACAAACCACGCGGTGAGTTTTCCGTTCTTTAAAATTATTTTTTCAAAGCCGAGTTTCATAGCGATCCAGCGCAGCCGCACCACGCTGATGAGTTTTTTTGTCTGTTCCGGAATTTCTCCAAACCGGTCCAGCAATTGTTTTTCAAATGCAATAAGATCTTCTTCTTTTTTGCTGTTATCGAGTTGCTGGTAAAGCGAAACACGTTCGGTAATATTTTCTACATATTCATCGGGAATGAGGATTGACAAATCAGTATCAATGGTGCAATCTTTTACAAATTGATAATTGACAATTGATAATTGAGAATTTGTATTTGCCTTTTCCATTTTCAATTCTCCATTATCAATTTGAGTTTCTTCCTTGAGTTCGTACATCGCTTCATCCAGTATTTTCTGGTACATTTCATAGCCGATCTCGGTAATGAAACCGCTTTGTTCAGCACCGAGTAGATTTCCCGCGCCGCGAATATCGAGATCGCGCATGGCGACGTTGAACCCGCTGCCGAGCTCAGAAAATTCCTCAATGGCGCGCAATCGTTTGTTGGCTTCGCTGGTGAGCGTAGAAAAAGGCGGCGTGAGCAGATAGCAAAATGCTTTTTTGTTGGAACGGCCCACTCTTCCGCGAAGCTGGTGCAGATCGCTTAATCCGTAATTTTGCGCGTCGTTGATTATAATTGTGTTCGCATTCGGAATATCCAAACCTGATTCAACGATGGTGGTGCAGACCAGCACATCAAATTCTCCTTCGATGAATTGCATCATTGCTTTTTCTAAAGTTTCTCCTGTGAGCTGTCCGTGCGCAATAAGCGTTCTTGCATTCGGGCATAAGCGCTGAATGGTTTCGGCATACTTCCCGATATTCTGAACACGGTTGTGCACAAAGAAAACCTGTCCGCCCCGCTGGATCTCATAGTCGATCGCGTTGCGGATTATTTTTTCATTGAATTGATGAACTTCTGTCTGAACCGGATAGCGGTTGGGCGGCGGAGTATTTATAATTGAAAGATCGCGCGCGCCCATCATCGAGAACTGGAGCGTACGCGGAATGGGAGTTGCCGTCAGCGTCAGCGTATCCACATTCGCTTTGATGAGTTTGAGTTTATCTTTCGAACCGACTCCGAATTTTTGTTCTTCATCCACGATCATCAGTCCAAGATCTTTGAACACCACATCTTTTCCCAGCAGGCGATGCGTGCCGATGATGATATCCGTTTTTCCTTCTGCCAGTTTTTTCAGCGACTCTTTTTGTTCTTTGGAAGATTTGAAACGGTTGATATAATCCACTTTCACAGGCAGATTCTCCAGCCGTTCAGAAAATGTATGGAAATGTTGAAGTGCAAGAATAGTTGTCGGAACGAGTACGGCAGTTTGTTTTCCGTCGAGCGCCGCTTTAAATGCTGCTCGAATGGCGATCTCGGTTTTTCCGAAGCCCACATCGCCGCAGACCAATCGGTCCATCGGAAATTCCTGTTCCATGTCGCGCTTCACATCGTTGGTTGCTTTCAGCTGGTCGGGCGTATCTTCATAAATGAAACTTGCTTCAAGTTCATTCTGAAGATAATTATCGGGGGAGAAGGCAAATCCTTTTTTTGATCTCCGTTCGGCATAAAGTTTCACGAGATCAAAAGCAAGTTCTTTTATTTTTCGTTTTGTTCTTGTCTTCAGGCTCGCCCATGCGTTGGAGCCAAGTTTGTCGAGCTTTGGCGCTTCGGTATCTTTCCCGCCGTATTTGGAGATCTGGTGAAGCGAATGAATGCTGATGTACAAAGTATCGTTGTCTTTGTAGACCAGGCGGATGGATTCCTGTTCAAGCCTCACTCCCGGCCTTTCTCCGGCAGGAGAGGGGAGAAGAATTTTTTCCAGTCCGCCGAACCGGCCGATGCCGTAATCGATGTGCGTTACATAATCTCCCGGCTGAAGCGACTTCAGAATTTTAACCGTCAGCGCTTCGCTCTTTTTGAAGCCGCTGCTTTTTAATTTGTACCGGTGATACCGTCCGAAGATCTGGTGATCGGTATAGCAGGATATTTTTCTATGCGAGTCAATAAATCCTTCGTGCAGCGAGCTGAGTAAAGGAATGAACGACGGTTCTTCCGTTATTCCATCCGACTTTGCATTCAGGGATTCAAAAATTGCTTTGAGCCGTTCCGCCTGTTTCTCTGAATCACAGAAAATATAATTATGAAAACCTTTTTTGGAATTTGCTTTCAGGTTCGATTCGAGCAGGTTGAAATTTTTGTTGAAGTCGGGCTGCGGGGAGAAATGAAACTCAACTTCATTTTCCAACCATTTTCCGTAGGAGAAGTAAGAAGATTTGAATTCCACCAGCGGAATTTTATGGAAAATAATTTCAAGTTGACCGGGAAGAAGAAACTGTGCTGACCTTTCAGAAAGGGTCTTTAATCCTTCTTCAATGATGCTGAGGCTGTGATGGGCGTTGTAATTCCAAAGGAAAAGATTTTGATTCGTTTCAAGCATAAAATCAATGATGGACGTGGATTCCCCTTCAGATAATTTTTCCTGGATGTTCGGAAGGATCGAAGCGTGATCCAATTCCTGTATCGAAAGCTGGTTCACCGTATCAAACGTGCGGATGGATTCAATGTCATCGCCGGAAAGTTCGATGCGGAACGGCGCATCATCAGCAAATGAAAAAACATCCACGATGCCCCCGCGAACGGAATATTGTCCCGGCTCGATCACATAGTCGCACCGGTTGAAACCGTATTCGCTTAGAAGATCCGCCAGGAAGGAAAGTGATATCTTTTCTCCTTTCGTAATGCGGATCGAATTTTTTTCAAGATGTTTTTTCGAAATTACTTTTTCGGCAACCGCCTCAGCATACGAGACGATAAAAAACGGTGATGCGTTCGTTTCGATAGGAGTTGATAGCGCATTCAGAACTTCAGCCCTCAACTGGATAGAGGGCGTGTCGGTTTCCTCGGAAGAAAAAGGATGTTTGGAGGAGGAAGGAAAAAATAATGTTTTGCTTCCAACCGTTTCAAGGTCATTCAGCAAATAGGCGGCTTGTTCTTTATCCTCATGAACGACAAGATGAATGCCGGATGTGTTTTCGGCTACGGACCGAAGGATAAATGAAAGCGAAGAACCGGTCAGTCCTTTCAATGAAACATTCTTTTTTCCTATTAAAGAGTTCGAAACAGACAATACCCTTTCATCCCCGAAATATATTTTCAGGAGGGAGGAAAGGGGGGAGGCGGATTCCACAATAAATTGATACAAATATGCAATTAGGATTTTAAATCTCAAATCCTAATTCCTTAATCCTAAATCTTCGTCATTGTCCTTTCAGATCTCTGACTTTATCGCGATACTCTTCTGCTTTATCTTTATTGCCGATAAGTTCATAAGTCACAGCAAGATTTCCCAGCGCTTGCGTGTTGTTAGGATAAAGTGCAATGACTTTATTAAGCACTTCAATATTCTTCTGATAATTTTTTGTCATTCCATAACAATTCGCCAGGTTCACCATTCCATCCACAAAAGCCGGGTTCTTTGCGATGGATTTCTCCAAAAGCTTAGCTGCATTCACATAATCGCCTTTCGATGCATAATCGGTGCCCAGCTTGTAGTAAAAATTATAATCTTTCTTATCTTCAGGAGTTGCACGTTCAAGGGAATCCAGGTTAGTGGAAGAAGGAAACATCCGTACATCAAGTCCGTATTTCTTCTTATGCGATTCGCTGTTCCTCTTTCCATCAGGAAAAAATGGGTTTACATCCACTGCCCGGTTGTAATAATAGGAAGCCAGTTGTTGTTTGCCGAGCCCTTCATATAAAATACCGAGGTTATTATAGGAAATGGCATAGCCGGGGGCTTCCTGTATCGCCCGGGTGTAATAGTAGATGGCCGAATCATTATTCACTTTCACAGTTTGATAAGCAACTCCTAATTTAAAAAAGGCATCGCCAAAGTGGGGATTGATTCTCAATGCTTCTTTCAATTGCGCCGTTCCGCTATTGAACCACGCTGTTTTTTTCTGAGGGTCTTTTTCCGCGATTCCCAGGTTGATCAGCTCACTGCCGTAATGCCTGCGTACCTGGCAGGAATTGGAAGATGTTTTCACATCCGTAGAGAATAAGGTCATGTTATCGTGCCAAACCGGATTGCGGGTGATCGTTTTGAACGAGTAAAGAGAAAAAATGATCAAAACCGGAAATAGGAGTTTTGAATATTTAGAAAGTTGAGAAAGTTTCAGATCGGCCGACTGAAGATTTGTTCTTGTGAACTTCACAATTAGAAAAACAATCACAATGCTGAATCCCAGCGAAGGTGCGTATAAGAACCGTTCAGCCATGATGCCGCCCCTCAGAAAAACAAATGCCAGGGCAGGAGCCAGCGTTAAACAGAAAAGTAGTATCCCGAATGCCAGTGTATTTTTTTTCAGAAGGCCCTTAAAACTGAAATAGGCAAGGGCGGCTGCAATCAGAAAACCGAGGAGCACCAGCGGAGAGCCGAACCCGGCGGAAGGAATGGAATTGTAGGAATAATCATAGGTAAGCGGGTGCGGAAAAATAACCAGGCGCATGCAATGCATGAAAATTAAAAATGTAGAAGATAATTTCGTTCCGGCTTCGGTATACGGATAGTTGACGATGTCTTTCGGAATCTGCCCGGTCACCGTTCCCAGCACTTCGTACTTATGAAACTGAAAAAGCAGGATCATTAACGCAAACGGAATGGTTTTTATCAGCGCCTGTTTGATGCTGAGATTGTATGAAAAAAATAAAACCAGCGGGGCAATGAGCAGTCCGGTCATGGCCGATTCTTTTGAAAGAAGGGCAAGGTAAAAGAAAACACAGGAGGCAACGACGAGTTTGAAATTTGTTGTCGGTTTTTTAAAAGCGATCAGCAGAAGAAATACCGCAATGATGAGATTGAGAAAAGCAAGGATCTCATCCCGGCTTTTAATGTTGGCAACCACCTCGGTGTGTACCGGGTGTGCGAGAAAAAGCAGCGTGATCATAAAACCAAACACCGGGTGAAGATTCCGGAACAGGTTCATTAAGAGCAGGCAGAGAAAAAATCCGGTCAGTGCATACAGAATAACATTTCCCAAATGGCTCACATGCGGATTGCCGGGGAAGAACTGATTTTCAATGGCGAAGGTGATCATGGACAACGGGCGGTAATACCCGAGGTTCACATTATCAAAATGCCACATGCCCACACTCAGTATTTTCGGAATGCCGCTGATGCCTTCCGTAACGTATTCATTGCCGGTGATGGCGCCCACATCATCCAGCACATATTCGTGTTTGACGGTATTTAGATAAAGACAGAATCCAACCACCGCAGCGATCACCGCAAACCGGATATTTGGCTTGAATACCGGCAGTGAAGACTGCTTTGGTTTCTGTCCGCCAATAGCGGGTTCCCGTTTCTCCCGTAACGGTTTTTGTTGAGCCGGTTTGAATTGTTTTTTCTGGGCCATTTTTAAAATCGAAACGGCCTGCCGTAGCAGGTCTGCAAGATAGGATCCTTGATCACTCCGCTAAAATACAAAACTAATGCAAGAGTAATTTGAGAAGTGTATGAAGCATAAAGAGAAGGCTGAAAATAAAAAAGGAGTGTTTTGGCACTCCTTTCCAAATTGATCTCAACTATTTTTATTTATAACTGATATT
>JAHEYJ010000047.1:0-6143 GCA_023251675.1 Bacteroidota bacterium
TGATTTGGTGATGTATTGGTCATACGTCGCGTTGAACGTGACCATGGCATTGCTGGTCGTGTAGGTTCCGCTGTTGTCCCAGTTGCCGCCAATGGTGATCGTTTTGCTGTTCTGAACCAGCGTTGCGCCCGAATATATTTTCACATCGCCCGTAACAACAACATTTCCTGTGAGTGTGGTAGTGCCTGTGTAGATATAAAGTTTATTAAGCGTTGTGCCGGGATTAAAATTTCTTGTTCCCACAAGGGCAAGCGTTGATGAGCCCTGGTCAACGGTGCCGGCGGTGTAGGTCCAGTCTCCTGCTACGCTGATAATACTCGCAAGCGAAAGTGTCCCGCTGCTTTTATTGATGGTGACGTTGGGAAGCCTTCCGCTGCCTGCCACTCCGCTTCCTGTAAAAGTTTGATCGCCTGTGCCGTTAATATTGATCGTGCCTGTTCCGCCGCCTCCCGCGTAACTGTTATTAAGCGTAATGTTTCCGTTTGCATTGATAGCGCCTGTGTTGATCGTAATGGCATTGCTGCCAGCTGTTGAAAGAGTTCCACCTACATTCATATTACTTGAAAGGGATATCGTAAGGGCATTATTGGAACCAATCGATACATTCGCCCAAGTCATCCCATTTGTATTAAGTGTCGTGGTTGATGTTCCTCCTTGTAAATATAAAGTAGAAGAGCCAACGCTCATAGTTCCTGCTGTGTAAGTTAACGTAGCAGAATTAAATACCCCTGTCGTTATTGTTATAGTTCCTGCGGAGTTAAATGTTACATTATTTCTTAACTGAGTATTTGCATTCCATGCCCCAGTTCCATTAAATACAATAGCTGCCGTGCCTAGTGTAACACCTCCACCTGCGCCAGGGGCATTTCCTATGCCTCCTACATTAACATGATATGCTCCATTCATTGTGGTACTGAAAATTGTACTTCCTAAAGTTAACGTACCTGATATATTGATATCACTGGTCAATGTAAATGTTGCACCTGCATGATTCATATTCGCCCAGGTCATCCCGCTTGTATTAAATGTAGTTGTTGTATTAGAATGAGTTACGGTACTAAGTATGGATGTTCCAACAGACATCGTCCCTGCAGTATAAGTTAAGGTTTTTGAATTAAAATAAACTGTTCCCGAAACTGTAATTGTTCCTGCTGTATTAAAGGTTAAGTTATTTTTGAGTGTTCCAGCACCACTCCAAGTTCCAGTCCCATTCATCACGATTGTAGTCGTTCCGCTTGTACTCGTTGAAACAGTTAAGCTACCCCCTACATTCATATTAAAAGCACCATTGAGAGTTATAGCAGTTGTTCCGCTCAATGTCAAAGTTCCGCTGACAGTCCAGTTATCACCCAAAGTATAAGTTTGAGACGTTCCGGCAAGAGTTAATCCGTTTGGCCATGTAATACCGTTGGAAGTTAATGTTGCAGTAGTATTTACAGTTAGTCCTGATGCACCTGCAATTCCCATTGATGCACCAAGCGTAATATTGCCCGAAACAGTAATACCATAAGTCATGGTAATAGTATTGGTGTAGCCGGTAAAATCAAGAATCCTGGCAACCCTTGCCGATGCATTAACCGTGCAGTTCGGAGAGTTCGCATCTAAGTGAACCGTATCAGAAGCGGTAGGTACGGCCTGTCCACCACCGCCTCCTGAAGTAAGCGACCAGTTCCCGGTCGTGCCCCAGTTGTTATCAACTCCGCCACTTATGAAATACCGCTGACCGCAATATGCGAATTCAGCGAGCGAGAAGAATATGAATAATAAAAATATCTTTTTCATTGGAATGGTTGTATTTCTTTTGAATTTTGCCTTTTAACTTTTTACTTTCTTCTTTCTTCTTATTGCGGACTGAATATGTAAACCGTACCGGGATCAGGAACCCGTATTATGTATTTTAGATCCGCTGTTATTGATTCAGCAGAAGGCTGCGCAGGATCTCCTGAAAGCAGGTAGCCGTTACTGCTGCTGCCCATAGAAGGATTGATGATTCCAATTATCGGCATGATGAGCGAATCGTTAACAAGTGTATCCACCGAAGGAATTAATGTTGTTGAGCCGGTATGAAACTCCACCTTATTATCCTGCTGGCTAAACCACACCTGGAAATTAAAATTGTCGGGACTGATCATTCCAAAACCAACATTCTTGTATTCGATCTTTAGGATATTGTTTGCAGATGAATAAGAAATAGCAGAATAGTTGTTCGTAGAGTCTTTTACTGGTACGATGCCTTTAAAAGTAACAATGGCTCTTTCGTTATCATCTCCGAAAAGAATAAATCCGTTGGGCGCAATGGTGAGTGTATCAAAACCCTTCCCCATGAAATTAAAACTGAACCCGATCGGTATTTTGTACCCGCTGGCATTCCAACTGCTTCCGTTTGCCAGCGTGGTTGCGCTTGTAAGCGAACTGTAAGTCGCAGTGCTTTTACTGAAACTGTAATTAACCGTCTGCGCCTGCGAGCAGAAATAAATAAAAAATATTCCTGCGGCAAGAATTGTTTTAATTTCTTTCATGTAAATGGTAAATAAAAATGAGTTAGCTAAATTATTGTAATGAGTCATCAAAACAAAATATCCGCAACTATTTTTTCGTAGCCATAAACATATCTTCTCATTTACATATCCTTCCATCAATAAGTAATAAATTATTAGTTTGTTGTTTTGTATTATTCCGGCATTTATGTTTGCATACAATACAGGATCAAACATGGCACAGGTAATTGAACAAATCCTAAAAAAATAATGAAAATGCAGTTTTTGACCGGGCTCAGTCATTTATTCCCGTGCATGAGCCATTTAATGGCGTCATCAGATCACCGGGTGGCGTGCTTGCGCCGCTTAATAACGTCATCAGATTCTTCTATGACGTGCTTGCGCCACTTGATCGGGCGCATGAGCAGCTTAACAACCTCATCAAATTATTCCATGACGGGAGTGAGAAGCGTAATGACGTCATCCGGTCATCCAGTGACGTGCATGCGCCGCGTAATCACGTGCATGAGCCGTTCAACGACGGCAAAAAATAATTAGTCCCCCTTCTTCAGAAAATCGCCAGCAAAACATAAACTAAAAACAATTCAATCGTTATGAAAAAACAAAATTATGAACCGGCAAAAGACGATGACAAAGTGATTTGGCTGAACACCTTTGCGCAAAATCTCTCCAACTATTCAGTCGCACTTGGCCTTGCAGCAACCGATATCACTTCGGCGCAAAATGATGCCGCGTATTTCAAGTACGCCATGAACGCGGTGGACTCTTACATTGTGGCAAAAGAAAGCTGGGTGGAGTTCAAGAATCTTATCAAGAGCGGCCCCCTCGGAGCCACTGCGGGCAGCGTTCCGCAAACGCCCAACCTGGGCACGGCTCCAACAGTAGTGGTGGCGCCCGGCATCATGCCCCGCATACGCGCTTTGATCTCACGTATTAAAAGCCATCCCAACTATACCGATACGATTGGCAACGCGCTGGGTATTGTCGGCTCTGATAATACCGTTGACCCTTCCACTTTAAAACCGGCGCTAAATCTTGTTCTGAAAGGCGGGTTTGTAGAAGTGCAGTGGGTGAAGAGTATTTCTGACGGGGTAAAAATTGAAATTGACCGCGGCGACGCAGCGGGTTGGAAATTTTTAGCAGTTGATACCCATCCGCATTATACCGATACGGTAACCCCGACTGCTGCTGCCACCTGGAAGTATCGCGCCATTTATCTTCAGCACGATCAGACCATCGGTTTGCAAAGCGATGTTTCTTCCATTGCTGTAGGTTGAAATAGTAATAACCAACAACTATCCGGCTGAAAATCAGGCTGGCGATCAGTCCGGCCGGATAAGCAGCAACTCTTAATCCCTTCTCTGACCGGAGAGGGGATTTTTTTTGAAGTGTTTCTTTCCTCGCTCTGCCGGAGCGATGCGCGAAGGCGAAGCAAGAGATACTGCTTGGACAATAGTGCGAATAAGAATGTTATGGATTAACATTTCGTATTTTCGTATATCCCGATAGCTACCTGCCTTGCCGCCCGCCTGCCGCGAGGCATGGGCAGGCAGGCCGGGATCGTTTTTCGAAGATTTATGAGCCGCAAAGAACTTTTTGAAAAGATAATCGACTACTTCAGCAAACACATGCCCGTTGCTGAAACGGAACTGGATTATACCGATCCGTATGAGATGATCGTCTCCACAATTCTCTCTGCCCAGTGTACGGATAAGCGCGTGAACATGACCACGCCGGCGCTCTTTGCAAAATATCCAACAGTGCAATCGCTTGCAAAGGCAACACCGGAAAAAGTTTTTCCGCTGATCAAAAGTATTTCGTATCCTAACAACAAAGCAAAACACCTGGTCGGCATGGCAAAAATGCTGGTGAAGGATTTCGGCGGAGTGGTTCCATCAGACGTCAATGAATTACAGAAACTTCCGGGAGTTGGTAGAAAAACGGCTAACGTGGTGGCTTCGGTGGTATTTAATAAACCGGCCATGGCGGTGGATACGCATGTGTTCCGGGTGTCGGCAAGAATTGGATTGACGGTTGGAGCAAAAAATCCGCTTCAGACAGAAATGCAGCTGGTGAAATATATTCCTGAAAATAAATTGGCCATTGCGCATCACTGGCTCATCCTGCACGGAAGGTATGTTTGCACGGCACGCAATCCGAAATGCAGCGAGTGCGGGATAAAAGAATTCTGTAAATATTTCAGGTAGGAAAAATCTTTCAACAACTCCCTAATTCCTTATTCCTTATTCCTTTTTTTACTTACGTTTGCTTCCCCATATGAAACCCCATACAACAAAATTAACGGAAGGAGACAAGGCTCCTGATTTTTCTTACGTCGGTCCTGACGGGAAAAACATTTCCTTGAAAGAACTGAAAGGCAAGAAAGTGATCCTTTATTTCTATCCCAAAGACAGCACACCCGGATGCACCATTGAAGCCTGCGATCTTCGCGATAATTACAGCAGCTTAAAGAAAAAAGGGTATGAAGTGATCGGTGTGAGCAAGGACGATGAAAAATCGCATGATAAGTTCAAAAAAAAATACGATCTCCCGTTTCCTTTAATCCCTGATACGGAAAAAGAAGTGCTGAAGAAGTACGATGTATGGGGAAAGAAATCGTTTATGGGAAAGACGTTCGATGGCATTATCCGCACCACGTTTGTGATCGATGAAAAAGGGATCATTGAAAAGATCATCCGCGATGTAAAGACAAAGAATCATACGGAACAGATCACAGGAAACTAAACTATGTTAATCGTTAACGGTTAATAGTAAGAACCGCACGATTAACGATGAACTAACAACAATTAACTTTTAAAAGCCATGGCAAAAGAAGCAGTAAAAGAAAAAGAAGCTCATAAAGAGAGCAAACCTGAAGTGAACAAAGAAAAATTAAAAGCACTTCAGCTCACGATCGACAAACTTGAAAAAGCATACGGCAAAGGAACCATCATGAAAATGGCGACCGATGAAGTGATAGAAAAAGTAGATGCCATCCCGACCGGTTCGCTTGGATTGGATGTGGCGCTGGGCGTAGGCGGGTTGCCGCGCGGAAGGATCATTGAGATCTATGGCCCGGAATCATCCGGAAAAACCACGCTCTCACTCCACGCGATCGCAGAAGCGCAGAAGTTAGGGGGCATTGCCGCGTTTGTGGATGCGGAACATGCATTTGACAGAACGTACGCAAAAAAACTCGGGGTCAACCTGGAAGACCTGCTCATTTCGCAGCCGGATAACGGAGAGCAGGCGCTGGAGATCACTGAAAACCTGATTCGTTCAGGGGCGATTGATATTATCGTAATTGATTCGGTTGCGGCCCTCACGCCGAAAGCGGAAATAGAAGGCGAGATGGGTGATTCAAAAATGGGATTGCACGCACGGCTGATGTCGCAGGCGATGAGAAAGCTCACCGGCACGATCAGCAAAACAAAATGCTGTGTGGTATTCATTAACCAGCTGCGCGAAAAAATAGGGGTGATGTTCGGAAACCCGGAAACAACTACCGGAGGAAATGCGTTGAAGTTCTACGCCTCGGTCCGTTTGGATATCCGCCGGATCGGGCAGATCAAGGAAGGGGATGAAGTGATCGGCAACCGTGCGAAAGTGAAAGTGGCAAAGAACAAAGTGGCTCCGCCTTTCCGC
>JAHEYJ010000047.1:6153-19878 GCA_023251675.1 Bacteroidota bacterium
TTCAAAAGTAGGGGAGATCATCGACATCGGCGTTCTGCATAACATCATTCAAAAAAGCGGCTCATGGTTTTCTTATGAAGGAACAAAGCTCGGGCAGGGCAGGGATGCGGTCAAACAGGTGTTTGATGATAATCCGGAACTGGCCGATGAGATCGAAAAGAAGATCAAAGACGTCCTGATCAAAGAAGCGTAAATAAGGTTAATGAGTCAATTTGAAAATTTGAAAATGAGTAGAAGAAGCTGTAATTTAATTTTCAAATTAGCAAATCTGCTAATCGTCACATGGGTTCTTTCTTCCTGCGGAAATGGCGAAACAGAAAAGCAAAAGGGATCCGTAAATGATTCCACTCCGGCCGAGATCCGTGCGATCAATGAAAAGATAAACAACGACCGGAATAATGCTGATCTGTATTTTCAGCGGGCAAAGGCAAATTTTAAATTAAAGAAAACAGACGCAGCCCTCGGCGACATGCAGATCGCATTTAGGATCGACAGCACGAAGCCGGATTATTATGTTTTTGTTTCTGACCTGTATTTTACGCAGAATAAAACCCGCGACACCCGTGATGCGTTGAGAAAAGCAATCAAACTGGATTCCACGCATTCGGAAGCTTTGATGAAATACAGCCAGTTGTTTTACCTTTTAAAAAAATACGACACGGCCACTGTATTTATCAACCGGTGCCTGCATTACAATACTACAAGCCCCGTAGCGCATTTCCAGAAAGGAATGATCCTGAAGGAGTGGGGCGATACGGCAAAAGCGATTTCCAGTTTTCAGTCTGCCGCTGAGTATGATCAGAAATATTACGAAGCCTATATGCAGCTTGGGATTTTATTTTCTGTTAAAAAGAATCCATTGGCCCTTGATTATTTGAATAACGCGCTTTCGATCGACCCGAAAAGCATTGAAGCGCTTTATGCAAAAGGATTATTTCTTCAGAGCATGGGTAAATACGATGCTGCGTTAGAGGAATACAACACCATTATTAAATTCTCCCCCGAAGATCAAAATGCCGCTTTTAATATCGGCACCATCTATTTTGAACAAAAGAAGACAGATGCAGCCATGGAGAAATTTGAATTGACGACCACCCGTGATCAGAATTTTTTCAGGGGTTATTACGGCATGGGAAGATGTTTCGAAGCAAATGGCCAGATTCAGAAAGCGGTTGATGCGTATAAAAAAGCGCTGGCGCTTAAGCCCGACTACGACCTGGCGGCGATACAATTAGATTTGCTGCTTCGAAAAGGCGGGAAGAAATAATTGAAAACTTTCTCTGCAGAAGCGAGGCAGGTTTCGGTATTCATTCAAACCTGTTTTTCGTGAAAGCTTCACAAACTCCTTAGAGCTAAAAAGATGTTTTATTTTTTCTTCCGGGAACTTATCGATCAGCTGATAATTCGTGCTGTTGTATTGATAGTTCCATGGTGTGGAATTGATACAGATAAAAATATTTTTCTTTCGGAAGGCGTTCCCGTTGGTGATCATCAGGTTTCTTCTTTCCTCCAGCGCCTTTCCCTGTAAGTGAAGGGTGAAACTGAAGAAATTTCCCCACCAGCACATGGTCCGGAAAGAAAAAACAGATTCTTTCGTGAAGTATTTTGGAAAGTCAAGAACCATATAAGGAAGGCCTGCATAGTTTTCTCCTTTGAAGATTTTTCCTGCAGAGGCGTCTGCTTCTTCCGGAAAAAGAAGTTTCTTTTTTTTAATTTCAGATTTAATCTCATCGCGGACACCGGCCAGCAGGATATCTATCTTCTTTGTAGCGGATGCTTTGATGTAAAAGAAATCTTTATTGTGAAGGGCCTTGCGTTCGGCAGGAGTGAACCTGTTGTTCCTGGATGTCATTCTGAAGTAAAGATAACAGATGTTCCGATTTCGTTCGGCATGGCATCAGTTGTTCTTTAAGCGCTTTCCGTCTTTGAATTTTACAACAAAGCAATCTTTGAATCCCTTTGATTGCATCTCGGATCTGTATTTCATGGCGTCCTCAATGGTTTTGAATTCTCCGGCAGTGTATTTATACGAAGTGCCATCCTGGTATTCACCAACGTCTTTTAGTCCTTTGAACTTATCCGACAAAAGAGGAATGCGTCCGCCTGAAGCCATAAACTGCACTTTATACAAAATCAGCCCTTGCCCGGAAGAGGAAGAAGGCAGGGCCGTATCTTTTTTTAGAGAATCAGTTTTCAGGGGAGGAAACAGAGTGGTTTTGATCAGCGATGAATCTTTCGAAGCTATTTTAATTTTGTCATCTTCCTCAATGACCGGTTCTTTTTTTACAACAGAATCTTTTTTTGTTTCCTTTATTACTGCTACTTCTTTTATATCCTTGTTCTCTTTCTTTCCTGTTGTATCTTTCTGCGGCACAAAAGGAGGAGCCGTTTCGATATCATCATCGTATTTGACAAGTTTTCCTTCCACCTCATCTTTATACTGCCTGAACCCACTGAAGATGGCACGCGCCAGGTTATCCTGCCCTTTTTCAGATACAACATAATTTTCAGACTGCGTGTTGGAAAGAAATTCTGTTTCGATCAGCACGCTGGGCATGGTGGTTCTCCAGAGCACAAGAAACCCGGCCTGCTGAACTCCTTTATCGGAACGCCCTGCTTTGTCTTTTACATTCTTCTGAACTTTAGATGCAAAGTTCAGGCTTTGTTTCAGGTAGGCATTTTGCTGCATGGTAAGCAGGATGTAGCCGGTTTCGCTGTTGGGGTCGAATCCGTCATAACGTTTCTGGTAATTCTTTTCCAGCAGGATCGATTCGTTCTCGCGCTTTGCGACATTCAGGTTTGCATTTGTTTTGTGCAGGCCCATCACATAGGTTTCTGTTCCAAAAACTTCTTCATTGCAGGATTTCTGTTTTGTCTTTTTATTGATCGAACAGGCGGTGTTGCAATGGATGCAGATAAACAGATCGGCTTTGTTCTTGTTCGCGATAGCGGCCCTTTCATCAAGATCCACAAAAACATCCGTGCTTCGGGTATAAACTACTTTTACGTCAGGCGTTTTTTCCTGTATGAATTTTCCAAGCTTTAAAGCAATTCCCAGCGCTACATCCTTTTCTTTCGATGTGGTAATGCCCAGGCATCCCGGATCTTTTCCTCCATGGCCGGCATCTATTACAACGGTTTTAATACCAAACGGAAAGGCTCCGCTATGGTCATTTACAAAGGGTAAAGAGATATTTTCTGGCGTAACTTTTGGTGTATAGGAGACTCCGAAAAATGAGATCAGGGCTATCGAAAATATTTTATTTGGTTTGTTCACAATAGTATGTTGATGTTGGCATTCATTTGAATTCCGAATAGACAATATTTTTTGTTTAGTTTTACCTTATAACAAAGTTAACTCAGGGATTTGGCATTTATCAGAACCATATTTGTTTTTTTCACCATCGCAATGTTAATTGCCGGCGGTTTTGTTTTTGGCCAGGATTCCACTGTTGCTAAATCGAAGAAAGATACTGCCGCTGAGGTTTCCTCTTCTTCAAGTTCCGCTATCAAATCAAAGGTTATTTACAGTTCAGATGATTCCATTTGTCTTGATATGAAGGATCAAAAAATGTACCTCTATGGGGATGCGCAAGTGAAATACGAGGACATGGAGCTTAAGGCAGCGTACATCGAGTTTGATATGACCAAAAATATTGCTTATTCCCGCGGGGCAAGAGACACGTCAGGCAAAGCGGTTGTTGACAGTGTGGGAAAGCCCATTGGTGATCCTGTCTTTTCAGATGCCCAGAAAACATTTGACGCGAAAGAGATCACCTATAACTTTGAATCAAAGAAGGGAAAGATAAAAGATGTGACAACCCAGGAGGGGGAAGCATTTATACATGCGAAAATCGCCAAAAAGGATACGGGCGATGTTTATTATATAAAGAATGGAAAGTACACAACCTGCGATCTTGATCACCCGCATTTTTATCTTAACGCAACCAAGCTGAAGATCATTCGTGATGATAAAATAATTACCGGACCGGCAAATCTGGTAGTTGCCGATGTTCCCACACCTCTTGCGTTGCCTTTTGGGGTTTTTCCAAATAAACAGGGAAGAAAATCCGGTGTGATCATACCGGCCTACGGTGAATCAGAGCTGGGCTACTTTCTGAAAGACGGAGGTTATTATTTTGGCATTAATGATAATTTTGACCTGACATTAAAGGGAGATGTTTATACCCAGCAAAGTTTTGCTGTTAAAGGCAATACGAATTATTCCAAGAGGTATAAGTATAACGGTTCATTGGGAATAGACTTTGCAAAGATCAAGATCAGTGAGAAGGAATTCCCTGATTACAGTGTCCATAATGATTTTTTTGTACGGTGGCGCCACGTTAAGGATGCAAGATCTAATCCGACATTAAATTTTTCAGCCAATGTAAATGCCGGCAGCAGTAAATACCAGACCTATAATTCAAATACAACAAATGATTACCTGGCCAATACGTTTCAATCAAATGTTGCTTTGATCAAGACATGGCCGGGAAGCCCCTGCAATTTTTCTTTAAATATGTCGCATAGTCAAAATACGATTCAACGTACGGTGAATGTTGTTTTGCCGGAAGCCGCATTTTCTGCCGGAAGGATTACTCCCTTCAAAAGAAAAAACAGTACGGCTAAGCCAAATGTGCTAAACAAGATCGGTATCAGTCCTTCGATCCTTGCGAAGAATCAACTTAACACTATTGATACTTTATTATTCAGGCAGAATCCTATAGAGCGATTTCAGAATGGCATTAAAACTTCTGTGCCCATCAGCACATCCATGAATTTAGGGCCATTGATCATTACCCCTTCCGCCGGTTTCACCGGGTACGGATATTTTCAAACCATCAACAAACAATGGAGCACGGATAGCGACAAGGTTTTCATTGATACGATCCATGGCTTTGCAAAAGCGTATGATTACAATGCCAGTGTTTCTTTAAGTACCAAACTATTTTGTTTCTACTCGAACAGGCATGGAAGAATAAAAACATTGAGGCATGTTATTTCTCCCCGGGCGTCGATGAGCCTTCATCCGGACTTCAGTAAATATCAATATGGATATTACAGTTATGTTCAGACAGACACGTTAGGCAACACCGCTCTTTATTCGATTTTTGAAAATGGAATTTACGGATCACCCGCACCCGGTAAAGCCGGATTCATAAGTTTTTCTGTAAATAATAATTTTGAATTAAAGCTAAAGCCAAAAGAATCAGATACAACAGGAAAGGATAGAAAAATCGTATTGGTAGATAATTTATCCGTGTCGGGCGGATACAACCTGGCGGCTGAACATTACAAATGGTCGAATTATATTTTTTCCGGAACCACTAAATTATTTAAAGTAGCCGATGTTTCTTTGAACGGTGTTATCGATCCGTATGTTTATGATACGGCTTTAGGTAAAAGAATTGAAAAGCTGATGATCAATCAAGATCATAAAATCGGAAGGCTTACCTCGGCAATGCTTTCGGTTGGAGCAAGTTTGCAAAGCCTTACAAAAAACAAACAAACCGTTAATGCAAAGGCAAAAGCAAAGGCCAGCCCGCTGTATGAGGATCAGTATGATTATGTGATGATGCATCCGGATTACTATGTGGATTTTACTTTGCCCTGGGATGTTGTATTCTCCTATAATATAATGTATGAAAGACCGGCCGTAAGAGATACTTTTATCCAGACCTTTTCATTAAGCGGAAACGTAAATATTACGGATAAATGGAAAGTAGGTTTTCATTCCGGGTTTGATTTTGTTCACAAAAATGTAACCTATACTTCATTTAATATTTACCGGGATCTGCATTGCTGGGAAATGCGGCTGGATTGGATCCCGTTCGGCCTTCGGAAAAGTTATATGCTGTCCGTTGCAGTCAAAGCCAGTGTTCTCCAGGACCTGAAGCTGAGCAGAAAGAGAGATTGGTATGATTACAATTAAATGCAGAGTAGAGATATGAGATAGGAGTATTGAGATAAAATTAATTTTTAAATCTATAATTACAATCGTATGAAACACAATAAAATTATTTATCCCGTTTTTATTTTACTGCTTTCTTCTCAGATATCAGATATCAGGTCTCAAGTTCCTGATTCTGTCGTTATCAAGAAAATTTCAGATGAGATTTTTACCAGCGGCGAGTGTTATAAAAACCTGGAATATTTATGCAAGAAGATCGGCCCGAGACTGACGGCTTCCCCGGGCGCTGAAAAAGCGGTTCAGTGGACAAATGAGCTGATGAAAAATTATGGTTTCGATAAAGTGTACCTGCAGGAAGTAATGGTCCCTCATTGGGAAAGAGGGGAGAAGGAAGTAGGGAAGGTGATCAGCGGTTCATCCAAAGAAACGGCTGTGAACATAGTGGCATTGGGAGGAAGCATTGCTACGCCTAAGGAAGGAATGACAGCCGAGATAATTGAAGTAAAGGATTTCGATGAGCTGAAGAAACTGGGAAAAGAAAAAGTACAGGGGAAAATAGTTTTTTATAATTATCCTTTTGATGTTAAAAAAATAATGCCTTTTGAGATGTACGGAGCGGCAGGAAAATACCGTACTACAGGAGCTATCGAAGCCGCCCGGTACGGAGCCGTTGCCAGTATTACCCGATCCATGACAAATTATATTACTACGGTTCCCAATACAGGCGCCATGCATTACAATGATTCGATCACAAAGATCCCGGCCTGCGCGATCAGCACGCAGGATGCGGAATGGCTTTCCGATCTTCTGAAGAAAGAAGGAAAGGCGAAATTTTTCTTTAAGACAAATTGCCAGACCTTCCCTGATGTGAAGTCGTATAATGTGATCGGCGAGATAACCGGAACAGAAAAGCCGGAAGAAATTATTGTTGTCGGCGGGCATATTGATTCCTGGGACCTTGCCGAAGGCGCGCATGATGATGGTACCGGGTGCATGGAAAGCATTGAAGTGCTTCGCGTGTTCAAGAAACTGGGAATAAAACCAAAACGCACGATCCGCGCAGTTATGTTTATGAATGAAGAGAACGGCTTGAAAGGAGGGATTGAATATGCAAAACAGGCGGAACTGAAAAAGGAAAAACACATCTTGGCTATAGAATCAGATGCAGGCGGATTCACTCCCCGCGGGTTTACGATGACCATGAATGATGATAGTTTACCGGGCGGGTCGGTTAAAAAGGAAAAAATCTTAAAGTGGAAGGACTATTTCTATCCTTATGGAGCCTATGATTTTACGCGCAAAGGAGGAGGCGCGGATATCAGTCCGCTGAAGAAACAGGGAGTATCTCAAATGGAGCTGTCTCCTGACAACCAACGCTACTTTATTATTCACCACACCGCGCGCGATACGTTTGAGGAAGTGAACAAGCGTGAACTGGAATTGAGCTCAATTGTATTGACAATGATGGTCTACCTTGTGAGCGAATACGGATTGTAGCCTGTTGCCGCCCTAAAGAAAAAAATTAGGATTGTATTTGTTATTTCAGAGGAAATCGAAAAGTTCAAATCTCAAAATACAAACAACAAATAATATCCAATTACAAAAATTCAAATAACCAAAACAATACACAACTGTATTCTATTGGAATTTTGTATTTGAACTTTATAATTTATTTGTCATTTGATGCTTGTGTTTTGAGATTTTAGGTATTCCCTTAACTCTTCAGGGCCGGGGCTGCTCCTTACGTCATGTACTTCAGGTGAAGTCCGTACATCACAATGAAGGCTATGTCGAAAAGAAATACAATTACGATGGCGATGATGATTGCCGCATGAACAAAAGGACCCAATGCGCCAAGCGCATCAATTATTCCCGATAGGCCGCTGAAAGCCAAAGAAAGAATAGTGGGAATAAGTTCGGCGGCAATGTAAATAAAGAATCCTCTTTTCTGCAGGTGCCACATCATCATAGCGCCCATGAGCGAGAAACAGTTCCCTACAAATGAAAATATCCAGTTCGGGATCTTGTGTTTATCCGCTTCCTCGAACACGGATATCATTTTATCGGCCACATCCGGATTGGTTGCCCTGATCTGCTCCATGGATACCTGCAGCTGCGGATTATCCACTGTAGGGATATACAGATTTGGAATCTGGAAGAGAGAGATTAGAATGGAAGCTCCTGCCCAAACAAAAGTAAGAATGCAGAGAACCGTTAAAAAAGGTGGCCTGCCTGCCGAATAGGCAGGGTGCTGAGTTTGGTTTTCCATGATCAAAGGTAAAAATAAAAAAACCCAGTCCGTCAACAGACGGACCGGGCTTTTATTAAGAGCAACAATGAAAGATCAGCTCAGGTGCTTCAGGTTCAATCCGTAAAGAATTACAAAAAGAAGAGGGAAGATGGCACCCATAACAAGTGACATTCCTCCAAAAGCAGAACCACCAAGAAGAATTGCAGAAACAATGACAGGAGCAAGTTCTCCAACAACATAAATGAAAAACCCTGTCTTTTTGAGTTTCCACATTTGAAGAGCACCTACCAGGCAAAGTAAGCTGCCAACAATACCAGTAATAAGAGTAACGTTTGCCCATTTCACTGCTGAATTTGCAGAAGCCATTGCATCAGCCATGCCGGGTACTGCGTTCATATCGGTTCCAGAAGCATTGGCCATTCCTTCTGCCATGCTTGATGTTGCATCAACCATTGCTTGAGCAGCGTGTAATGCCCACCATCCCATGATACTCATAACGATTCCAATCCCCACTCCAACATAGGTTAGAATGCATAGTACTGTCAGAAATGTTGGACGCTTTGGTCCCTCTGTAGTTGTTTGTTCCATTTGTAAATTGTTTTGGTTTATGTTTTAATTGATTCAAACAGATAAAAGAAATGATTCAGACGGATTACATCTGTTGCATCATCCGTCTTAATCTGTTTGAATCTGCATTTAAATGCAAAGCACGAAATTTTTAACGAAACCAAGGCAAATAACTTATTAACAATAATTTGAAAAATGTTAAAACCAATAGGACGGTTATCTTTTTGTATATTTTTTCAATCAAAATAAATAGGATTATTAAAATCTTCTATGACACCATGCAGTGAAGTTTTTCTCCTGAGCTTCTGAAGGATTTGAATTCTTTTGTAAATAATATACTTGGTAATATTCTTCTGCAGAAGGAAGAAAAGAGATTGTTCGTGATTTTCCAGCATTTGAAACAATCAGGGATATCTCATCGCTTCCAAAGTAGCGCACCCAATCTCCAAGATTATTTTTAACAGCATATCCATTGATTGAAATTAACTCATCCCCCAATTGAATACCGGCTTGTTCGGCAATGGAGTTGGGATAGATCGCAATGACTTTTGCTACAGGTAATAGCTCGCTTATTTTAAACCCGTAATGCCGTTCATGATACTTTTTTGATTTTCCTTTAAGTAATTGTAAACCAATATAATCTAGGCATTCAGTTAAAGCATTTTCATAAGATGATGCTTTGTAAATATAGTGAGCAAAAAATTCAGTGAACGAGGTGCTGGAAATCAATTCACAAACCGCTTTATAATCTGCTTCGGAATAGCCTTTGCCTTTTTTTGCAAATTCAGTGTAAAGATGGCGCATCACATCATCAAGTGAACGCTGGTTCCCGGTATACTTTCGGATCATTAGATCCGTCATTAAGGCGATCAGGCATCCTTCGGAATAGATGGATGTTTTCCGGTGCGGAACTATTTCTGCATATCCATCCAGCCAGGTGTCGAATGAAGAATCTGCAACACTCAGGTTATACCTGCCGAAGTTGTCAAAATGATTCTGCATATGTTTTGATAAGGCGCGATGAGCTTCAAAGTCAGAATAAATGCCTGAACGGTATAAAAAGAAATCCCCGTAATACGTGGTCACTCCCTCGCTGACAAAACCAAGCCGGGAGTAATTCTCTTTTGTGTAATCATAAGGAAGCATTTCTGTGGGCCGGATGGATTTAATATTCCATGAGTGAAACAACTCATGGGAGCTTACACTGAGGAGATCGAGAAAGGTATCTCCTCTCATTACCTCATAAGAGGGCCCAAGTGCAATAACGGTGGAAGATAAATGCTCCACTCCGTGATGAAAACGGTACGGAAGGATCTGAAATAGAAAATGATATTCATCTGAAGGAATAGGCCCTTTCATGGAAACGAACTGTTCGTTGACAAAAATGAAGAAGTCATTGATCAGTTTGGTCCAGTTAGGTTTGCATTCGCCCTGGAACCACAAGTTAAATTCTACGCCATCCATCACAAACATATTATGCTGAAGGGTAGGGCTTGCAATAAAAGGGGAATCAGCAAGTTCGTGGTAATCTTTTGCAGTGGATTTGAACGGTGAGGTGAGTATCTTTCTTCTGCCTCCGCTTCGTGAACCCGGGCTTTTGAGTGAAGTCGCAACTTTGTAGCTGTCCGGAATTTTCAGTTCAACTTCACAGGATTCATTGATTCTTTCAGGAATGTAAATGCAGCAATTGACCGGGTTAACGTAGAGTTGTTTGTCATCCAGGTAAGTTGATCCTGCATTCAGTTCAACGGCATAATAAGAATACTTGATATGAAGTTCCTTGACGTTTTTTGTTTGGATCTTCCAGCAGTCTTTGGTTGTTTTATGGAAGGGAAGAATCTTTCCTTTTTCATCCTGGGGAACAAACTGTTTTATGTTTTTGGCGAAGTTGCCCAATTCATATCTGCCCGGTCTCCATGAGGGAAGTTGTATGGTTGTTTCGTCGCCAATAATTTTTTCTGCAATAAACGCAATGTCGATCAGATGCGTATTTGGATCTTTATATGAAAAAATGTATTTCAATAGGTTTGAGATGAATAACAAAGATATTTTATTTGACTGATACGCAAAACTAATCCGTTCTGTATTTTTTCTAATTTCGTGGGACCAGAAAATCTTAATTCTAAATTTTAATTCTATTATATACATGCCCTACGACCTTATTATAATCGGAAGCGGCCCTGGCGGATACGTGGCTGCCATTCGCGCAGCGCAGCTTGGAATGAAAACAGCCATTGTTGAACGTTCTGAACTGGGAGGGATCTGTTTGAATTGGGGATGCATTCCCACCAAAGCGTTGCTTAAGTCTGCACAGGTTTTTGAATACCTTAAGCATGCCGGCGATTACGGAATAAAGATAAGTGGAGGGGATGCGGATTTTCCCGCCGTGGTGCAACGCTCGCGAAACGTAGCCGAAGGCATGAGCAAAGGCGTTCAGTTCCTGATGAAAAAAAATAAGATCGAAGTGATCCAGGGAACTGCAAAAGTCAAACCCGGAAAGAAAATCGCGGTGACAACTTCAGGAGGGAAAGAAGAAATTCTTGAAGCAAAAAATATTATCATAGCAGTGGGTGCCCGGTCCCGCGCACTTCCAAACCTACTTCAGGATGGGAAAAAAATTATCGGCTACCGCGAGGCAATGGTACTGCCTGCTCTTCCCAAATCAATGGTCGTTGTAGGATCCGGCGCGATTGGAAGTGAGTTCGCCTATTTCTATGCTGCGATGGGAACAAAAGTGACACTCGTTGAATTTTTGCCGGCTATTGTCCCACTGGAAGATGAAGAGGTTTCAAAACAACTTGAACGCTCGTTCAAGAAAATGGGAATAACCGTTATGACTTCTTCGGAAGTCCTTGCCGTGGATACAAAAGGCGTTGGATGTAAAGTGAAAATAAAATCCAAAGTAGGAGAAGAATCGGTTGATTGCGACCTTGTTCTTTCAGCAGTAGGCATTCAATCGAACCTTGAGAATTTAGGATTGGAAGAAGTGGGCATTGCAACCGACAAAGGAAAAATTATTGTCAATCCATATTATCAGACAAACATTCCCGGATATTTTGCGATCGGGGATTGCGTTCCCGGACAGGCGCTTGCTCACGTTGCGAGTGCAGAAGGAATCATCTGTGTTGAAAAGATTGCCGGACACAACCCGGAACCATTAAACTACAATAACATACCCGGATGTACCTATACTTCCCCTGAAATTGCTTCCGTTGGATATACCGAAAAACAGGCGAAGGAAAAAGGTTTTGAGATTAAAGTTGGTAAGTTCCCCTTTTCAGCTTCAGGCAAGGCCAGCGCGGCAGGTGCCAAAGACGGTTTCGTAAAACTTATTTTTGATGCAAAGTACGGAGAGTTGCTGGGTGCACACATGATAGGTTATAATGTTACTGAAATGATTGCGGAGATCGTAGTCGCACGTAAACTTGAAACGACCGGCCATGAAATGATCAAATCGGTTCATCCGCACCCGACCATGTCAGAAGCAATAATGGAAGCCGCCGCTGCTGCTTATGGAGAAGTTATACATTTGTAATAAAATAAAACGAACCCAATAGAATATAATTAAGATTATGACTTACGAAGAATTTGTACAGGAAGAAAAAGGAATCGAAGCCAATCATCCTGAGTTTTTTTCTGGTGGAAAGAACCTGAGCGATTATTTGTTGATCGTATTCAATCTCAGAACCGGTTATAAGCGCTTTGAATGGATCAATGAAAAAGCATTAAGTGATGAAATTAAAGGAGAAGTTCTGGATCTGATTTCACGGCTTGAAGAGTCAAAATTACAGCAGAAGTAGGTTGCCGGTTTTGCAGCGATGATTTGGTGGGGTTTTGCTTTTTTGAAAACCCTTTTCAACAATGAGCCTGTAGCTTTACTACTTTTTTCTTTTCATCATTCTCGTTTTGAAACCTGTTAGAATCATTTTTTTTAATAAATGTAAATACATGATAAACACATACATGTGTATTTATTTATCTTTTTTTAGTTGGTTGGAATTATGATTTTTTTAAAAAACAGGTTTGCTTCCGGTTTACGTATATTTGAAATTTGTATCACAAAAGAATATTCTTAACTCAACCTACATGAAAAAGATTATTACACTTATTTTACTGGCTTCTCTTTCATTTGCCACTTCAAAGGCCCAGACCGGCCTTACAAATGCAGTGGATTTCACTGTAACCGATTTACAGGGAAATTCAATTAACCTGTTTAATCTTCTTAATCAGGGCAAGTATGTTTGCATCGATTTTTTCTTTACTACCTGTGTTCCCTGTCAGCAAGCGGCTCCGAAGTTTAAAACCGCTTTTCAGAATTATGGCTGCAATACCAATAATGTAATTTTTATGAGCATTGATAATGGAGATTCTAAAGCATTGGTAACGACCTATGAGAACACGTATGTGGGAGCCGGCGGCCCTCCAATGGTAAGCGGAGTTGAAGGAAACGGCAGCAGTGTGGTTACCGCTTATGGAATTGGAGCATTTCCAACTTTTATCCTGATTGCTCCCAGTAAAGTAATTGTTCAGAAAGACATGTGGCCAATAAGTGTTGCAACTGATTTTGATCCTTATTTTTCTCCTTCAGGGTTAGCCTATCATGCGTGCGCTACCGGCGTTAATGAATTGGCTGCCCCGTTTCATTTTGAAATGTTCCCCAATCCGGTTTCTGATATGCTCCACATTTCTTCTGTAAATGGTGCCCGGATTAATTCTTACATTATTTCAGATTATTCAGGAAGAGCTGTTTTGTCTTCTGATAAAAAATTAACGGGTAAGGAAGAAACATTAATCAATGTGTCTGCATTACCTGCGGGACTTTACATTGCATCAATAAATACTTCAGAAGGCTTACTGGTGAGAAAGTTCAGTAAGTTCTGATTCTTTCCCAAAATCAATCAATGAAGCCATGATGAAATCAGCATCATGGCTTTTTTCTTATTCGGGCTAAGAAAAATCCATCAAAGCCACTGCTTGGGTAAATCGTTTTTTGTTT
>JAHEYJ010000190.1 GCA_023251675.1 Bacteroidota bacterium
AAAAAGATCAACGTTCATTGTATGATCAGAAGGAAGATTTGCTGTTTTAATCTGCAAAACATCACCCGATTGGTAAACATTTAATTCCGGCCGGAGTTGAATATCAGCAACACCGGTTGCTGCGGAAATTTTAAAGGAAAAGATCCGGGTCTTTTGCCCTGAAGAGCAATACTCCCCCGTGTGCCAGAAAGTAACTCCATCCGGGTCAAGTGTGGTTTGTGAATAATCTCCCCAGCGATTACCGCCGATGGAAGATGTTCCGGCAATTGCAGTCTGCTCAGAAAAGGTCATTTGCCCTAGCGGGTCGCCTGATAATCTTCCGGTATAGCGGATTCCCGGATATACATTACTGGTATTCACAACCGCGTAAGCCAATCCAATACTTCCATTATCATCCATCGCAATGCTTGGCGTCCACCTGCTGATGCCATTAGAAGGGCCATAAGTGCCTTGCTGATAGATGCTCCAAACCTGGGTCGTGTTATCCTGCCTCAGTTCATACCATCTGACTCCGGCTACCATACTTCCTAAATTGACCGCATGACAAACCACAATTGAATTGTACCCGGTCCATACTCTGTAAGGAGCACGGAATGCGAAAAAACCATCAAGCGCATCCAGCTTCTGCGTAGTTCCGGGCTGAGAAATATCTTTCATGGTCCCTCCTGTGAAATAGGAATTGAACGCCTGTGTTGGCAGGGTGCTGTCAAAAGTAACTGCAGCTGTTTTGGTTGTCCAGTCGGCAACAATTTTATACATCGCAATTGCATCGGTGACACCGGTTTGCTGATTATCGTCCAAATAAAACATAAAATAGTTGGCCGTGCCATTGGGCGGCAGCTGGCCGTCGGCATCTAAGGTAAGCGGCGAAAAGAATCCGCTATTCGGCATGGGCGCAGAGGCAGAAGCGGTAACAGGGGTAACGATCATACCCGCGGTTGCATCGCCAGCCAGCATTTTTGTTCTTTCAAAAATAACAACCCGCTGCGTATTGGTATTGGCTGTCATATAATAGCCATCCGGCCAAATAGAAAACTTTGGATAATCGGGAAAGTCACTTGAATTAGGAACAAAAGTGAATTTGTAATAGGTTCCTGTCGGATCCGGAGTAGTAGAAATTGCAATTAAAATTTTATTGCCATTCATCTGAAATTGCTGAATAAACCAGCGGTCAGCAAATTTATCATAGAGCACAATCGGGTCTCCGTTATTGGTGCTTCCCGGCCAAAGCGAACTTAGATTAAGCGATGACATCACCGCCGTTCCGTTCTTATCATAGGCCCTGTACTGATCATTCACCGCCTGCACATAATGATTCGGGCCGGCCGCTCCGGTTGGATCAGGCGGGGTAGCGTCGCCGGGCTGGCCAACATAATTTACGATCGGAGCCATTAAAACACTATTGCCATCTGTTGTTTGCCTCGCTTTATCCTCCGTTGTGTTGGGATGTTGATTGGCATGAATAAAAGCATGTCTTTTACTTTCCGCATCTGCCGCTTCTTTTTTAAATCCATTATCATTCGATACAACCCCGGGGAATTGCTGCGCAAGCGCAAGTTCTCTTAACGGTTTTGAAATACTGAAATCCGTGCATTGCAGGAAATAAGATTCGTTTGCTTTTTTATTATCCTGTGAAAAAACATTTTGACAATGCATCAACGTTAATGCAACGGCCATTAAGATAATTTTTTTCATCTGATGAGGATTTAGGGTTAGTAGTTTAGTACTAAAAATCCGTTAAAGGTAGAAAAAGAAATTTATAAATAAAAATAAATCAGCAAGAGAACTTGCACAAAAATACCTGCAGCCAATCAATCCCGGATACTTATTTCAATATTTCCCTTGAAATAACCAGTTTTTGAATTTCTGAGGTCCCTTCTCCTATTGTACAGAGCTTTGCATCGCGGTAATATTTTTCGACAGGAAAATCTTTTGTATATCCGTAACCGCCGAATATCTGAACGGCTTCATTCGCCACGTTACAAGCCACTTCGGAGGTATAATATTTAGCCATAGATGAGATCTTCGTCACTTTTTCGCCTTTTTGTTTCATATAGGCTGCCTGAAAAGTTAACAGTTCGGCCGCTTCAATTTGAGTCGCCATGTCGGCCAGTTTGAATGCAATTCCCTGGAAATGTGAAATGGGCTTCCCGAACTGCTGGCGCTCTTTGGAGTATTTAACGGCAGCATCAAGCGCACCTTTTGCAATCCCAAGCCCCAGCGAAGCGATTGATATCCGCCCGCCGTCTAAAACCTTCAGTGACTGAACAAATCCTTCGCCTTCTTTTCCCATCATTTGGGATTTATGGACACGGCAATTATCAAATATCAGTTCGGTTGTTTCACTGGCGCGCATCCCCAGTTTGTTTTCCTTTCTTCCGCCACTGAACCCTTTGGTTCCTTTCTCTATAATGAACGATGACATTCCGTGCGAATCCCCTTTTTTACCTGTCCGCGCGATCACCACCGCCACATTTCCGCTCACTCCGTGTGTGATGAAATTTTTGGAACCGTTGAGAACGTAATGATCTCCGTCTTTCACAGCGGTAGTCAGCATGCCGCCTGCATCGGAACCGGTGTTGACTTCAGTCAGCCCCCAGGCACCTATCCATTCTGCCGTAGCCAGTTTAGGAAGATATTTTTTCTTCTGCTCTTCATTACCGAACTGTAAAATATGCCCGGTACAAAGAGAGTTATGTGCTGCAACAGAAAGCCCGATAGAACCGTCAATTTTTGCAAGTTCAGAAACAACAGTGACATATTCCAAATAACCGAAACCGGCTCCGCCATATTCAGCGGGAACCAGTACGCCCATCAATCCAAGTTCTCCCAGCTTTTTGAAACATTCAACAGGGAATTTCTGGGTCTCGTCCCATTCCATCATTTTCGGCCGTATGTGTTCATCACCAAACCGGCGGATCATTTCCGCTATCATTTTCTGATTTTCACTCAATGAAAATTCCATGGTCGATTCTGAAAGTGTTGCTGTATCTGACATAGGTTGCTCTATTTACGGATGGATACGAATTTACGAATAATATAATTTACAGTTTTTTTTATTTGTACCATTTGTAAAGATTGGTTATTGGTAATTTACTAAACTAATAATATTCGGCGAATATTTTTCAAGAATTTTTCTTCCTCCAAGGAATCCAAGTTCAACTACAAACGCAAATCCGGCCACTTTCGCCTGCTGCTGCCGGATCAATATGGCCGACGCTTCAGCCGTTCCGCCGGTAGCCAACAAATCATCGTGAATAAGCACATTCCATCCTTTTTTCAATGCATCAATATGCATTTCTACAGCAGCAGTTCCGTACTCAAGATTGTATTCATGCGATATGGTTTTAAACGGAAGTTTCCCGGGTTTTCGAAGCGGGATGAGCGGCAACCTCATCTTGTTAGCAAGAAGAAACCCGAAAAAGAAACCCCGGCTTTCGGTGCTTACAATGGCGTCGATCCTTGTGCCCTTCAGTTTCGAAATAAATCCGCCTGCGATTTCCGTACAGAGTTTAGAATCTTTCAGAACAGGAGTAATGTCCTTAAATACGATTCCTTGCTTTGGGAAATCCTTTACATCTCGTATGGATGATTTAATTTTGTTTTCAAGAGTCATATTTTAAAAATAACTTTCTGGCAATGCATTGTTTTCTATAGTGGTAAATTATTAAAAGGCAAAGAACTTTTACATTCAACCCTTTTATACTTTCTTCCTGCTTAAATAATAAATATTAATAACCACAATCACCACATTGGTGACTACAATGGGCCAGGAAATGTCAAGTAAAAATCCATAGGCAATAAAACACAAGCATCCGATGATATTTATAAAGCGTAACTTCCGGATGTCCTTCATCGCGAAAGAGCATAAAACGCCGAAAGAAGCTAAATAGCCCACCAATTCTGTTATTGGGATTCCCAATATTTCTGTTTTTATCATAACGTCAGTCTGTTCTCAAATAGGGTGCAATCTTATTGTATAGTGAATCGCTCACAAAGTTAAGTTCTTTTACTTCCTGCACATCTTTAAAATCGCCTTTACTGATCCGGCGGGAAAATATAGATACAGCAACTTTTTTATTTAGATAAGGGTGTTTTCTCAAATCATCAACCGAAGCCGTATTAATATTTATTCGTTTCACTTTTGATATATCAATTTCCACCTTCGGAGAAATCGCTTGAAGTTTTTCCGCATCGATGCCATATACTTCAAGCAGCTGCTCTTTTCTTACAAACCCGCCGAGAGCGTCACGAAACTTTATTATCCTTTTTGCAAAAACGGAACCGATTCCATTCAGGGATTTAAGTGAATTTGTGTCGGCGGAATTAAGCTCTATTGTACCGGCAATTGTTTCCCTTTTAGCGGAAGAAAAAGGTTTGCTGTAAAATTGATTTTTTGAAAAAGAAAAAGGACGGAACCTGACGGAGCTATCTTTTTCATAGGTTTCGCTGTCAGAAAAACCAAGGCGGCGTGCCAGCACAACTGAATCTTCAATTTTTTTCTGCTGTTTTTCAAAATCAGAAATCTCCTTTTCGAATTTAGAAAAGTCGATTTTCCCATTTGAAATAAAATAGCCGGAAAAAGAAAGGTACACTATCAAAAGCAGAATTATGGAAAGCAGGATAAAAACCCCGTTCCGTTCTCTCCGGTTGAACGTAAAATAATCCCTGATAAATTGTTTCATGGCGTGAAACAGAAATACAAGCGAATGTACAAATGTCGTGGAATCAGCTACTGAACCTGCTTCTTCTTCCCGACGGTGAGATAATAAACGGGGATCCCGGTTCCGACAAATAACAAACCCATGCCGGTATTTCTTCCGTCGTAAATAATAAGGATGACACAGATGGCTAAAGCGGCAAGAATATAAAGCGCCGGCAGGACCGGGTAACCAAATGCCTTATAGGGCCGTTCGGTACCGGGTTCTTTCTTCCTGAGAACAAAAATCCCTGCAATGGTTACCATGTAAAAGATCATTGACGCAAACGTTGCATAGTTCACCAGGTCTTTGTACGTACCGGTCAGGCACAAGGCGCAGGCCCATGCACACTGATACCAGAGCGCGTTTGCGGGCACCTTATTTTCATTTACATCTCCCGCTTTGTGGAAGAACAGTTTCTCCTTTGCCATGGCATAATACACGCGTGCGCCGGCCAGTATGAGTCCGTTGTTGCAACCGAATGTGGAAACCATGATCAGTCCAGCCATGATGAACAAAGCCGTATCGCCGAAAATTATGGATGCTGCTGCCGCTCCTACCCGGTCGTTGGTGGCAAACTGGATGCCCAGCCCGGTGACATCCGCTGCATGCGGATCGCCTTTCAGCGGGAGCAACGAGAGGTAAGCCACGTTGGCAAGAATATAAATGATCGTAACGATCAGCGTTCCGGCAAACAGGCTTCGCGGAATATTTCTTTTAGGATCCTTTATCTCGCCTGCAATAAAGGTGACATTGTTCCAGGCATCTGCCGAGAAAAGCGAATTGATGATGGTCGATCCCATGGCACCGAGCAGGGCAATTCCCGCTATAGGAACTACCGTTAGCACGCCATCTTTGAACGTCGTTGTGGAAGCTTCCCATGCATGAGAGAAATTCTGTGCAAGGGTATCGTGTTTTAATCCGATTCCGATTCCTAGTACAATTAATGCGAAAAGGGCGACCAGTTTAGCGGAAGTAAAAAATGTTTGTATCGTCTTTCCGCTGTTGACTCCCCTGCTGTTGATGAAGGTCAGCAGGACAATGCTGAGTATCGCATAGATCTGCCCGACGGTGACCGCCCACTTTATTTTTTCAGTAAAAGCAAAGGAAAAAATCTCGTTGCTCAGCACCGGAAAAAAAATGGCAGAATATTTCGCGAAAGCA
>JAHEYJ010000191.1:0-1081 GCA_023251675.1 Bacteroidota bacterium
ACCGCTTTGATACTCCTTGAGTACCTTGATGATCTGTTCTTCTGTAAATCGTTTTTTCATGTCCAGTTGTGTTTTTAAAACACTAAGATACAACTGGCACTAAATTAGGGGATGCTTACCGTTCTTCTGCACAAGCGCAGGAAACCACGTTGGATTCCCTGATGCGCCTTTTGAAGGCCTCCAGGGAGAACTTGAACAGATTGACGATGTGCTGGTAATTGGAATCAGGATATAGTGCAGAAAGTTTGTTTAAGAATGGGCAGCCGCCAACCGTCGCATCCAGTGTTCTGGCTTTGCAGAACGTATCGAGATGTGAACGGAAAAGAAAACTTCGCTCCGCACCGGTTCTCGATACGGCCTGATCAGAGCATCAGCCCTACTCGAACTGACGGCCATCGAACGGACAACCATTCGACTGCGATGCTGTTTTACTAACAGGAATTATAATCTAAACCTTCTCTTTTTTCTTTTTCGAACTGTTATTGGATTTCTCAGATTCCTTTATCGGTTTCCTGAAAACAATGTTTCCTGCCCCTGTTTTTGAATCGGGGTCATCGAACACATCCATCACGATCTCGGAGTTCTTTTCCACTTTTCCGGCAAGAAGCTGTTTCGACAATTCATCCAGCACACTTTTCTGGATCACGCGCTTGATGGGGCGTGCGCCGAACTGAGGATCAAATCCTTTGTTGGCGATCCATTCCAACGCATAATCGCTTGTAGTTAATTTAATTCCCAGTTCCCCCAGTTTATGCTGGAGCATTTCAAGCTGAATGACCACTATCTTTTTAACATCCTCTTTCGTCAGCGGGTTGAACATGATCACTTCATCGATGCGGTTCAGAAATTCAGGACGAACGGTCTTCTTGAGCAGTTCCATCACCGCTCCTTTTGTCGCATCGAGAATATTGGCCCTGTTGAACTCATCCATTTTCTCCATATTCTCCTGGATGAGATGAGAGCCGATATTGGAGGTCATAATGATGATCGTATTCCTGAAATTTGCCGTACGGCCTTTGTTATCCGTCAGCCGGCCTTCATCCAGCACCTGCAGCAGAATATTAAAAACATCAGGATGCGC
>JAHEYJ010000191.1:1091-5861 GCA_023251675.1 Bacteroidota bacterium
TTCTTCGCACCGCTTCGGTGAGCTGCCCGCCTTCTTCATAACCCACATAACCCGGAGGCGCTCCCACCAGCCGGGAAACGGCATGCCGTTCCTGGTATTCGCTCATGTCGATGCGTGTCATCGCCGCTTCGTTGTTGAAGAGATAATCGGCAAGGGCGCGGGCAAGCTCCGTTTTTCCTACTCCCGTGGTTCCGAGAAAGATGAAAGAACCGATCGGGCGTTTCATATCCTGCAACCCGGCCCGGCTTCTGCGGATGGCATTGGCCACAGCTGAAACGGCATCTTCCTGCCCGATGACCCGTTTGTGTAATTCATCTTCCAGCAGTAAAAGTTTTTCTTTTTCGCTTTTCAGCATCTTGCTCACCGGGATGCCGGTCCAGCGGGAAATGACATCGGCAATATCTTCCGCATCCACTTCTTCTTTGAGCATTTGCTTTCCTTCTTTCTGAGTTTCTGCAAGCTTTGTCTTGAAACCTTCAAGGCGTATCTCCGCTTCTTTGATCTTTCCATAGCGTATCTCAGCTACTTTTCCGAAATCGCCTTCGCGTTCTGCCTGGGTGGCCTGGAACTTCAGCTGCTCGATGGACTCCTTTTCTTTCTGAATTCCCTCAACGATCTCTTTTTCGGACTGCCATTTAGCGCGAAGATTTTTCCGCTTGTCATCCAGTTCGGCAATTTCCTTTTTGAGATCGTCTAATTTTTCTTTGTCGTTCTCTCTTTTAATAGCTTCCCGTTCGATCTCCAGCTGGCGGATCTTGCGTTCCACTTCATCCAGTTCAACGGGCATGGAATTTATTTCCATCCGGAGTTTGGCGGCCGCCTCGTCAATAAGGTCGATGGCCTTATCCGGTAGGAAACGTTCGGTAATATACCGCTGCGAAAGTTCTACAGCCGCGATGATCGCTTCGTCCTTGATGCGTACCTTATGGTGCGACTCGTATTTTTCCTTGATGCCGCGAAGGATGGAGATCGCGTCGTCCGAACTGGGTTCATCGATCATCACTTTCTGGAACCGCCGTTCAAGGGCTTTGTCCTTTTCAAAATATTTCTGGTATTCGTTCAGCGTTGTTGCGCCGATGGCGCGCAGTTCGCCGCGTGCAAGTGCCGGTTTGAGAATGTTGGCCGCGTCCATGGCTCCTTCACCGCCGCCGGCCCCTATCAGGGTATGAATTTCATCTATAAAAAGCACCACTTCTCCGTTCGAGTTGATCACTTCTTTCACAACAGCTTTCAAACGTTCTTCAAATTCTCCTTTGTATTTGGCGCCGGCGATCAGCGCCGCCATGTCGAGGGCAAAAATTTGTTTTGACTTAATATTCTCCGGGACATCTCCGTTGATGATTCGGTGGGCGATCCCTTCCGCGATGGCGGTTTTTCCTACACCGGGTTCTCCGACGAGTATTGGATTATTTTTTGTGCGGCGGGAAAGGATCTGCAGTACCCGGCGTATCTCTTCGTCTCTTCCGATAACCGGATCGAGCTTCCCGCTCTTTGCCATCTCGTTCAGGTTATTGGCATATTTCTTTAATGAGTTATAGGTTTCTTCCTGCGAAGAGGAAGTCACGCGTTCTCCTTTTCTTAATTCCTTGATAGATGACTTCAGGTCCTTTTCTGTTATCCCGCTGTCCTTCATCATTTGTGAGACCGGGTCTTTCACCGAAAGAATGCCGAGCAGCAAATGCTCGATGCTGACGTATTCGTCGTTGGATTCCTTGGCAAAGTTCTGCGCTTTGGCAATGGCCTGGTTGGCTGCCTGTGATAAATACTGTCCGCCGCCTGAAACTTTTGGATACGAGTCAACGATCCTGTCAACGGCTTTGGAAAATATCTGAACATTTACATTCAGTTTTTTCAAAAGGAAAGGCGTCACCGAATCATCGGAGTCGAGGATGCCTTTCAGGATATGCCCGTTCTCAATGGACTGGTTTTCTTTTCCCAGTGCCAGCTGCTGTGCCTGCTGGATGGATTCCTGGGATTTGAGGGTAAATTTTTCTAGGTTCATGTTTTTATGTTGTTCCTGGTTGTTTATTCTTTGTATGATTGGATACTAATTAACGAATGGTTACGAATATTACTAATAGGTCAATTATTAGAATTTTGCTAATCGTTGCTATGCAGTATTCGTATCATTCGTAACATATTCGTTATTAGTAACCAGTGAATCTCAACAATTCATCCAATCCCCGCAATGAGATTTATCAGGTAACTCTGTCAGAAAATGGATAATAAGTAAGGGAGGCCGGTGACGTTCTGTCTATGAAAAAATGAAAAGTATGACGAGAGGGCAGACGGAGGATCGGGTAGGGTATTTACTAAATGAAAGGGAATATTATTCTTTCACGATTTTTTTTACCGCATCTCCTTTTTCGGTATGAATCCGTAAAAAATAGGTTCCGTTTGGTTGTGCCGACAGGTCGAGATCCGGAATGGAAGAATGAAGCACATGGCCTCCATTTGAATTATAGACATCCATTTTCTGGAATTTATATTTTGTGGTTTGTATATGAAATTTCCCATCGGATGGATTAGGCGAAACAGACACATATTTTTCGAGGTTGTATTCTTCCATATCGGTTTGTGTGAGAAAATAAATATTTATGATGGGATGCAGTTCTAAATTATTCGGCGCGGCGCCGGTTTGTCCGTGCGGGGGATCGATAAATGCCACGCCGGTCACTGTGACTGTGCCAATATTTACATTGTTCACATTTCCGCTGGCGATATGCGCGTTGATGAAATTCCGGCAGACCTGGAACTGGCCGGCATGAGAAGAAGCGGCAACCGAAGCGCAGATCGGGTCGGGAATTTCACCGATGAGGGTTTGTGTTCCGTTGCTTAGAACCAAATGAAAGTCGCTGTCGGCTTCCGCTTTCTTGATGGTGATCTTGCACGTAACGATATACGTTGAATCTTCCACCGGCTGGTACCTCGGCATGGTTGGACTGGGCGTGGGAGTAGTGATCGCAACCAGATGCGCGATGGTGGTAGTGATCGGAGTGAAGTTTACAGTATTGACCAAAGGATCGGTCAAAACTTTTTCATCCCATCTTTCCACGCCGCCGCAGTTGACCGTTTGCGCATTCAGTTCTGCGATCGTCAATGCGATCGTAAAAAGAAGAAGGATGGTTTTTCTCCTCATGAATTGGATATTGGTATTATTCGGATCACTGTATCGTTAATTTTCTTGTTGCATTCGTTTGATCTGCCTGTATTTTTACAAAGTAGTTTCCTTTTGAAAGATGGCTGACATCGAGATCGATGGAATTTTGTTTCTTAAATGTATACGCAGCAAGTTGTTTTCCCTGTATATCCAAAATGCTTATCTGTATTTCTTTATAGATCTGATCCATGGAGATCGTAATATTATTTTTTGCGGGATTAGGGGTTATGCTGAATGTGAGATCGGAATTTGTTTGCTCAATTCCCGTGGATGTGTTGTCAATATTCCATTTCATGGCATCAAAAGCAATTTGCTGGGTCTGGACTCCGGCTGCATCTCCTAACTGAACATATCCCGTAGATCCCGCCAAAAAAGGAAATGTGCCGAGCAAGGTCCATTGACCCGGATTCAGCGACTGATTTATAATAACTGTTTGGTTTCCTCCATTGTAAAAAACATTGTATCGTGCAGCAGTTGCAGTTGAGTTAGACGAAGGAATATACGCATACACCTTGTAGTTGCCGGTTGCCGGAAGAATGGGCGACCATGTTACAAAGCAGGTATCAACGGTGGTGGAGGCACTGGTATACGTCCACCAATAATGCGAGTAAGCGCCATAACCGCCCGTTTCGTTGTCGTGAAAGTATTTCATATGCGAAACGGTTTGATTGTAAATATAGAACCCGTTATTATAATCAACATCATCTATGATCGTATCGTTGGGAGTAAGGGGTGTGCTTTCGGCGGTGACTGTCCATGCCATGGTATTTAAATTCTGATAGCCGTTGTTATAACCGGGCCAGTCGTAATAGGCATTTTGGCCGGTGTAGTTGGGCCATGAGCCCGTGTTTTTATCCCCGTAAGGATCGCTGAAAACCAGTGTATGCTGTCCGTTCACATAACCTATTGCTAATGTCAAATGACCCGCTGTCGTAAGTAAGTTGCAGATAGGAAGCGGGTAGCTGCTGTTGATCTCGGTTTGCACATCCGCAAATACAGTAGAAGAAGAATGCACGGATGTTACATTGTGGTTCTGAATATAAGTGGCCATCATGCTGTTGGGGGAACTGCTCCCGTTCCACATAAATCCGTAGCCGCCCCACGTGGTATTACTGGCATAGTCCCCCGCCGTAAGGCTATAATAGGTTCCGTTGTACCGGTACAGATCAGCAACATAGGACCCATAATTATTCGTATGCGGATCCCATGATTTTCCATGATCCACCACGGTCGGCCATTGGGGAAGTTTGTTGTAATACGCTAATGCCATGATCGCAGTGGTAGGCGCGCAGGAAGAATATCCGCTGTGCCAGGTTGGAGTATCGTACACCTGGTTCACATACGGTACAGTTCCCGGTATCATGGTGACCGCATTGATATTATTTGTACCCGAAGATCTGTTAGAGCTGTTATGATTAGAAAATGCCTGCGCATTGTATTTCGCGATCGTATTTCTGTTCTTTACCAGCAGTGCCTGCGGATCGAATCCTGCAGCAACGATCTCTTGTTTCTCGTACGTGCTGTATAAAATAGTATGGTTGATCCCAAACGCGGGAGCGATCTCATTTTCATCCGGAGAGTTAGTGAGGTTGGTGATCCTGGTTCCGTCA
>JAHEYJ010000192.1:0-1240 GCA_023251675.1 Bacteroidota bacterium
TAAAACACTAAGATACAACTGGCACTAAATTAGGGGATGCTTACCTCGGCACTCGAACTGGTTCACCAATTGTCACTTCGTCCGACGAAGAAGGGCGTATCGAGAAGCGACGGAAGAAGGATCCCATTTTGCGCCGGTTATTGAACTGACCAGCACAGTTCAATCACATGGCGATGCACTAACACAGGTATTTTCTGTTATATTAGCGGAATAAAAATTACGACCAGCTTGAATAAAGACGTCCTGTATATTACTTATGATGGATTATCCGACCCGCTCGGCCAGTCACAGATCATTCCGTATTTGACCGGGCTTGCCGATAGCGGCTATTCGATCACAATCGTGAGCTGCGAAAAACGAGAGGCCATGAAGAAGAATCACGCCAGGATATCAGATCTTTTAAAGCAAAAAAAAATAAGATGGGAATATTCGATATACAAACGAAAGCCTGCCGTGATTTCAGCATTCTTCAACTTACTATCCCTTCGGAACAAATCCATACGATCGCATAAAAGAAAAAATTACTCCATTGTACATTGCCGCAGCTATATCGCTTCCTTAATCGGGCTGGAAATGAAGAAAAGATTTAAAACAAAATTTATTTTTGACATGCGCGGCTTCTGGGCAGATGAGCGGGTAGAAGGAGGATTATGGGATCTAAAAAACCCAATTTATAAATTCCTTTATAATTATTTTAAAAAACAAGAAACAGCGTTTCTTTCAAATGCCGATTATACCATCTCACTTACAAAAAAAGCAAAAAATATTATTCATGAACGGAAAGACATTCCAAGGCAGCCCGTCCCGATACAGGTAATTCCCTGCTGCGTTGACCTCGATCATTTCTCTAGGAAAAAAAATAAAGAGGAAGATATCCATTTATTAAAGAAGACATTGAATATCAGCGAGGGCGACTTTATCCTCGCCTACCTCGGATCGATAGGAACCTGGTATTGCCTTGAAGAAATGTTAGTCTTTTTCAAACACCTTCTTGGCGCAAAACCGAATGCAAAATTCCTGTTCATTACGCCTGATGATCCTGAAAATATATTTTCAATTTCAGATAGACTTACAGTCCCGAGGGATAAAATAATTATAAGATCAGCCACCTATACGGAAGTCCCTTTATATTTATCGCTTAGCAACCTCTCCCTGTTTTTTATAAAACCTTGTTTTTCAAAATCCGCGTCCTCTCCCACCAAAATGGGTGAACTAATGGCAATGGAAATTCCTGTCGTCT
>JAHEYJ010000192.1:1250-5837 GCA_023251675.1 Bacteroidota bacterium
GGGATAGCCATCGACAAATTCTCTGAGCCGGAATATCAAAACGCAATAGCAACGATAGAACACTTGAAACTGCCTGCTAAAGAGATAAGAAAATGCGCGGAGGATCTGTTTTCTTTACGTGAAGGAATAAAAAAATATCAACTTGTGTACGCAGCTTTGCGGGGCGAATGAACGGATTTGTTTTGTTCCCTTTCCCTGCTCAAATATTCAACGAGAACAAGTCCTGCAAGAAAGAAAGGTATTGCTGGAATTCTAAGCCTCACTAAAGCTCCAAAATTGGAAGTAGATACTGCAACAGAAAAAGCAAAAAAAACACCAAAGATTAAAGAAAAAAGAACTAAGGGATTTGAAAATACTATTTTAAAAAAAGAAATTGGGTTTCTAAATAAATAATACAAAGCAAATAGAAGAAACATCAGATTCTCCATACCAGAAATAAACATGACCGGATTTTTTGCTTCCCAAATCAATGGACGAAAAAGACCTGTAAAAGTCGCAATAGGAAATTTTGACAGCACGCCTGAAATTGTTGGATCATACTTACCAATATCAAAAGAATTGCCATGATAATATTCACTTTTCAGATCTTCATATGAAGAATTGGCCTTACTTATCATAGAATCAATACTACCAAATTCTCCAAGATTAGAACTTGTCATGGTCCAAAACAAGTATCCAACAAAAAGACCTAAAAATACAATGAGTGGCGCAATAAGAGTTCTTAAAAATATGCTCTTAAACTTCAACAACTGATTCCATATTAACCATAAAAGACTACCTGGCAACAAACCAACAAAAATATAGGGTTTGATTAAAACCAAAATGAAAATTGATAGAATTAAAGTAATTGCACTAGATATAATCTTCTCCTTTTTAATAAACATTTTATAAAAAGAATAACTGTACCAACCTGCAGCAGCAAGAGTCAATGAATCTTTTAAAAGGCCAGACCCCCAAAATGCAACTGAAGGAATAAAAAGTATTACAATCGCGAATTGTTTTGATAATTTAGGATAGCACTCACAAAACATAATATACAATTTCCAAACACCCGAAAAGCTAAATACTCCCATAATTATTGATGACGCTAAATAAGATTTAAATCCAAAAAAAACTGCAACCGTCATAAACCTAACTGCATTAAATGCAGGAATATCAGTCCAATAACCAGGAACTCCGATATCACTAGGAAAAAAAGACAAATTCTCAAGCGACGTTGGCGAAAAGATAACTTTAAAAAAATAAACAGGAGAATAAAACAAAAAATTAACCATCGTTTTACCCGAGTCAAAATACCCAATTGTATCCCCTCTCCCATCGTAATAATAAACATAAATAAAACACAACGCAATCGCTCCCATTATTTTTACAATCAAACCCCAAATGAAATATCTGTAAACAGGATTCTTTTTAATTTCTTTTTTCTTAATGTTTGTTGCAACAATAAAAACAATAAAAATATAGAAAGGAGCTATAATCCAATCCAACAAATTTATAATGCCTCCTGAATCCATCAAACAAAAGTACTGAATCTAAGATTATAGTAAAAACAAGTAACTTCACAGCAGGATTTGCGAATGTTTTTATCTATACCTATATATATCGATCCCGGGATCGGGAGCTTGGCCGTACAGGCATTAATTGCGGCAATCGTTGGCGTGCTTTTTTATTTCAGGTCGTTGTTCCAGAAAACACGGGTTGTAGCCTCCCACTCTGTTCATTTTGTTTATTCCTTCTTGAAAAAAGGATGGCTCTCTCCAATTCTCTTCAGCGCATTTTTTATTTTATATAAAATAAAGCTGATGCTTATTTTATACAACGGGTTTGAAGTGCTGTTCTATCTGCTTGTCATTGCCGCGTGCTCCATGGTTATGTATTTAGTAATTTTTCTAACCACAAGAAATGCCTTTAGAGCCGGCATAATCACTTCGCTGATGCTCCTGCTATTTTTATTTTATGAATACCTGTATGAAAACCTGCTTTCATTTTCGTTGATCGGGAACTATTTCCCTCACGCAGGATTCCTTATGCTTTTCATTTTTCTCCTGATAAGTTTTCTCATCGGGAGGACAAAAAAAGACCTGCTGAATGTTACGGTTTACTTAAATATCCTGTTTGCGATCTTAATTCTATTTGAAGGAAGCTGTACGTCGATCAACTATTACAAAAATGCACCGTTCCGGAAATATATTGAAAAAGAAGGACCAATTGTTCCCTTACAGGATAGTTCCGGCATGCCGGATATTTATTACATCATTTTTGACAGCTACACCAGCCCGGCAGCATCGAAACAATACTTCAACTTTGCCAATTCAGAAATGGCCGATTCGCTGATGACCCATGGCTTTTTTGTTACCACTAATTCAGCAAGCCGGTTCCACGACACGCATAAATGTATTTCCTCCGTTTTAAACCTTTCCTATAGCGAAGAACTGGATTCATTGTTCTCAGACGGGGTTCTGAGCACTGCGGTTTATGTACGCAACATTCAATGGAGCCGAACGGTAAAGGAACTGTTAAGCCACGGCTATCAATTCGTGGATCTATCTTTTTTTGATCTTGGCAATGAAAAACGATATTATGATAATTCATTTATGCTATCTCAGAATTTTCTTGCCAACGCTTTATTCCGGGAAACCCGTCTTTCCCATTATTTTCTTAACGAGCCCTCCGCTATTTACAAAACTGACCTGGACATTCTGAACCGGCTTCAGCTTATTCCGGATGAGCCGCATGCAAATCATGTATTTGTGTATGCGCATTTATCCGTTACGCACGGCCCGTTCTATTTTGACAGGAACGGAAAAATTTTTAAAGACGGCCGCGGGCCGTTTCCCGGCGATGAAAAGAAAAATTATATAGAGTGTATACGGTTTGCCAATACCCGGATCCTGAAATTCGTTGAAAAAATAACCTCTTCCAGAAAACCATCCGTAATAATCATCCAGGGCGATCACGGCTCCCGCCTTTTGAATGATCCAAATAACAAAGAAAAATATTCGATGTTTAACGCCTGTTTATTCCCCGGCAAAGACTACAGCGGAATGAATGATTCTATTTCGCCCGTCAATACATTCAGGCTTATGCTCAATAAATACTTTCGGGATAATTATAAAATTTCAAATGACAACTAAAAGGGTGATTGGGTGATTAAGTCGAATTAGACATTAACCATTAACCATTAACCATTAACCATTCACCCTCTCCCTCTTCCTTAATTCTTAATTTTGCTTATTGTATGCCCAAGATCCTTTTCATAGCCGCCCATCGCCTCAATCGTTCACCCAGCCAGCGTTTTCGGTTTGAACAATATTTTTCCTATCTGAATGCAAACGGGTTCGAGTGCTTTTTATCACCACTACTTAGCGAAAAAGATGACAGGACATTCTATAGTGAAGGGAATTTCATCAATAAATTCATTGTAGTATTCAAAAGCCTGATCAAAAGAATACGAGATGTTCAAAAGGCCAATGACTACGACTTAATATTCATTCAGCGGGAAGCATTTATGACCGGTACAACCTTTTTTGAAAAGAAACTGAAAAAAACAGGAAAGAAAGTGATCTTTGATTTTGATGATGCGATATGGCTTCCAAACATCTCCGAAGTGAACAAAAAATTCGAATGGGCCAAGACCCCTTTTAAAACCTCGATCCTGATCTCTTTATCCGACCTGGTGATTGCCGGTAATCAGTACCTGGCTGATTATGCAAAAAAATATTCTCAAAATGTAGTTGTCATTCCGACCACTATCGATACGGAATATCATAAACGCACAAAACCCGAATCAGAAAAAGATACCATTACTATAGGATGGACCGGGAGCCATACTACCATTCAGTATTTTGAACTTGCATTGCCCTTCCTGCAAGAAATAAAAAGAAAATACGGATCAAAAATATCAATAAAGGTTATTGGCGATGATACGTTCGAAAACAAAGAACTTGGAATAAAAGGTATGGCGTGGAATAAAGAAAGAGAGATAACCGAGCTTTCCTCATTCGACATCGGCATCATGCCTTTGCCCGACGACGAATGGGTGAAAGGAAAATGCGGATTGAAAGCACTGCAATACATGGCACTTGAAATTCCCTGCGTTATCTCTTCAGCAGGCGTCAATGGCGAGATCATTTCCGAAGGGATCAATGGCTATCTCGCTAAAACCACTGAGGAATGGATTGAGAAAATTTCATTACTGATCGAAGATCATAAATTACGAAGGCTGATCGGAACACAGGCACGAAAAACAGTCCAGGAGAGATATTCGGTGAACTCACAGAAAGAACGATATCTTGAATTGATAAGGAATGCTTTGAAGAAATAGAGTACGGTCGACGATTGGCTGTTAATTCTTAATTCTACATTCTTAATTCTTAATTCTCTTAAATTAGCAGATTGATCCCTAAATTCATTAGTGAACCCTTCCATCCCGAATATCGACCCGGCTTCATTCCGCGATCCTTCCGGATCTGTTTTTAATCATGAAAGCAATGTGTACAGGACCGTTTCTATTTCTTACAAAGAAAACCTTACGCTCCTGATGAGTTCCGGTTTATACGAGTCTCTCGTTTCAAAAAAAATGCTTGT
>JAHEYJ010000048.1 GCA_023251675.1 Bacteroidota bacterium
CAAATCCGCACTGGTTCAGCGATCCTACACTCATTAATATGGTAGGAACAGGCAACGGGTTCAATACCGGAGTGACTGCAGTTGGAACGTATACTTACTATGTAACGGATTATGCAGCCGGCTGCGGAAATTCAATTTCCGATACGGCAGTGCTTACTATCAATCCGAATCCGCTGGTAACAGCGAATACGTATTCGACTACTATTCTGCAGAATACTTCAACCGTGCTGACCGCCTACAATGCATCATCGTATGTGTGGCAGCCGGGCGGACAAATAACGGCAAGCATCACTGCTTCGCCGACTGTAACCACAACGTACACGGTTACCGGAACCAATCAATACAATTGTTCCAGCACTGCAACCGTTCTTGTATTGGTGAATCCGCTGGGCGTAATTGAATTCGGAACGGCGCTGCAGGATGTGAGCATTTACCCGAACCCTGCCAAGGATGCCTTCACCATTGAGTTCAACACCACGCTTCAGACACCAATTGATATTTATTTGGTCAACATGTTAGGAGAGCGAGTGCCGGCCCCAACCCTAAAGGGAGGAAATACCAACAGCACCCTTCAGGGCGGAGGGCAAGGTGGACTAGTGAAATATAAATTTCAGATCAACACCAGCACCTTCACCGAAGGAATTTATAATGTTGAGATTGTAACCGAACTTGGTACTGTGAATAAACGGGTGGTACTGTTCAGATAGACTCACAAGCCTCACCCCTATCCCCTCTCCTTTGGAGAGGGGAATAAAAAAAGAAACCCTCGATGCAAACTGTGTCGGGGGTTTTTATTTGAAGAAGACTCAGAAGGAAAGAAAAGCGGAGATTTTTATTTCTTCCATTAAAAATCCACTCCCATGTCCCCCTCCTAGAGGGGGATAAAGGGGGAGGCGGTATTTATTGCCGCCTGCGATTGTATTCATGCTGGAGTTCCTAGTGCATTTATGAGTTTGCGATATCATCCGAGTCCTCCGATGTACATCGGAGAAACTCGGCTGGGAATAGTAATAAATTATAAGTTTTGAGATTTGTATCTTATACTGATTTATTTTAATTGTATCCGTGCATGAATCAACTTTTTTTACACTTAAAAAACAGCAAGACGGATTTATCAAACTCTGGGCACACCCCTTCTTCTACTAAGATGTTTTTGGAAATGGGAGTGTGTCCGTTTTGCATTTCACAGTAGGATGAACTATAGAGAATACACTGAACGACTCCGCTACCTTTTGGAAATGATTGAAAAGAATCAAGTGACTCACTCATCAGAAGTTGCAAAAAAATACGATTGTTCTGAAAGAACCATTCGAAGAATGATAAATTTTCTAAGAGATGAAATATTGACGCTGTAAAGGTAACTACAGCTTTAGGATTAGATTGCTGTAATCCTGGAGGTAATAGATTAGGATTTTCGGATAATTCCGCTTCACTTAATGTTTTTCCAAACCCAACGAATGGCGAAATCAGAATTGAACTTGGTGAGAATATTGTCCATACAATTCAAATTACAGATATGACAGGAAGAGTAGTTTATGAAAAGAAAGGTATCTCTGAAAATACTTTTATTGTTGATTTGTCAAAACAATCAAAAGGCATTTATTTATTAAGGGCAATAACAAATTCGGGAGAAATAAACAGAAAAATAACTTTGAAGTGAAAACACAAAGCCCCGCAAAAAAAGCGGGGCTTTTTTACATGGATTATACCAGAAATAAAAAAATATTCTTTACATTTGTTAACTTATCATTTTAAATGAACTATTGTTTTCCAAATATTGTGGTGGTAGTTTTACTGGGAATTTCCTTTTTTTCCTGCGTTAAAAAACCAAAATATCCCTCTGAACCTGTAATTGCATACAAAGATTTTCTCCGATATGGTAATCCGTCTGATCCCGACTCGATTCAAATTGTAATTTCTTTTACAGATAATGAAGGAGATATCGGATTGACACAGCCAGATTTGCAGGGGGTTTTAAAAAATGGAAATGTTTGCATTTATGATTCTTACTGGGATACCCTAGGAGGAACACCTCACTGGACTCTTGTTGATGCCAACATCGCTACTGCTCAAATTGATACAAATTTTTTCTACTTTACTGTTCCGCCTGTTTTACCAAGTGAAGATCCCAGCGAACCTGTGAAAGGTTTAATTTTTATAAAACAAAGACCTTTTATCAAAATATTTGATCAAATCAAGTACACCTTATATATGTATGACTTGGCTAAGCATAAAAGCAACACGATAGAAACCCCACCAATTACATTTCCTTAGGGGTTCCGTGGATTTTGTGCAGCGGGCACCAATTACGCCTTTATATTTCTGATCCGCTCCAGATTTTTCTGCTTCACATCTTCGCGCAGATCGCGGGAGGTCTGGGTGAAGTAATGATGGTTGCCTAAAAATTTCAGTTGGTAATCGCGCCAGCGTTCTGTGCCACTTCGTTTTTTGCTTGGAGAATTGCTCTTTACTTACTTGTAATTTGTTTGATCTTTATCTTCAGTTCGGGAAGTTTGGTTTGAATGATCTGCCATACTTCTTTAAAATCAATTCCCAAATAATCGTGTGCAATAATATTTCTGAACGCTTTGATCTTATGCCATTCAATATTTTTATTCTGCCCTAAAAAATCATTGCTCATTTTGGCTGTCATTTCTCCGATCACTACAAAATTCATAAGACAGGCATCATAGGCGACCTGGTCTTTCATCCATTGCTCTGCCGATTGATGCGGATGCGTGTATTGTTCGATCCTTTCAAGCGCTTCCAAAATAGCAAAACAGTTCAGTAAATCTTTTTCAGACATAGATCGCATCCCTCAGGATGTAAGATTGGGCGTAGGGCTTTATGTATTTTGCATTGCAGATATCCACTTCCCTGTTGAATTGCTTTTTAAAAAATTCGCGCAGTTCCCACTTCAGGTCGAAAATATTTTTTGTTTCTTCTTCCATTTCGATCAACAGGTCAATATCACTGTCGGATCGTTGCTCCTCTCTTGCAAACGAACCGAATATTCCCACCTTCGTCAGATGAAAATGTGTTTGCAGATATCCTTTATTATCGTGCAGGAAGGATAATAGGTCTTGCCTGGTAAGCATTGTAATAAATTTTAATCAAAGATATAGAAAATAATTCCGTTCAGGTAATTAAATTATTGGGACAACTGCATTCGGCGCTAAACATGCGTATTCTTTACCCGCTCCAGGTTTTTTTGCTTCACATCTTCGCGCAGGCTGCGGGAAGTTTGGGTGAAGTAATGATGGCTGCTCAAAAACTTTACCTGGTAATCGCGCCAGCGCGTTGCGTCAAGCTGGCTGCCATTTGCATTTAGTTCATCCACCAGATTTTTTGCATGGATGTCGTAATCGCTTCTTCCGAGCGTATCGAGGTCGGCATCGCAGATAATTTCTTCCAGTTGGGTCTTTGGCGTTTGCGGGATCTTCGTTGCCATGATAATTCCGCAGATGATCTTTATCTCTTTTGCATTGTAACCGAAACGGGCCAGCACGGTGCGGGCGATCTCGCAGCCGCGCTCTTCATTGTCCTTGTACTGCTTGGTGAAACCACTGTCGTGCAGCAATGCGGCGGAGCGGAGAAGTTCGATTCCTTTCATGCCCACATTTTCGTACAGCGCAATTGTAGTGGCGGCATTGCATACACCCAGCGTATGGTCGAGGTTGTGATAACAAAGCGTAGGCGAAAGTTTTTTTGTCAGCAGATCAACAACGTACTCCTTCAATTTTTTAAAACGCTTGGATTCCTTTTCGTGCAGCACAAAATACATGTCCGTATTTCCTTTTCCTTTTACCGCCAGCTTGCCGCGGTAATCGCATTTGTAAAAATCATTGATGAGCTTCTCCGTCTTCTTCGAGATATTTATTCTTCCAACAAAGCTGTTACTTTCCATCCGCGAAGCGAGGTTGACTGTATCGCCCCAGATGTCATAGGTGAATTTTTTTGCGCCCACTACGCCTGCCACCACCGGCCCTGAATGAATTCCCACGCGCATTTCCCACCTGATGCCGATATGCTGCTTGCGTGTTTCGAGATACGAAAGCATTTCAAAACCGGCGCGCACCACGTGAACGGCATGGTTCTTCGATCTTTTCGGCAAGCCGGAAGCCGCCATGTAGGAATCGCCGATCGTTTTTATTTTTTCGAGTCCGTTCTTTTCAATGATGAAATCAAAGGCCATGAAAATATCATTCAGTTCGCCGACCAAAACCTGCGGCGAAATTGTTGAAGAGGCCTGCGTGAATTCTTTGAAGTCGGTGAACAGGATGGTAGCGTTACTAAATCGTTTCGGCGTCGTGAATCCTTTTTGTTTCAGCTCATCGGCGACCGACTTGGGAAGGATGTTGCTGAGCAGCCGTTCGGATTCTTCTTTTTCCGATTTCAATTCGCTGGTACGTTTCTCCACAAGGTCTTCCAGCATTTCTTTCTGGTTCTCGATGAGTTTTGTCTTCTCCTGTTCCTTTTGCAGCACTTCGCGCGCCAGCCGGTGATTTTCAATCGCGCTTACCACCACGTTGGTAAGGATCTGTAAAAAGTTAAGGTGCTTGATGATACCGCTTACATTTCCTTCATCGTTCTTCACATCGCCGATCACCAGGTACGCCACCGGAATTTCACCGTGATACACCGGAACGACCAGGTCAAAATCTTTCAGCGCATCGTTCTGGATCGTAGTGACGGAAGTGATGTCTTTCAGGTGAAGCAGGTCGCGCTCCACATCGAAAAGATCGAACGCGTCCTTTTTTAGCCCGTATTCAAGCAGACGCCTCCAGTTGGAGTACTTGCTGAACAGCACCAGCTTTTCGATCTGCAATTGTTCCTTCACATAGTGCTTGAACTTATCTACTAATTGCGCGGTGGAAAAATTCAGGTTGATGGCTGAGATAAAATCCAGCAGCACTTCGAGTTCAACTTCCTTTGCCTTGAGCCGGTTCTTGTACCGCTCAATTTTTTTTCCAACAATATTTTTTATTTCAAGGTCGGACATACTTTTATGTATGAAGCTTAATATTTAGGCGTTGCTGGAATTACTCTTAAGTTCATTATAAAAATCTCAAATAACAAGCACCAAATGACAAATAAATTTCAAACTCCAAAAACCAAAAGGTAAAACAAAAGGCAAAGAAAAATTGTTTAGTATTTCGAATTTGGCTTTTTGTGGTTTATTTGAAATTTGTTTTTTGATATTTGGAATTTTCTTTTTTAGTTAAACTACCTGCCATTTACTGCCACCTCAGCTTTCCTGCAGCGCTTTCAGTTCTTTATCGCTTTGCCGCAGCCGGTTAGCGATCAGCAGGGCGAGCCGTTCAAAGAATATTCCGGCGATCTCCGGATGCTTTTTAGAGACCTCGTCAAATTTCTTTCGAGATAAAACAAATAGTTTTGAATCATCCACAGATACCGCATCGGCAGAGCGTTTACGTTTGTCGATGAACGCCATGTCGCCGATCACACCGCCTCTGCCGATCGTGAGCAGGTTATACGCTTTTCCATCAGCCAGCGGAAGATTGATGTTCACCGTTCCTCTTCTGATAAAATAGATCTCATCGCTGAAATCATTTTTTTTGAAAATAAATTCGTTCGGCTTGCAGGTCTTTTCCTCGATAAAGGATTTAAAGGTTGCTATTACCTCATCTGAAAACCCGGAGAACAATTCGATCTCCTTCAGATCAAGAATTTTATTTTCATCGTACAAATGCAGGTTAGCTTCCTTTAATGTTTCATCTTCCACCCACTCCAGCGCGGAGTTCAGGTCGTCAAAGAATTTCAGGTGCTTGGTTTCCGTCAATCCGAGGAACTCCAGGTATTCTTTAACGTTCTGTCCCGTAGGCAAACTCAGCGGGATGGACGTGATGATAATATAGCCGTGCTTGTCGTGTATCCGTGCATGGATCTGTTCCAGCATGTGTACGGCGGTATAATCCACCGACTGCACCCGTCGCATATCGAGCAACGCATATTTGCAGTCCGCCAGGTAAGGCTCCAGCTGCGTGAACAACTGATCGGTGGTTCCGAAAAATAACTGGCCCTGCAGTTCGATGATGATGGTATGACTTCCTTTCTCTTCCAATACGGTCAGTTCGGAGGTGAGGCGGTGTTTCTTGGAAAATATCTGGTTTCCTAAAATTTTTCTGCGGATCACCGACGTACGCATCTGCTCCCGCAAGAAAAGAAGTATCGCCGTAGCGATTCCCACTCCTGCAGCGGCGATCAGGTCCATGCTTAAAGCAGAAACCACCACGGCAAGTATCACAAAGAAATCCAGGAACGTTGATTTGTGTTTCAACAGGTTAATGCTTTTTTTATCTACCATACGGAATCCCACTACGATCAGGATTCCGGCTAATGCAGAAATAGGGATCCACGCTACTAATCTTCCGAGAACAAGCAGTACCAGCAAAGCCGCAACACCGGCAATGACGCCTGCCATTTTTGTTTTTCCGCCGCTGTTCAGGTTCACCAATGTAGCGCCCATCGTTCCCGAACCCGGAATTCCGCAGAGCATGGCGGAAGCAATGTTTCCAAACCCTTGTCCTACGAGTTCTTTGTTTGAATTATGCCGGGAATAGGTCAGCGCATCCAGCACCACGCAGGTTTTCAATGTATCGATCGAAAGAAGTGCAGCAAGCGTAAGTATGGGAACGAGCAAAATACCCAGCGTAGAAAAATTAAGTGACGCAGCAAGCGTCCAGCGATTGGTAATTGCATGTCCCAGATCCGTTGCAGATGCATTGATCGAGCCGATGACCGCATGATTATTTTCTAACGTAAGCAATGAAGTTTCAAAGAAGGCAATACAGAAATAAGCAAGGATCCCCGTAAGAAGCGCGATGATCGCAGCAGGAATTTTTTTCGTGATCTTCGGAGCAAACACCATCATGAGAATTGTCACCAGCCCGATGCAGATATTTTCCCATTGCCATGTATCGAACATGATCAAACCGTCAAAAAGCTTTACTCCCTTCGGCAATCCCAAAAGTTTTGGGAACTGCCCGAGGAGAATGAGAATACCTACTCCACTGAGATAACCCGCTACAACAGGATAAGGAATGTACTTTATAATTTTTCCGCCTCCGGCTTTTCCAAGAAGTACCTGGATGATCCCGGCACAAAGCCCGACCAGTGTAACATATACCGGGATCAAATTTACCGGTACGCTTCCGCCTTTCACCAGTTCCAGGACAAAGACAGAAAGTACTGCGGCTGCAGGGGCGCACGGTGCCGAGATCAGCCGGTTGGTTCCTCCCATTAAAGGATTTATTAAACCAAGGGCAACCGTTCCCATAATTCCGCCGATAGCAGCCTGGCTGGAGAACTCCGCGCCCAGCGGAGCAAAAATAATCAAGCCGAAAGCAATGGCCGATGGAAGCGCCACCAGCATAGCGGCTGTGCCTCCGAAAAAATCTCCTGTTAATGTTCCTGAAGAAGGTTTTTTTGCTTCATTACTCATTGGTAGGATCGGATTAAGTTAATTTGACTGGATGAAAAACGATGGCTTCAACGAGATTCACAAAAATAAGTAATTAAACTCATCATTAACGGCGGTTCGCTATAGAATAAAACGCTTATGCACCCCTGTGTTTCACTCAATTATTAAATGATAAATAGATTTTATTTTCTGAAAGAAATAAATATGTTTGCAGTCTGTTTAATCCTGTTTCAATCAAAAGACAACTCCCATGAAAAAAATTATTTTTGTTTCCTTCCTGATCTCATTTTCACTTTTTTCCTTTGCACAAAACACACCGGTTCTATGCAACATTACAGGAAGCAGCCAATCCTCTTTAAAGCAAAACTCGGTACTGGAACAATGGGAATACAAGTTGGATAAAAAGACAAAGAAAAAATCATTCAATGCGGTCTATGAATTTGATGATAATGGCTGTACCATAAAGCGAATTGTCCCGGATAAAACCCATGGCGGTATGTATGGGCTCATTGAATGGAAATACGACGAAAAAGGCCGGCTCACTGATTATAAGGAGGGAGGAATCGATGCCGATTCGGCAAAAGCTTATTCATTCGATGAATCCTACCGTTATAATTTCTCCGGACTGTTAAGCAGTTACAGAAAAGATATTTATGAAGGAGATATGTCTCAAACGGTGGAGAAATGGGAATACGCCTATTCGGGAACCGGAGAAAAGACGGAGAATACCTTTTCAAAAATTGTGGTCCGGAAAGACACGATCTTAAATGATGAGATCAAATATGCAGGCAACGGAACTCCTGCTGAGCGAACGGTCAACTATTTTTTTCCAAAAGGATTGTCTGAATTCAAAAAATACAATGCGGTTGGTTTGCCCGTTGAGTTCATCCGCTATGAAAAGGGAAAAATAACTGAGCATAAATATTATTCCTACACCTACGACAAACAGGGAAATCTTTTGGAGATCAGCGTCAGCGACGGGGTTGCCAAAACAAATGAAAAAAGAAAATATGAGAAAGATAAGGTCTCGTACACATTGATGAACACAAAAGGCAAGGTGCTGAAGACTGCATCTGAACCTCTTGCCCAGCCGGTTGCGTTGGCCTATCCTCCGCTTCCGTCTTCTACTTTAACACCGGCCTCCACTGCAAAAGAAACTGCAGACAACACTACGCCAAAAGAAAAGCTGGATAAAAAGAAGAACAAAGTGGTAGAACATTATTCAGGCACTAAGCTGGTTTACTCGGATACATTCAATCCGAAAGGATTGCTAATTGAAAAAAATACTTCTGATGCGGGATTTATATTACAGTATGAGTATACTTTTTATTAGAAGTCATACAAAACGGCTCCGGCTTCTTCCAGGTCTTTCCCAAATGATATGATCCCGGCTTCGTGGCCGGCCATGGCAAATATCTTTTTTGCTTTCAGATCGGTTTCTTTGAACAATCTTTTTACTTCCAGTGCCATTGCCGGTGTTCCGTATTCAACGTTCTTGTTTGTCGTCGGGACTTTATGCAATATCTTTTTCCAGAACACAAGATCATGAATATGGATCACTGCATTAATTTCTTTTTGCGATTCATAAATGGCCGCATGCGTTAATGATTCGGAAGATGCGAGGATCGGCCCCTTTGCTGTAAGGGAATTGCTTACAAAATCATAACCGATTACGCGCGTATAATGCTGGCCCGTTAATTTTTCCAAACCGCCGGTCATCGAGCCGGAAATGATAAATTGATTTCCCTTCTCACGGACGCTGATATTTCCATAGCCGATTCCGTGCGCATCCTGTCCTATGAATTTAGATCTATAAAGTTTTTCCCGCCAGCGGTTCAATTCCTCGATCAACTTATTTTCAAGCGGAGCCTCCTGGATCCAGTTGCAGTTGAATTTTATGACACCGGTTTCCTGCATTATTTTTTCTTTTCAGGAAATAAATTCAAAATAGATCGCTCATCAGCCTTGCAAATACCTCTTTCGGTAATGAGGCCGGTGATCAATCGTGCAGGCGTGACATCAAATCCATAATTGACAGCGGGACTCCCGGCCGGAGTCAGCAGCACTTTTTTAATCTCTCCATCGCAAAGGCCTTGAATGTATTTTACTTCATCCGCATCACGTTCTTCAATCCGAATTTCCTTCACCCCGTTTTTAATTTTCCAGTCAAAGGTTGATGAAGGAAGCGCAACATAAAACGGAATGTGATTTTCTTTTGCCGCCAACGCTTTCAAATACGTTCCGATCTTGTTGGCAACGTCTCCTGACCGCGTTACGCGGTCGGCTCCGGTAATGACCATATCCACCAACCCATGCTGCATCAGATGGCCTCCTGTATTATCCGCGATCACCGTATGCGGAACGCCGTGGTTCAATAATTCCCAGGCGGTAAGACTTGCGCCCTGATTCCGTGGACGGGTCTCATCCACCCAAACATGTACTTTGATCCCGCGTGCAACTGCTTCATAGATCGGCGCGGTTGCCGTGCCATGATCCACAAAAGCCAGCCAGCCGGCATTGCAATGCGTCAGAATATTTACGGTCTTCCCTTTTTTTCTTTTGCTGATCTTCTCTATGAGCTGAAAACCATGCAAACCAATGTTCCTGCAATGGCCGGCATCTTCATCGGCAATCCGGATGGCGGTTTGTTTTGCGATCTTAATTTTTTCTTCTGCTGTTTTTCCTTTTGAAATTTCTTTCAGCTGGCGATCAACGGCCCATTCCAGATTAACGGCGGTGGGACGCGACGCCTTTAATATCTTCGCAAATAACTTCAATGAATTCTGAAAATTATTTTCTCTGCTTGCTTCGGTCGCTGCCAGGTACATTCCATAGGCAGCGGCAACGCCGATCAACCCGGCGCCTCGGACATGCATCGCCTTTATGGCCGTAACAACCGCTTCAACGGTTTTTAATTTTTCGATTTCGAGCTGATGAGGAAGTTTTCGCTGATCGATTATGCAGATCTCCCGGTCATTTGCTTCATCCAGCCAGATCGTTCGATAGTGCTTTCCTTTTACCTTCATTCGGAAATCTTGTAAGACCGGAAATTATTGGTTGCTGAATTCCTCGTGACAGCTATACTCCTTCTTTTCCTTGCGTTCCGGTTTTTGTATGGGTTCTCCTCCTTTCTTGGCTTGTATCATCAGGTTGATGATCCGCGCACGGTCCGTTTGCATTTCGTCACGAAGTTTTTTATCCGCATCGGCATCAAAATAAATTTGTCCGTCAATAATTGTTTTATCCGCTTTTGCATAGATAGAGAGCGGATCGTCGGTCCACAAAACCAGGTCAGCGCTCTTGCCCACTTTAATGCTGCCCATTGTTTTATCCAGGTGTAAAAGTTTTGCCGGATTCAGCGTGCAAAGTTTCAGCGCTTCTTCTTCCGACAGTCCGCCGTACTTTATTGACTTTGCCGCTTCCTGGTTCAGCCGCCGTGCCATTTCCGCATCATCGGAATTAACAGCGGTGACAAGCCCCATTTTATCCATCAGCGCCGCATTGTAGGGAATGGCATCCACTACTTCCATTTTATACGCCCACCAGTCAGAAAAAGTGGATGCACCGGCTCCGTGCGCTTTCATTTTATCAGCCACTTTATATCCGTCAAGAATATGTGTAAAGGTATTCACCTTAAAACCCATTGCATCGCCGACATGAATCAGCATGTTGACCTCGCTCTGTACGTAGGAATGGCAGGTGATGAAACGTTTTTTATCCAGGATCTGCACGAGCGCTTCCAGTTCAAGGTCTCTTCTAGGAGGAGGAATAAATGTTTTTGATTTTGTTGCAGAAGTTGCATACGCCATCCATCTTGCATCGTATTCTTTTGCGCGTGTGAAAAAATCATAATACACCTGCTCCACGCCCATTCTTGATTGGGGAAAACGAACGGTGTTCACATCGCCCCAGTTGCTTTGCTTGACATTTTCTCCGAGAGCGAATTTGATAAAACCATCCGCTCCTTTTATTTTCATTTCCTCCGGCGATTTTCCCCATCGCAGCTTTATGATCCCGGATTGTCCGCCGATGGGGTTTGCACTTCCGTGAAGAATTTGCGCTGCCACCACACCGCCCGAAAGCTGACGGTAAATATTGATGTCTTCACAGTCGATCACATCGCCGATGCTGACTTCCGCGCTGGAGGCCTGTGTGCCTTCGTTCACGCCCTGTGAAATGGCGATGTGGGAATGCTCGTCAATGATCCCCGGCGTGAGTTGTTTCCCGGTTCCGTCAATAATTTTTGCCTTCACCGTTGCAGGCACAGTAAGATTGGTTCCGATAGCGACGATCTTTCCATCCGTGATCATCACATCTTTATTTTTCAGTATGCCGTCTGCTTCATTCGTCCAGACCGTAGTGTTCTTAATAATAATGGCATCCCAGCGGTTCCATAATTTTTCAATGAGGGTTGAATCCGTTTTTTTCTGGCCGTATGCTGTAAACGGATAGATCACATCGTCGAGCGTTGGATATTTTCCCGCTGTTTGTCCCCCTTTGGAGGGGGCAGGGGGAGGAATTTTTGAAGAATCTTTTTTGGCTTCGACCGCAGACTGATACGTTGCCGTCCAGTTTACCCAACGACCATTGGACACCTGTCCTTTTCCTTTCATTGCGAAAGTTTCTCCCCCCTGGAGGGAGACGGAAGAGGGGACGGTCATTCCACTCAACCGTATAACCGTGCTGTCTCCTTTCGGAGTGAAGTTCAATGTTACCAGATTTCCGGAAAGAGAAAATTCCGCAGTTACTTTTGCTGTATCTCCGATACTGATGTCTGACTTAGGCTTTTCTGCTTCCCCTGAAATTTTCAGGTTGTAGGACCTCATGAAAAGGGAGGGTGTTTTTACTTCTGAACTTTCATTCTGGCCACTGATGCTTAATTGATAATTGCCCCGAAGATCGATCAAGTTCATGTCTTTCACCACATACTGCTCGCCCTGGATCCAGTTCTCATAGATCACATTCTTCTCATCGAATAAATTTCCGGACGTGATCATAAAATCGGCGATCATTCCTTTTTGAAGAGTACCGACCTGGTTTTGCATGCCGATCATTTCAGCGGGAGTAACCGTGAGTGCCTTCAATGCTGTTTTCTCGGTCAACCCGTATTCTATTGCCTTGCGGATATTTTTCCAGAAATCTTTTTTGTCTTTCATTCCATCGGTAGTGAGCGCAAACGGAATAAAATTTTTCTCAAACGCGGATGGGTTCATCGGCGCCATTTCCCAGTTCTTGAGATCGGCATACGAAACGATGGCGGCATCGTAAGGATCTTCTACATCATAAGGAGCCGGGAATTTCAACGGAAGAATGAACCGTGCATGCGTAGACTTGATCTCATCCATGCGCTGGTACTCATCGCCGTTCCCTTTGACAATGTATTGGATCTTAAATTCATCGCCAATGTTATCGGCACGCAGCGCGGAGAGTTTATCATTCACTTCAAAAATCTGAGGCAGCGATTGTATCTTATTCCACGAATCCAGAGAAATATTGACCTCACCCCCGGCCCCTCTCCCAGAGGAGAGGGGAGTTTGTTGTTCGTACCATAACGCATCATAGTAGGTTTGCCTGAGCAGCGCGATGCTTCCCATCAGCGAACTCGGATAATCCTGAGTGCTGGTGCCTTTGTCGAATGAATACATAGCAGCAGCCTTATCCTTGAGGATGATCTCATTTTCATTTTTATTTGCCAGTGAAACAAAAACAGAACTGCCGCGGGCAATCCCATCTTTTTTAAATGTCATTACCGCACCGAAACCCAGTTTGCGAAGTTCATCCGCAGATTTGCTGTCGGCGATAAAAAGTTTATCCGCTTCCGTTTCGGGATGGATCGCCTGGTTCCACCCGTAAGCGCCCTTGGTGTTGCTTTCCATCTGCGGGCCGCGGACCCGTTCCGGTTTTTTTATCTCGGGCATTCCGTAAGTAGAATAAATATCGATCAGCGAAGGATAAATGCTTTTTCCCTTCAGGTCAACCACCACAGCGCCTTTGGGAACAATGACTTTATCGCCGGCATCAACGACCACTCCGTCTTTGATCAGCAGGGTTGCCTTTTCAATTACCGTTTGATAATCCACATAGATCTTTGCATTGGTGAATGCATAATAATTATGGCGGATATCGGGTGCTCCGTTGGTTGGAAAAGTTTCTTGAGAAAGTAAGAAGGCAGAGGGCAAAAGGCAGAGGGTAAATACAAAGAGGAGAGAACGTTTCATAGTCAGGTTTTACTATGAACAAATGTAGAGGTTTTTTCTACCTGCTGAAAATAAAAAAGGTTGCTATTCCAATGACGATGGAAAGCAACCCCTTTTTAAACCAAACTACACTTACTGCTTGTTCAGCTTCTTTGTGAAGAATGTGGATCCGTCAATTATTTTGATGAAATACATTCCGCCGGACATATCACTCACATTTATTTTTCCGCTGAAACTGTTTCCACTTGAAGAAATATCTCCTGATTTTATTTCAGCGCCAAGCAGATTGCAAATGGAATAGTGAATTTTTTCTGATCTGCTGGTTCCTTCAATTGCAACCGATGAAGTGGCCGGATTCGGATAGACACTGAACCCGTCTGGAGAATTGAAAGAGGCAATACCTGTTGATGTGGTGCAATACGTGGAAGCATTATTACCCACACTGGTCCTGCATTGATTATAGGAAGAGATCATCCTCGCCTTTTGCCCTGCAGTAAAAAGAACCCGGCAATTATCCTGCGTATAATCCATGTAATTCTGGATCTGGTCTATTTCGTTTGTCGGCGTTTCAGTGCACGTGTTCTGCTGTGTGCATCCGGTATTATTGATATTCGCATTTGCCGTAGGCGGTGTATCACAGATCATGTCGCCGGCAGTAGTACAATTTGAAGAACTTGTTCCTGCACAGCCATTTTGAAAAGTGTGGTACAATCCCAGCCAGTGGCCCACTTCATGCACGCAGGTCCTGCCTTTCTGATAGCCGGTAGCCGCACAGGAGTTCTGTCCTGTAGTGATACAATTGATAACCACTCCATCTTTTGCATCGACTACTGAACAGGGAAAATAAGAGTATCCGCCTAAGCTGGTCCCCAGATTTCCTACCCAGATGTTCAGGTAATGGGCCGATCCCCACGTATCGTCACCGCCTTGTGCTGAATATTTAATGGCATCGTCGGTTGTCCAGGAAGTAACCGTGGTTTGTTTGTGAACAATTCCGTTGGTCGGATTTCCCTGCGGATCTTTTGACGCAAGGCAAAAATTAAATTCACAATCGGCAGCCACTGCAATGAATTGAGACGGGGCATTGGACAGATCCGTGTTCTGCTTGCGGTAATCGCGGTTCAGGGCATCGAGGCAGGTTTGAATGCAGGCATTGGAAAGATTTTCACTGGTCGTCCGGTACAATACATGAAATACAACCGGAATGGTAATGATCGCATTTAATTCCGGGTTTGGATTTTTATTTATCGATTCATGAATGATGTTATTCAGCGCTTGCATCCGCTGATCAAATCCCGGGTCCTGCTGGCGCTGCATTTCCCACGCGGCATCGGATCCGCAGGCCATCGGTTTAAATTCCTGCTGGGCACTGAGCTTGTTACCATTCAACATGCAAAAAACACACGATATGGTAAAAGCAAATAAGAAGTAAATTTTTTTCATGGTGTTAATTGGGTTTGGTGTTTATGTTTAGATCTTACTTTTTTCAAATTCATGAGAACAAAGGTGAGTTACATAAATATAAAAGTCAAGTTTTGAATAACATTTCTTTAGCGTGTTTTTTTAGTATTATATAATGTCTGATTTTAAAGCAGTTGGGACTTTTCAGCTAAACAGGGATTGCCGCGCATCTCGTTTCCTCTTGCAAGAGGAATGCTTTTCTTCCACCTAAGAAATTAATACTATTGATAAATATTTACAGTCCGATTTCGTTCCGAAAATGATTTTGTAACCTCAGTATTATTTGTAAATTCGTCATCGCAGATTTTATACATGAAAAACAGATTACTCCGGTTGATTTTGGCTATTGGCTATTGGCTATTGGCGTATCCCTGTTTTTCCCAGTTCTACAGCGGTTCTCAAATGGAGTTCGGAAAGAACCGTGTTCAGTTTGACGAGCCCCGGTTATGGCAATGGTACAAGTTTGAGAAATACAATGTTTATTTCTACATGGGCGGGAAGGACCTGGCGGTCTACACCTGCCAGCATGCAAAAGAATATGTGAGCAAGATCGAAAAGATGCTGGATTACAACCTGGATGACAAGATCGAATTCATGGTTTATAACAAGCAAAGCGATTATCGCCAAAGCAATATCGGGCTGGAATACGAAGAACCCTACAATGTAGGAGGCGTGACAAAGATCGTCGGCTCAAAGGTCTTTCTCTATTTTGACGGCGACCATCGGGACCTTGACAGGCAGATAAAAGCGGGCATCGCCGAAGTGCTGATCAGCCAGATGATGTATGGCGGGAATGTGAAGGACGTTGTAAAAAATTCAACGCTTCTCAATCTTCCCAACTGGTACGTACAGGGATTGATCTCCTACATTTCAAACGATTGGGATACGGATATCGATTCCCGTGTGAAAGACGGCATCCTGAATAAAAAATACAAACGGTTTAACGGGCTGGAAGGTGTGGACGCGCTCTATGCCGGCCATTCCATCTGGAATTATATCGCTGATGTTTACGGAGAGTCCGTTATCTCCAACATACTGTACATGACCAAGGTGACCCGCAACATTGAAAGCTCTTTCCTTTTTGTATTGGGCGTATCCATGAAAAACCTGACCAGCGAATGGATGAACTATTATGAAGAGCGATACAACGAAAAAGATACTACAAAGTCCCTTCCCGATTCTTCATTGCTGAAGAAAATCAAGATCGCCCGGGTGTACCAGCGATTTAAAACAAGTCCCGACGGCAAGCACGCTGTCTATACCACCAACGAACTGGGAAAATACAAGGTCATGCTTTATGATTTCAAGACCAAGAAATCGAAAAAGATAATCCGGAGAGAACAAAAGATCGACCGGCCTACTGATTATTCTTTCCCTTTGGTAGCGTGGCATCCGAACGGGGAACTGTTTGCCTTTATCACCGAGAGAAAAGGAGAACTCCTTCTTCAGTATTATACCCTTTCAACCCGAAAAATTGAAACGTTGAAAATTTTCAACTTTGAAAAGATCCTCGACTTCTCTTATTCCGATGACGGCCGGCTGATCGTCATGTCGGCGGTGCAGAACGGTCAGAGCGATATTTACATTTACACTCCAGGAGCCGGAAATGCCGAGCCGATCACAAAAGACATTTACGATGACCTGAACCCCCGCTTCATAAATAATTCCTCCAAAATTATTTTTTCATCCAACCGGCCGGGCGATACCATCCGGTTCATGAGTTCCTATCCGCTCGACCTGAAAGAGAGCCAGCAGCCGATGGCAAAAACGGATCTTTTCATCTATTCCTATAAAGCGAAAAACCCGGTCCTGCGCAGGGTCACCCATACGCCGCTGTTCAGCGAATCCTATCCCTGTGAATTTGATAAGGACCATTTATGTTTCCTCAGCGATGAAAACGGGATCCGTAACCGGTATCTTGGCGTGCTGGACAGTTCCATTGACTTTGTGGATACAACGGAACATTACCGCTATTTTACACGCACGTACCCGATCACCAACTATTCGAGAAATATAATCGAACAGGAGGTAAACCAGAAATCAAAAAAGATCACCGAAGTTGTTTTTTACCAGCGGAAATACAGGATGTTCCTCCATGATTATCCTGAAAGTACAGCGCAGTTAAAATTCCCTCTTACGAATACGGCTTACCAGGCCGGCATTCTGAAAAAACTTTCCAAAGAAAAGGACATCAAAAAAGATAATGAAATTAAAACAGCTACCGTTCAAACTATTCAGGTTCTGACAAAAGAAGATACGCCACCGGCAAAAAAGGACAGCAGCGGGTTTGACATCAACAACTATGTTTTTGAGAATGAACCAAAGAAACAAACAAAAAATATTTCAATTCCCGAACCGGTAAAAACAAATCTGGATACGTCGGCCGTTGCCGCAAAGGCGCAGGGATTTTTTCTTCCGCAGCAGCGCAACTATTTTATCTTTTTCTCCACCGATTATGTAGTGACGCAGCTCGACAATTCTTTTCTTAACGCTTCCTACCAGAAATTCTCCGGTCCCGGCCCTATCTTTCTCAGCCCGGGATTTACCGGGTTCTTCAAACTGGGCCTCAGCGATCTTTTTGACGATTACAAGATCACCGGGGGCGTTCGCATTTCTTCCGACCTGAACAGCAATGAATATTACATGAGCTACGAGAACCGGCTCACCCGGCTGGATAAACAGATCATCCTTCACCGCCAGTCGCTGGATTACGCTCCCTTCTTCCGCATCCATACGCATGAAGCGAAATACGTTTTGAAATGGCCTTTCACCGAAACTTCAGGGATACGGGGAACCCTTGACGCACGGCAGGACCGGACCGCTTTTTATTCATACGATACCCCTTCTCTCTCCAAGCCAAATGCATTCGAATACTGGGGAGGAGCCAAACTGGAATATGTTTTTGACAACACGCGCAAGCGGGGATTAAATTTATATTACGGCACACGGCTGAAACTTTTTGCGGAATACTTCAAGCAGTTAAATAAAAATGCAACCGATATGGAAGTGATCGGCTGCGACATCCGCCATTACACAAAGATCCATCGTGATTTTATCCTGGCAAACCGGTTCGCGGCAAGCACTTCTTTCGGAAAGAAAAAACTTATTTACTATATGGGAGGAGTCGACAACTGGTTCGATCCGCGGTTTAATTACAACACACCTATCTCTATGACTGAGAATTATGCATACCAAACGCTGGCCACTCCCATGCGCGGTTTCACCCAGAACATCCGCAACGGGAACAGCTTTGCGTTATTCAATTCAGAACTTCGGTTGCCGGTATTCAGGTACATCATGAACAAACCGCTGAAATCAGATTTCTTCAATAATTTTCAGGTCGTCGGCTTTGGCGATGTGGGAACTGCATGGACAGGTAAATCTCCCTACAGCGATGAAAATTCCCTCAACACGCAGGTTATTGGCGGGCCTCCCCAACCGATTACCGTAATTGTTGATACCAAACGCGAACCCATTGTTGCCGGATACGGCTGGGGGATCCGCAGCCGCTTGCTGGGGTATTTTATGCGCCTCGACTGGAGCCATGGATGGGAAGACGGAAAATTCCAGAAACGGGTTTTCTACTGGTCGTTCTCACTGGATTTCTGATCTCCTAAAAGCAATACCTTTACACTTTCTTTATTACTCTCTAGTGAACCAAAAATCATATTCCATGAATGATATTTTTATCCTGCTCGCGCTGGGATTAGTAGCGGGCGTTCTCAGCGGACTGGTAGGTGTAGGAGGAGGAATAATAATAGTGCCTGCGCTGGTTTATTTTCTCGGATTCTCCCAGCACAGCGCGCAAGGCACGGTTCTCTTCATGTTCCTGATCCCCATCGGTATTCTTGGAGCCATCAATTACTGGCAGTCCGGGTATGTGGACTGGAAAGTAGCCTGCATCATTGCCACAACGTTTGTCGTCGGAAGTTTCTTCGGATCCAGGATCGCCATCTCGATCGACCAGACCACGCTGAAACGGGTTTTCGGAGTGATCCTTTTTTTCCTCTCGATTAAAATGATATTCTGGAAGTAAGAAGAAAGGAAAAAGGTATCAGGTATGAGGAATAAGGAAAACTCAGACCACACATTATCTTGCTCTGATATTTTATTCACACCAATACTTGATACTCAATACCCCATACCTTCATATCTTTACTCCGTGGATTTAAAAGAAAAAATAATTCTGCTATCGGCAAAATACTTTCCGGAAGTCGTAAGCATCCGCCGTCACCTGCATGCCCACCCGGAACTTTCATTCGAGGAATACAACACTTCAAAATTCATTTCCGGGAAATTAAAAGAGTGGGGAATCCCCTATAAAGATGTAATTGTAAAAACCGGAATAGTTGCGCTCATTGAAGGAAAGAAACCCCTCCCCTCTCCTTTGGGAGAGGGGCCGGGGGTGAGGTCGATTGCCTTACGCGCCGATATCGATGCTTTACCCATCGAAGAAAAAAATAAGGTAGAATACAGATCGAAAAAACCAGGCGTCATGCACGCCTGCGGACATGATGTACATACTTCTTCCATGCTGGGTGTTGCAAAAATCCTTAACGAACTGAAAAATGAATTCTCCGGAACCGTAAAACTTATTTTCCAGCCGGGAGAAGAAAAAGCGCCGGGCG
>JAHEYJ010000193.1 GCA_023251675.1 Bacteroidota bacterium
ATTCACAGATCTTTGACACCAGCATCGGCTGGCGTTTTGTCAATCCGAAGATGAAAGAAAAATACGGCATCGACGGAATGGGGGAGACGGCTGAAAACCTCAATGACATTCATAAAATTTCGCGAACAGATCAGGATCAATTTGCGTATCACTCCCAGATGAAAGCAGTTGCAGCCCAAAAGAAAGGGAGATTCAAAAAAGAAATCGTTCCGGTTGAAATTCCGGTTAAGAAGGAGATTAAAATATTTGAGAATGATGAATTCATCCGCGCAACCACAACAATGGAAACCCTCGCCGGTTTAAAACCTGCATTCAGAAAAGACGGAACTGTCACAGCGGGCAATTCATCCGGACTGAACGATGGATCCTGCGCGATTTTGCTTGCTTCGGAAGATGCGATCAAGAAATATAATCTGAAACCAAAAGCAAGGATCGTTTCATCGGGCGTGGCGGGCGTGGAGCCGCGCATTATGGGAATTGGTCCTGTTGAAGCAAGCAACAAAGCGTTGAAGAAAGCGGGATTGAAGATGAGCGATATCGATATCATAGAGCTCAATGAAGCATTTGCGGTGCAAGGTCTTTCCTGCATCCGTTCATGGGGACTGAAGGATGATGATGCACGGATCAATCCTAACGGAGGCGCCATTGCGATCGGCCATCCGCTGGGAATGAGCGGAGCACGTATCCTGAACTCAGCAGCCATTGAACTTCATGAACAGAATAAAAAATATGCGCTCGTAACAATGTGTATTGGTGTCGGGCAAGGGTACGCTGTGGTCATTGAAAAAGTATAAGTGCATACCAATAACGAATCGGCTACGAATGTCACTAATGTACAGTACCTCTGATTTGTAATATTCGAAGCGGATTCGTTAATTAGTAACCAAAAATGATTTACGAATTCCAAGGATACAAACCCGTCGTTCACAAATCGTCATTTGTACATCCGCTTGCTTCTGTGACGGGGAATGTCATCATTGGCAAGAATGTTTTCATTGGTTCCGGCGCTGCGATTCGCGGTGACTTCGGCGAAATAATTATTGAAGACGGCTGCAATGTACAGGAGAACTGTATTCTTCATATGTTTCCCGGAATAACGGTATGGTTAAAGGAAGGCGCCCACATCGGACATGGAGCGATCATCCACAGCGCGACGATCGGGAAAAATGTTTTGGTGGGAATGTCGGCAATAGTTATGGACAATGCAGTGGTTGGCGATAATTCAGTCATCGGTGCGCTTACGCTGGTTCCGGAAGGTATGATAATCCCTGAACGAAAAGTTGTGGTTGGAAATCCGGGAAGGATCATTAAAGATGTGACAGACAAAATGCTTGCTTGGAAAACAAAGGGAACCTCTATTTATCAGGGGCTTCCCGCAGAATATTTTAAGACAATGAAAGAATGTAAGCCGCTGCGGGAAATCCCGAAGCACCGGAAAACCCAGGAAAAATATTTCACAACTTGGAAGAAAACAAAATCATGAAGAAACTTCTGATAAATAGAGCTTTTGCAACTCCTTTGTTGGGCGGACAGTTTTGGCTAAAGCCATTTGTATTCGCATTTATTTGCCACGACCTTAAGGTCGTGGCTATTAGGTTTCGCTTCAACCCGGGCTTCAGCCCCAAAAATGTGCGAGGCCTGATGATGGGTTTATTATTCTGCTCATTGACAGTTTTTTCTCAAACGTATTCTTTCACCTATCAGAGCATCGTGCGGGATTATATTGTTCATCTTCCTACAGGTTATAATGTCAGCAATAAATATCCGCTTGTGATCAACATGCACGGTTACACAAGTTCTGCTTCACAGCAGGAACTTTACACCCAGATGGATGTCGTAGCTGACACAGGAAAATTTATCGTCGTTTATCCCGACGGAGTGAGCAACGCATGGAACGGAGGATTCGGCGTTAACCCAACAGTTGACGATGTAGGATTTCTTTCAATGATGATCGATACGGTAAAGAAAAAGTTCAGTGTTGATTCATTGAAAATATTTTCCTGCGGGTTATCTGCCGGTGGTTTCATGAGCTTTAGACTTGCCTGTGAGCTTCCAAATAAAATTGCAGCTATTGCGCCGGTTTCCGGGTTGATGTCCGACAGCACACGGATCTTTTGCCAAAGTATTTGCCCGGTTCCGTTAATGTACATGCACGGTACTGCTGACGGCGTGGTGAATTACAATGGCGCGTTGGGATATGTTTCGGTGGATTCAACAATAAAAATATGGATTGGAAAAAACGGTTGTCCGCAAACGCCGGTGGTTACCAATCTTCCTGATATCAATACTTCGGACCTGTGTACGGTTACAAAATATGTTTACAGTCCGGGTTTGAATTCTTCGGAAGTTATTTTCTATAAGATCACCAATGGCGGACATACCTGGCCCGGGGCCGTTCCGGTAACGAGTCTTGGAAATACAAACGAAGATTTCAAAGCAAGCGGAGAGATCTGGAATTTTTTCAGGAAGCATAGTTTGAATTGCGGCGTAAATGGCGTAAATGCATTGCCGGCGGCAGATTTCGGATTGGAGATCTACCCGAATCCCTCAAACGGATTATTTGTCATTGCGAGCGACTCGCCTTCGCGTAGAGCTTCGGCGGAGCAAGGAGCGAAGCAATCTCAGGTAGAAGTATATACTATTTTCGGAGAATGCATTTATCAGTCAACCCGCACATCTGCTCATAGTCAAATTGATATTCACGAAGCGCCTGCTGGTATTTATTTCCTCCAGGTGAGATCAGGAAAAAGCAGTTCGGTTTTAAAACTTGTGAAACAATGAACGAGCAGAAAATAAAATTCCTGAAAGCGGATTTTCCCATGTTTGTTTCTTCCCTTAAGCCTGAACAAAAAGGCAAGTGGGGCAAAATGAATGCGCAGCAAATGGTGGAGCATATGAGTTATGCATTCCGGTTAGCAAATGGAAAACATGTTGAGAAGCCGGTCTATTCCCCTGAGATTACACAGAAGATGCATCAATTCATGATGACTGAAAAACCGTTTCGTGAGAATACGCCTAATCAACTGCTTTCGGATGAACCTTATGCATTGAAGAACAGGAGCATGGCGGAAGCTATTGCGGAATTACGATCGGAGATCGATCATTTTTTTCAGGTGTATGCTGAAAGATCTGAATTGAGGATGGTCAATCCGTTCTTCGGGAACTTAAATTTTGAAGAGCAGGTTCAGCTGCTGCACAAGCATGCGGCGCATCACGCGAAACAATTCGGATGGATGGATTAGAATTTGATCCCCATCACCAGAATATCATCTACCTGTTCTGAATTTCCTTTCCAGTTCTCGATCGTGTTTTCCAGTTTTTGTTTTTGTTCCGCCATGGATAGATGATGAATGCCGAGCAGGGTTTCTTTTAACCGCCTGGAAGAATATTTTTTTCCTTTTTCACCGCCAAACTGGTCGGTGCAGCCGTCGGTGAAGAAATAAATGATATCATCTTCCCGGAAATTCATCTTTATCTCTTCAAATTGTTTTTCTCCCATCCGCATGCCTCCGAGCGAAGCTTTACTTCCTTTGAATTCCTGCATTTGCCTGTTGCGGATGAAAACAGCAGGGCGTTTGGCGCTGGTGAAAATAAATTCTTTGTTCGCTTTGTCCACTTTTATGAGGGACAGGTCCATTCCATCCTGTACCGTTTGCAATCCTTCTTTTTCCTGTTTGAGCGTCGTGTTTATTTTTTGATCCAGTTCTGAAAGAATGGCGGAAGGGCTGGAAAACTTATTTTCGATGATAATCTGGTTTAACAGCGTACTGCCGATCACGGTCATGAACGCGCCCGGCACGCCGTGCCCGGTACAATCGGCGCAAACGATGAAATAATTATCCCTGTCGATCTCATGGAACCAGAAAAAATCTCCGCTGACGATATCTCTTGGTTTGAAGACGATGAATGAAAGCGGGATGTTGCGGTAAATATTTTCCTCGTGCGGAAGAACGGCATGCTGGATCCTGCGCGCATAATTGATACTGTCGGTGATATCCTTGTTCTTGGCCTCCAGGTCGCGGTTGTTGGATTCCAGTTTTATTTTCTGGTTCCTGATCTGTAGTTCCGCTTCACCTCTCGCTTTTACAAACTGGCTGACGAGGAATACATTAAGAAGCAACGGTATGATAACGAAATACCGCATAATTGTTATATCCTGTGGATCGGCATATTTGGGTGGGAAACGAAAAATAGAGAACCCGGAAAGTTCATTGTACGTCCCTATGAAAAATCCGAGAGCAACAAGGATGGTCAGGGCAATTCCCCATTTTCTTCCCAGCATTAAGAATCCGAACAAAACATATAAAAGGAAAAATAAAATGCCAGCCATTTTAAGAACGCCATTACTCATCAGGAAATGGGCAACATTTTGAACTGTATGGTTGAATATATAGAAGTAGATCGCCCAGGTGATATTTTGTGTTTTTTTGAGAATGACGAGAACACAGGCAAGGGCAGCCAGGGACGTCACGCCCAGGGTTATATGGAGAATGCTGAGCGAAAAAGAAGTGATGGCATACGGAATATTGGTGATAAGAAAAAATATGGTGAAACTGAAAAGCACTTCCACTTTTACTTTTTCAAAGACATCATCCGTTTTGGATAAGATGTCGCCAATAAAATAGTTCTTGAATTGCTGCAGGGGGTTCATGAAGTGGGGAATAATAAACAAAAATAACGTAAAATTTCAGATTATATATTCACTCTTATTTTTGGGGTGTACGACAAGTTACACTATCTGTATATTATTTTTTGCCGCCAAGGCACTACGTCACGAAGCAGCACAAAAAAACAGCCTGTATTCTTCGTGGACCTTTGTGCTTTAGTGTCTTTGTGGCAATGGCTCTGCATTTTGTCGTACACCCTATTTTTTCTAAATTTGACTCTCTAAATTACTTGTTATGACCCCCATTTCAAAAACAGCTGTAAAGCAATTAGACAATTACGCGCTCGGAAAATTTATTCCGGGTGAAGGCGAAGGGCAAATTCTGTTCAACGCAATTACCGGCGAAGCGATCGCTTCCGCATCCAGTAAAGGTTTGGATTTTGCGAAGATGTGCGATTACGCCCGTACGGTCGGCGGGCCGAAACTGCGCAAGATGACTTTTCATGAACGAGGCCTAATGCTGAAAGCGCTTGCCATGCATCTCATGGAAAAAAAGGATCTGTTCTATAAGATCAGCTGGGCGACCGGCGCTACCAAAGCGGATTCGTGGGTGGATATTGAAGGCGGGATCGGGAATCTTTTTGCGTATTCCAGTCTGAGGAGGCAATTTCCGAATGAAACTTTTTGCGTGGAAGGCGATGTTGCAAAACTTTCAAAGCTGAACACATTCATCGGCCATCACATTTGTGTCCCGAAAGAAGGCGTTGCGATCCACATTAACGCATTCAATTTTCCTGTTTGGGGAATGCTTGAGAAAGTGGCGGTGAATTGGTTTGCTGGTGTTCCGGCCATTGTAAAACCGGCTACCATTACTTCTTTTCTTACAGAAGCGGTCGTGAAAGAAATTGTTGCATCCGGAATTCTTCCCGAGGGCGCATTGCAGCTGATCTGCGGCAGCGCAAATGGAATTTTGGATCACGTAATGAATCAGGATGTGGTGACATTTACCGGCAGTGCATCAACCGGAAAAATGCTGAAGTCGAACAAAAGATTGATCGAAGAATCGGTTCATTTCAATATGGAAGCCGATTCGCTGAACTGCTGCGTGCTGGGAAGTGATGTTACGCCGGATAAACCTGAGTTCGATATTTTTATAAAAGAAGTTGTACGGGAAATTACTACCAAAGCCGGACAAAAATGTACGGCGGTGCGAAGG
>JAHEYJ010000194.1 GCA_023251675.1 Bacteroidota bacterium
AATTTTGAATAAAAATTTACCAACGGCCAGAAAAGTTGAAAAGCTGGAGAATGGAGACTATCCGTCACTTCGAGTTTTCGTTCGCTCCGTAATCCCGATAGCTATCGGGATATCGAGAAGTGAACGGAGGAAGAACTTCTTCTCTTCGGTTCTCGATACGTGATTCTGCGAATCACTACTCGAACGGACTTTCTTTTTCGTAAAGAGAAAAAATACCCCCCCGTCACTTCGATTGCGTTGCTCTGAACTGCAAAAATGAAGAACGAGTCTTTAAATAGTGTTAAACCATCATTGCTATCTCCCGGATCCGGTCCGATTCAAAAACTGTTTCCTGATAATTGCCGTTTGCAATTTCAATCATCGCCCTGGCAACAGATTTCGCTTGGATGGCTTTGTACTTCTTCAAACCGCCTATAAATAAAAAACCGAATGCCTGCATAAATAATTTTCCGGCCGATTCCCCAAAACGAAACTCTTTTCTGCCGCCCAGCAGCATGGAAGGACGAAGAATGGCGGTCTTTCTAAATGCATATTTCCGAACCGCTTCTTCCATTTCGCCTTTTGTCCGCAGATAAAAATTTGATGATGTTGCGTTCGCACCGAGCGAGGAGATAATAATGAATGAGGGAACATTGTTCTTGCTGGACGCTTCAGCAATCTTTACCGGAATTTCAAAATCCACTTTACGAAAAGCCTCTTTGCTCCCTGCTTTGGCCAGGGTAGTTCCCAAACAGCAGAACAGGTCATCGCCCTCCAGAAGTTCAGCAAATGTTTCCGGGTCAGAAAGCTTGACAACATGCTCTTCCAATTTCTTGTCAGAAGGAAATCCTATCTTCTTTCTTACAAAAACTTTGATCTTCTCGTAGCGTGAGTCCATAAGAAGCCGCTGCAGCAGGTAGCCTCCGGTTAATCCTGTAGAACCGAAGAGCAAAGCTGTTTTCTTTTCCATAGCTGCAAATATAGCATTCCCTCTCCCTGATTAATTTCTATCTTCGTCCATTCATAAATGGAAATATCGGTCTTAATAAAAAAACATTAGATTTAAATTTACACTATGAAAAATAAATTCAAAAGCCACTTGCTTGATTCCGGTTACTGGATGGCTGTTATCCTTTTTATCGCTTTTGGATGCGGCAATCCGAAAGAGGCGGCCAATTTTCAAATTAAAGGAAAGCTTTCAAATTCCAAAGGTGAATTCGTATCCCTGATCAATGTGAATTCGCGTGAAATAAAAACCATCGATTCGGTTAAAGTAGACGAAAACGGGGAATTTGTTTTTATAAAGAAAGTTCCGGAGAAAGGATTCTACAGCATACAGATCTCGCCCTCTAACTTTGCTACGGTCATTGCCGACAGCTCGGAGCATATAACCTTTGAAGGAGATGCCAAACACCTTTCTGACGGCTACAAAGTTTCCGGTTCGAAAGATTCAGAGACCCTTGTCAAGTTCAACGAGCTTACAAAAAATAATTTCAAGCAGATGGAAAAGATCCGCTACGCACAGGATTCCATCCGGAGGGTGTTTGAAGCGTATATGAACACCACCACCGATTCAGTAAAAGTAGATTCTCTCTCCAAGATGCTTGAACCCACCTTTGATGTATTATCCGGCAACTACCAGAAGGTTCTTGAAGAAACCGGAGTCTATATCCGGAAATTCATCGACGAAAACACTTCTTCATTTGCCACGCTGGCGGCGGTGCAGATGCTGAACCCGGAAAAAGAAATTGCTTACTACGTTAAAGTGGCGGATGCCCTTTCGGCCGCCTATCCGGCCGTTGAGAACCTGAAAAGCTTTAAAAAATATGTTGACAGCAAGAAAAAACTGGCTATCGGAAGTCCGGCGCCTGAAATTTCACTGAACGATAAAGACGGAAACCCAATCCTGCTTTCTTCCATGAAAGGGAAAGTGGTTCTGGTTGATTTCTGGGCGTCATGGTGCAAACCCTGCCGTGCTGAAAATCCATTTGTAGTCGGGCTGTACAACAAATACAAGAGCAAAGGTTTTGATATTTACAGCGTATCTCTTGATTTCAAAAAAGAAGCCTGGCTGGAAGCCATCGCAAAAGATAAACTCACCTGGAAAAATCACGTAAGCGACCTGAAACAATGGCAATCGCCGGTGGTTGGACTTTATGGTTTTGAAGGAATTCCTTTCACTGTGCTGCTCGACCGCAATGGGAACATTGCCGGAAAAAATTTCCGCGGGCCGCAGTTAGAAGATAAGGTAAAAGAGCTGATTGGAAATAATTGATAAAAGTGATTTCCTTCTGACTGTTTACTAATTACCCATTTTTCAAAATTACCAATTCTTCACCATCCACCCGTTTTCGGCTTGGGCTTGAATAAGCGGATCAGGAAAAATTCTTTTTTGTTCTGATTGATCCGGTTGGCTTTACGCTGGTCCCTGTGCATGCGCTTACGGGTGGCTTTGGTCTGCAGGCGCTTTTCATGATCCCGCACCGCTTTTTGATCCGCGCGTTCCTTTTCACGCTTCTCCTTCCATTCCTTTTTGGCTTTCTGCCTTTTCATCCTGGCCGACATCACCTCGTTTTTCTTTTCCTCCTTATTGGGAGCAGAATTGTCCTGTGCCAGGGCAGGAACGGAAATAAACAGGAAAAGCAGAAAGAATATCCGCACAAACAATTTCATAATACAATTTTAGATAAAATAATCCTAACTTTGTTCTGTTAACACCGAAGTAATGAACAGAGTTGTCAAATATTGTTCCCTCCTCTTTTTCTTTTTCATCCTGGGCGCTGCCGAAGGTGGTTTTTCCGGATGTAAAAAAAACAAAGACGATGTGCCAGTTGTATCTGTAGATATTTTACTATATACCACCGATCCTGCTTTCTCCCCGCTGAATGCCATCAGCGGCTACATTTACGTTGCGGGCGGATCCAAAGGCATAATTGTATTCAGGAAATCTTCTACTGAATTTATGGCCTGGGACCGGCATTGCACCTATAAAGTCTCCGAAGGAAACCAGGTTACGGTTGATGCGAGCGGGTTGATCGCCGTTGATGCCGTATGCGGATCTAAATTCCTGATCACCGACGGGTCACCGAATGCAGGGCCGGCTTCCACTTCCCTCAAGTATTATCTGACTACGTTTGACGGAACGGTGTTGCATATCTATAATTAGAATCGGCGAAAAACGAATTTGTACAAAAATACGAAATGAAGCAGCCGGAATTTAGAAGGACAAAATTGTTTTATCCTAGAGTTTTACTGTGCAGGGCAGAATTGGCGCATTTTGATAAAATATTTTGTTGTTGGTTTTTAGTTTATTAGTTATGGTTTCTCGGTTTATTGTTATAGTTAATTTAGTCTCTGGAGCGAACCGATTGACTAAAACCAGTGACTAAAAAAACTATAACTAAAAACAAATAAACTATAAACTAAAAAATATTGAACCATTTGAAGTTAAGGCATCTTAAACTCGCCATCCTTATAAATTTCGGGAAGGAGGGAGTTACTTTCAGGAGGATAATTAATGTATCCGATGAGCAACAGGTTCCTAATTCGTAATTTCGTACAAATTCGTTTTTCGCAGATTTATGATTATTGTTACCGGTGCCGCAGGATTCATAGGAAGTTGTCTGGTCAGCCGCCTGAACAGGGAAGGCTTTAAGGATATTGTGGTGGTGGATGATTTCTCGCGCGATGAGAAAAATAAAAATCTGGAAGGAAAAATTTATAAGACAGAAGTCCACCGTGATATGTTTCCGGGATGGCTCCGCGAGAATCAGCGGCTTGTGCAATTTGTTTTCCATATCGGGGCAAGAACGGATACGACAGAGTTCGACAAAACAATTTTTGACCGGCTGAATCTTAACTTCTCAAAGAATGTCTGGAACATCTGTGCTGAATATGGAATTCCGTTGGTGTACGCTTCTTCTGCTGCAACCTATGGCGGCGGCGAATTCGGCTACGACGATTCCCATGAGCTGATCGGGAAACTGAAACCCCTGAATCCCTACGGAGAATCCAAAAATGATTTTGATAAGTGGGTGCTGGAGAATTGCAAATTCAAAATTCAAAATTCAAAATTAATTCCATTCTGGACCGGGTTGAAATTTTTCAACGTGTACGGCCCGAACGAATACCACAAAGGCAGAATGGCCTCGGTGGTGTTTCATGCGTTCAACCAGATAAAAGAAACCGGAAAAGTAAAACTATTCCGTTCACACAATCCAAAGTACAAGGACGGCGAGCAGCTGCGCGATTTTATTTATGTGAACGATGTTACCGACGTATGCCTTTGGCTGCTCAGGGACCGGAAACATTCCGGCATTTACAATCTCGGTTCCGGTAAGGCGAGAACATTCCTGGATCTGGCGCACAGCGTATTCTCTGCTATGGGAAAGAAACCTCAGATAGAATTCATTGATACGCCTGCCGATATCCGCGATAAATACCAGTACTTCACCGAAGCGAAAATGGAAAAGCTAAAAAGCGCCGGCCACACAAATAATTTCACTTCGCTGGAAGATGGGATACGGGATTATATTACATTCTATCTTAAAGAAAAGAAATATTCCTGATGACGACTAAACAAGAATCAACAGAATTGATTGACAAAATAATCAAGGCAATTAAGGTCGCTATTGCCGAAGTGTATGATGATGCCCGTAAAACAGGAAGGGAGTTAGTCATTTCCGATAAAGAGGGTAAGATTAAATGGCTAAAACCTGGAAGGGATTTTTAAAAGTAATATCTTAAAAATTCCATTTCCAGAAATGTTTTGATTACCCAGTTCCTGAACCTTCTGTCTGGCAGCCACGGCCAACAAAATCAACCATAATAAAGTGGAAATCTGCAGTATAACCCATAATGTGCTTTTCTTTTTTTACTACTTTTATATATGGAAATTAGCATTGAGCCTCACACTCTTGAAAGAGCCGGCGAACGGGGTGCAAGCAAAGACGAAATAGTAGAAACCTTAAGTAGTGGCACTGACATTCCGGAAAAAAAGGGAAGAAAAGCAAAAGCATAAGTTCTAGATTTTAAAGAAGAAAGAAACGGAAAATATTACGATCAAAAGAAAATTGAGGTATATTACATTGTAGAAAATAATATTATTACAACGATTACAGTTTATGTTTTTTACGGTAAATTTTAAATACAAAACAAAATGACAATCAACTACGACTCCAAAACTGATTTACTTTACATTCAACTCGATCAGCGGGAGCATACGCTAACTAACCGCAGGGTTAATGAAGATGTAGTACTCGACATTGACGAAAAAGGCAAGATTGTTGGCATCGAAATTATGGATGCCTCTTCAAATATCCAACTCGATACGCTTCTTCCTGTTAGCTTTAAGAAAGCGAGTTGACAGATCCATCATCTTCATACGTAACGTTCTTCATAAGAAAGAACTGCCTTCTATTGTAAAATTGTTTTCTTAAAATTCAATACATGAAACCCGCACCCAAAAAAGATCTTCACGAAATAATTACGGAAGGAGTGCGTGCTGCGATTGCTTCACTTTACGAGGAAGCAAAGAAGAACCACTGGGAGCTCGTGATTTGTGAAAACGGCAAAGTAAAAAAGATAAAACCTGCCTGAGCTTTTCCAAGTAAAATTCATTTTATAAGTTATTTATTTTCACCTCGCTGGAAGATGGGATCCGGGAGTATGTGAAAAATTTCCTCGAGGGGAAAAATACTTCTGAAAATAAAAGGGTAAGCATCCCCTAATTTAGTGCCAGTTGTATCTTAGTGTTTTAAAAACACAACTGGACATGAAAAAACGATTTACAGAAGAACAGATCATCAAGGTACTCAAGGAGTATCAAAGC
>JAHEYJ010000049.1 GCA_023251675.1 Bacteroidota bacterium
GCACTCACAACAGGCAGCGAATTAATAAACACGGTTGCTGAATCCGTTTTCGAACAACCGTTCACATCGGTTCCGGTTACAGAATAAGTTGAAGAGGAAGTGGGAGCGACAGAAATACTAGTTGTTGTCGCCGTGATGCTCCATAAATAAGTTATTGCTCCGCTTGCACTGAGCGTTGCGGAATTTCCAAAGCACACCGAAACATCCGCACCCGCACTTACAATGGGAAGCGAATTAATAAATACAGTTGCTGAATCCGTTTTCGAACAACCGTTCACATCCGTTCCGGTTACGGTGTAGGTTGAAGAAGAAGTGGGCGCGACAGAAATACTGGTTGTTGTCGCCGTGGTGCTCCATAAATACGTTGTTGCACCGCTTGCATTAAGCGTTGCGGAATTTCCAAAGCAGACCGAAATATCCGCACCAGCGGTGACCACCGGTAATGGATTTACATATACAATTACGGTGTCAATTCCACTGCACGTATCACTTGAAGTGGAGACGATGTATGTGGTGGTTGCCACAGGACTTGCCACCGGATTTGCCAGCGTTGAATTATTCAGCCCGGTGGAAGGAAACCACTGATACGTTGTATTGGGTGAAGGAGAAGTAGGATTTCCTCCGATCGTTACATTTTGCCCAAAACAAATGGTAGGATCGGTTCCGGCATTTGTAGGAACAATAGGATTTAAGAAAACAGTAAGCGTGTCCCAGTTATTGCATCCGTTCGCATCCGTAATATTTACTGTATAGGTTGTGTTGGCGCTCGGAGTCGAAACCGGATTTGAAATATTCGGGTTGCTGAGCGATGATGAAGGAGACCAGTTGTACACTACACCATTCACTGCGCTGAGTGTTGTGTTGTAACCGGGACAAACCCATCCGGGCTGCGGCCCTGCATGTGCAAGCGGAAGCGGGTTGACCGAAACCTTGACGACATCTGTATTGGTACAGGCGCTTGCATCGGTAATCGTTAATGTATAATTTGTTGTTGAAGTAGGATTCGCAACCGGATTCGCACAAGTGGTGCAGCTTAAATTTGTTGAAGGACTCCAGATAAAAGTTCCTGCTCCTGTCGCCGTGAGCGTTGTGGAATTTCCTATGCAAACCGAAACATCCGGCCCCGCGTTCACAACAGGGAACGGAAGCGCGGTCATCGAAACAAGATCCGTATCGTTGCAACTGTTCTGCGTGACAACAAGCGTGTACGTAGTGGATGTGGTCGGCGACGCGACCGGGTTTGAAATGTTCGGATTATTAATACTTCCCGAAGGAGACCAGTTGTACGTTCCGCCTCCGCTGCCGTTAAGCGTGGTGTTGATCCCCGGACAAACCGTAATATCAGATCCTGCATTTGCTATTGGATTGGGATTCACGGTTACGGTTACAAAATCTGTATCACGGCAGGTAGTAGTCGCAATGGCGATCACCGAATAGGTAGTTGTAACTGTAGGAGAAGCCGTAGGATTAGAAAGTGTCGTATTATTTATTCCGGAAGACGGGCTCCACAAATAAGTTGAACCCGGAGGCCCGGTAGGATTACCGCCGATGGTTGTGGAAAATCCAAAACAAATTGTATTGTCACTCCCGCCATTCACAACCGGCTGTGGATTTACGGTTATGTTCACCGTATCCGTATTGAAACATCCCACGGCAGAAGTTACGGTAACAATATATCCAACCGTTGCAGTTGGTGTTGAAACCGGATTTGAAATAGTAGTATTACTCAAGTAAGTTGACGGACTCCATGAATAGGTTCCGCCGCCGCCGCTGGTAAGATTTACGGAACTTCCCGTACAGATCGTTCCGGATGGGCCGGCATTGATGACCGGTTTTGCCTGAACCGTTACGTTGAGCGTAATGGGTCCTGCTGCACATCCGTTAATGTTATAGGATGTGAGAGAAATGGTTCCGGTACCCGAACTTCCCCAGTTTACATTTATCACATTTGTCCCCTGTCCTGAAGTAATAGTTCCCCCTGTAACGGTCCACGCAAAAGAAGTTCCGCTGGCAGCGCTCACACTGTACGTTGCCGATGTGTTCTGACAAACGGGGCTCAGCCCTAATATTGTACTCGGTCCGTTGTAGGGCAAAACCTGGATCGTGTATACAACGTTGGCGATTTTGGGCGGACATCCGTTATCAGGGACCTGCACAATAAAAATATAGTTGCCGGTTTGGTTGCAGGCAAGGTCCCAGCAGAACTGGCTCGTCACACTTCCCACTCCGGAAGCAGGATTGGGTACTAAAGAAGCGGCCGGACTGGTAGGAGCAGAAAAAATATTTCCTGTGCCATGAAAGAAAACACTGTCGCCGTTTGCATCCGTAAATGTTATCGGGAAACATAAGCTGTCTCCTTCATGCGCAACGTAACTGGTTTGAGAAGTGGTTGGAGATAAATGAGGCGGATTGTTCGGAGGGCAGGCCACTACAATGATCTGAATATCCAGCCGCGTAATGCCGATGAGCTGATTGTTTCTGTATTCCTGCAATTCAACCGCCACCACAAAATAACCCTGGTTGGGAGAAAGATACTGCGACAAGCCGGTGAACGCATTTACATTGGCATAACCGCCCGGACCGAATGGCTGCGTGGCGCTGTACGTAGGTGCGTAGGTCACTAACGGAATTGGGAATGTGTAGGGATTAGGAGGAAGAGGAGCGGCATTGCCATCTGATCCATAGGGATGCACGAGAGAATACACTACCACATCTCCATCCGGATCAAAAGCGGTATTTAGAATGCTGGCTGTATCGTTCACGCATATATAAGGGACAGGAGGCTGAGCAAACGTTGGCGAACTGTTGTTAATGAATGTGGGCGGAATAAATGCGTAATAGGTTTGCCCTTCTGCTCCTGGGTTTGCAAGATTCACGATGTTCCAGTTTCGGCAGCAACGCTGAAAGATGAGATGATAGCCACCATTGCTCGGAGGAAGTTCTATTTGCATGGAGTAAATTCCTTCTTCCACGCAAACTACAGGAGCCGAAGCACACTGCGCGGCTCCGGGCAGCGGCACCCAGCTTGATGAAGAAAGAGGAATAGTAAAACTTGACGTAAGTGTTTTGTTCGGGTCGTTGGGGTTCAGAAAATCCTGGAGGTAGGCACCCAGATAAATGTCTGGATCGAGCGCGGCGGTAGTGCACCCATTGGTACCGCAGGGGCCAACAACGTCATCGCAATAGCGGTACACTTTTACAGTGGCGATGTATTTATAATTTCCGGTTGATGAATTAAGTCCAAGATACTGGTAGCCGGCCCAGCCGCCCATCAAATGCGTAGCAAAAGCAGAGTAAACTGTCGAGAGCAGAAAAAATAAAAGAAAAAATATTTTATTATAGTAGTTCATCGAAAAAAATTCCAAACATCAAAATACAAATCACAAATAAACTTCAATCACCAACACCAATGACCAAAACTGTTTGAGGTTTGAATATTTGAATTTGGATTTTATTTGTCATTTGCTGCTTGCGATTTGTTATTTCAAAATATTATTCAATAATAATTTTTCCGGCGGTCTTCTGCCCGTTTTCCGTGGTGATCCGGTAAAAGTAAATCCCTTTAGGATGGTTTCTTAGATCAATCTCATAAGATGTTAAACGCGGAATGTTAGTAGTTGCATAGACTTTTTCTCCCAACATACTTATGATTTCGATGAAAGAAATTTTTTCTGAGTATCGAATATTAACTATTCCTGTTGACGGATTCGGATAAACTGCCACTGCTCCTGCCACTGCCGCTTCCTGTATGCCAACAAAAGGTAAAATCTTCACTCCGTAATCTTCCGCTTGTCCGCGGATGAGCGCGGTGCAGGCATCGGGATTGCTGCCTCCGTTGTCAGATGAGACACGCATTCTTAATAGTGTGTTCAGTATTGCAACACCGGTTGGAATCATGATGCTTCCTGCGGGATTAATGGTATTTAATTTCGTCAGTACGAGCTCGTTCGCCTGTGTGAATGCTCCGTCGTTATTGAAGTCGATCCACACTTTCGTATCCTGCGCGCTGGAAGGATTGGTTTGAATACTGATATTATAAGTTTGTCCTTCGGTGAGCGTTGCATGATCGGTGCAGGAAAAATCTTTATAGCCTTCGCTGGCATCGGCCGATGATTTATTGATGGTGCTCATCTGCACTTTGTAAATTCCATATCCGCAGCAATACGAAAAAGTGGCGGGCTGGCACGAGGCTGCGATCGGGATACTTCCGAGCGTCACATCAATGTAATTTGTTTTTACCAGCGTGTGGTTTCCGTTTCCGTTGGTCGCGGTAAGCGAAACAGAATACGATCCGTTTGCCGTATACGTATGAACCGGATTTTGCTGCCCGGAAGTTGTTCCGTCACCAAAGTTCCACAGCCACGAAGTAGGAACATTCAGCGACTGGTCCGTGAAAGTTATTATTCCAGAACAGGACACGGTATCATCAGCAGAAAATTTTGCTACCGGAGGATTTGTATTCGGTTTGATATAAATTGAATAATCTTCTGCCTGCCCGTACTGAAGATTCCCGCACGGATTCGGCACCGGCTGGAGAGAATGATCAGCAGAAACACGCAGGCGCAAGGGTGTGCTGAGCGTAACCGTTGAAGGAATAAAAACCGTTCCGGTTGCAAGAAGAGAATTATCCGCAGAAAAAACCAGCTCACTGGTTGGATTGAATGTTCCGTCATTGTTGTAATCGATCCACACACGAACGTTATGCGATGAGGGTGTTTGCGTAGTGATGGAAATGGTATAGGATTGCCCGGTTGTTACTGTGTCAACACCGCATGAAAAATCTTTATACCCTTCGCTGGCGTCGGCAGTCGTGTTGTTGATGTTGTGGAATTTAAAATTCGTTATGCCGAATCCGCAGCAATACGCCAGCGTTTGCGGATTGCACGAAGCGGCAACAGGTCCTGATCCGAGATTCACGGTAATGTAATTCGGTTTCACCAGTGTGTTATTTCCGTTTGCGTTGGTCGCTTTCAGGGAAACGGAATACGTTCCGCTTGTCGTGTACGTATGGGAAGGATTCTGGAGCGTTGAAGTTGCTCCGTCACCAAAATTCCAGAGCCAGGCAGTGACGCCGTAAAAAGACTGATCGGTAAAGTTTACCAGGCCGGAACAGGAAGAGGTCGGGTTTGCCGAGAATTGCACGGTAGGTGGCCCGTTGGGCGTATACGTGAATTTAATATTCGGACGGTTCATGCCGGGAGTCCCGCTGGGCTGAACACAAACATTGTTCATGTCCTGGTATAAGTACGATACGCTGTTGTAAGCAGTTACCGTGTAATACATCTGTGCGTTTTGGGTCCAGTTGGAGTTATTAAAGCAGGTTTCGATCAGCAGGTTGGAAGTGCCGTTCCAGGCAAAGGGAGTGGTAAATGTGTGCGTATTCCATCCGGCAACATCCGTATAGGTTGATGGCCCGTAAACGGTGGTCAATCCAATATTATCGAACGTAGCACTGATGGCAGTAGCGGTAGTTGTTTTCATCCGGATGGTGAAACCGGCGAGGGCAGTATTTCCGGGAATATAAACTTGAAATGCGAGTTTAGAAATATTTCCTGCTACCATTCCGGCAGCAGTCATTTCAGAAGCGCGAATAAGGATCTGGTGTTTGGCTCCATAATAATAATTTCCATAAGGAGCCGGATACGTATTTTGGGTGTTCGAAGCAGTTCCGGTTCCGATAATTGCAGTGGACTGAGAAAAACTGTGTTGGGATCCGAATATTGAGAATTGAAAAAGAAGAGCAAACAATAAATTTTTTTTCATGGGATTGAATTGGATAGTGGGGGCGAATCTTGTACGCCAACTTACGGAATATTGTTACAGGAATCCATTGAAACTTAAGTACAAAGCCATGATTTTTCAAAACGGATGCATCATGAAAGAAACATACTGGAATATTCTTGCATTTTTGATGATAGTTCTTACTTTTGTGTTACACCAAACTTCATTTTCATGAAAAAATATTTACCTGTTCTTATGCTTGCGCTTTCATCTTGTTTTGCAATAGCCGGCCAGCAGCCTGCGCAGAGGGATGCTTTGCCTGATAATCCATTTAGTTCGATTTTTGAAAAAGCATATCAACTTCATCCGTCTATTCCCAAAGGAGTATTGGAAGCCGTGGCCTTCACCAATTCACGGTTTTATCACATCACCCATAACCCGGGTGATGCAGAATCATGCATCGGCTTGCCGGAATATTACGGAGTGATGGGATTAGTGGCAGACGGTAAAAACTATTTCCGGAGCAATCTTTCCGTTGTTTCTGATCTTTCGCATATCAGTGCCGATGAAATTATTTCTTCTCCTGAAAAAAATATTCTGGCGTATGCTGATGCGTACGAACAAGCACAAAACAATTTGCATGTCGATTCAAAAATTGAAAACCAGGCGCCTGTACTTGTATTCCTGAGCGAACTTCCGGATAACAGCACGCTTGCAAATAATTATGCGATGAATACGCATTTGTATTCCGTGCTGACCTTTCTTAACAATTCCTACTGTGCTGATAAATACGGATTTCCGAAATATGCAATTGATCTTGCCGCTGTTTTCGGCGAGGAGAATTTAAAAGTATTGGGTTCTTCTTACGTAACGGTTTCTTCAGAAAGAATTTCTGACAAGAATGGAAATAATTTCAAGGGCACTTCGCTGCCAGTCACGCTGTCTCCGGATTATCCGCCTGCTGCCTGGGTGGCATCGCCCAATTACAGTTCCCGCAGCGGAACGGTGATTACTGCGGTTACGATCCACGATATTGAAGGAACGTATGCCGGATGCATATCCTGGTTTCAGAATACTACTTCTCAGGTATCCGCACATTATGTTTTAAGAAGTTCTGACGGACAGATCACGCAAATGGTACTTGAATCCAATAAAGCATGGCATGTGGGTTCTGAAAATCCATATACTGTCGGATTAGAACATGAGGGATATGCCAATAATGCAAGTTACTACACGACCGCCATGTATAATTCATCGGCAACTTTGGTTGCGGATATCTGCAGTTCGAATTCGATTCCTCCGTTACGTACCGGATCCCAGCCGTGGATGCCAACAACGTATTACAATCAATCGTCTATTCCCGGTGCGTGCACAAAAGTGAAAGGCCATCAGCATTATCCGAACCAGACACATACGGATCCCGGTCCGTATTGGGACTGGAATTATTATTATAAGAAAATAAATCCGCAGCCTGCTGCAACAGTTTACACAGCCACCACCGGAACAATTTATGACTCCGGCGGAGCAGGTGGAAATTACACGGATGATGAAAGAAAAGTTTGGACGATCAGTCCGACCGGAGCAACCTCCGTCACACTTACGTTCAACAGTTTTAATACAGAAAATACCTGGGATTATTTGTATGTGTACAACGGAACGGATGTTTGGGCTCCGCTGATCGGACTTTATACCGGCACTACCAATCCGGGAACCCTCGTAGCAAACAGCGGGTCCATGACACTTGAATTCCGGTCTGACTGCGCAACCAACGCAGCCGGATGGGATGCATCTTGGGCAAGCAATGCGACAACGATAACACCTACCAATCTTGCTGTGAATGCGTTGAGTTGTCCGAACATTGGTGTAACACTCAACTGGCAGAACTCCGGAGCAAATTGGTATGTAGATGTTTCTGATGATCCGGGTTTTTCTTATTACTGGAACAAAGCGGTTTCAAATAGTACTACCGTTGGATGTCCCGGCGGATTTTTACATAATTCTATTCCGGGAAATTATCTCGCCTTTGAACCGAACACAACCTATTACTGGCGGATCTGGAACGGATCGGTTGAAACAAGCGGCCAGCCGTTCACAACGCCCACCTGCATGTATATGGATACCGCCTGCGCCGGAACATTTGATGATACCGGCGGACCATCGGCTGCTTACACCGGCAATGAGGACTGGATCGATGTGATCCAGCCGGGTTATGCCAGTTCGGTTGCCATGACATTCACAAGTTTTGACCTGGAGCTGAACGGAGATTCACTTTGGATCTATGACGGACAGCCATCCGCTTCTCCGACACTCATTGGAATTTATTCAGGAACCAATTCACCCGGAACGGTAACCGCCAACTCGGGCGTGATGACCTTGCATTTCAAATCCGATCCGTTCGTAAATAATGCGGGATGGGCGGCCACCTGGAATTGTGTGTCAACAACAGGAATGAATGAAGCAGAAAATACAGATGAAATTAAAATTTATCCAAACCCGTTTTCTTTTGAAGCAACGGTTGCTGTTCCGCTTTTTTTTCCGGGCGGGCAATATCTAAAACTATATGATGTATTCGGCCGTTTAGTTCGAAGCAGTAAACCGGATGCAAAAGAAATAAAAATAGAAAGAGGCGCTCTTCCATGCGGAATTTATACTTTAAAATTCACAGCAGGAGATAAAACGATTTTCAAGAAACTGATAATTGAATAATAATATCAACCTTTGCCTGTAAATATACATTCCATGAAGATCACGAATATATTTTTTGTCAGCATCTTTATATTTTTTCTGTCGGTGATTTCCATTTCCACTTCTTATGCGCAGGATACCATCGTTAAGAAGAACGGAGACATCATCAAAGCAAAGATTACGGAGATCGGAACGGAAGAGGTGAAGTTTAAAATTTTCGGTGAAACCGATGGTCCGGTTATCACCTTAAAGAAATCGGAGATCAAAACAGCTAAAGTTGCCGGACAAACGATAATTGATGTTAAAGGAGATGCAGAAAATACAGCGGAAGACGTGATCATAAAAAAATCCGGCGACCTTTTGAAAGTAAAGGTTGTCGATATTGGTATAGACGAAATAAAATTTAAACTTTATAATGATCCGTATGGACCCACGATCAGCATTGCGAAATCAGATATCCGGACAATGAAGGTCGGAGGGCAAACCATCATTGATGTGAAAGGCGGTAATGCAGAAGACGTGATTACCAAAAAAGACGGAACCGTCCTTAAGGCAAAGATCAGTGAACTGGGTTCTGAAGAAGTGAAATTCAAATTGTACAATAATCCCGACGGGCCCTCAATGAGTTTAAAAAAAGCAGAGATTGACAATATTAAGATTGACGGGCAATTGGTTTATGAATATAAAGAAGATCCGCGCAGCATCAGCAACAAAGCCATTCTTGATAAAACAAGTACAATTAAGTTTCATTTCTTTTCTCCATTAAGCCATCACCTTGCCGTAAGTTATGAGTGGATGCAAAAACCAGGGATGAACTGGGAGGGCGGATTGGGTGTTTATGGACCGGGCGTAAGCCCTATTGACAAAGCGGAAGGACGGAAACCAAGCGGAATGTTTCTGCGATTCGGGCCCAAGTTTTTACTTGGAAGTTCTTCCGACGTTGAAGTGGAAGGTATAAAATATGCGCATCCGCTGAAAGGGAGATATTTTAAACCGGAAATTACGTTAAGTGCGGTTTCTCTTGCGTACAGCGTTACACAAAATATTTATAATGGCAACGGCTATTCTACTCCGGTTGTTCAGAATTATACAAATAAATATCAATCGCTGGTTGTCAACCTGATTTATGGAAGACAGCTGATCTATGGCAATACCATTACGCTTTCTTATTATTTTGGGTTTGGATATGGATTTGAGAATAAAACAACCATCGGTACAACATCCGGATATGCATTCAACGATTTTGACCCCCGGAGATACAGTTACTGGTATATGGGAAAGAATTTTCCAATGACCGTCACGGCCGGTTTTACAATCGGGTATATTTTCCGAACTCCTGAATGGCTCGCAGGAAAGAAAGGATATCCCAAGGCGCCAACTCGCCATTCCATGGGCGGATAAGGGATGCCTTTTTCTGTGTAGATTTGCTTGTGAAAAGACATTTTCTTTTTTTGGTATCCTGTTTACTGGTATTTCATATTTCTTTTTCACAGAAGATCACGCAAACCATTCGCGGAAAAATTGTTGACAAGGAAGCCAAAGCAGAACTTCCGGGAGTAAATATTATTCTTATTGATGATTCCGTTAAAGTAGCGGGCGTTGTTGCTGATTCCAACGGTAATTTCAGATTGCAGAATATTCCCGTCGGAAGATATTCGCTCCAGGCAAAATTCCTTGGCTACCAGCCTTTTACTGCCGAAATAAATGTTACATCGGCGCGGGAAGTTGTCTTGAACATTGAACTGGAAGAATCAGCTGTCAGCGTGAAGGAGGTTGAGATCATTGCTGCAAAAAAAGGAGTCGCACGAAACGAGATGGCGACCGTAAGCGCAAAAACATTTTCGGTGGAAGAAACCAACCGTTATGCCGGCAGCCGCAGCGATCCGGCACGGATGGCGTCCAACTTTGCCGGCGTTCAGGGAACCGACGACTCCGACAATGAGATCGTTGTTCGCGGAAATTCTTCACTGGGATTATTATGGCGGCTGGAAGGCGTAAACATTCCCAACCCGAATCATTTCGCCGTTGCAGGAACAACAAGCGGAGCGGTCAATATCATCAACAGCAAAACGCTCGACAATTCTGATTTTTATACCGGGGCTTTTCCTGCAGAGTACGGCAACTGTGTGGCCGGTGTTTTTGACCTGAAGATGAGAAATGGAAACAATGAAAAACATGAGTTCACCGGCCAGCTTGGTTTCCTGGGAGCTGAACTGGCTGCCGAAGGCCCTCTCCATAAGAACAACGGATCCTCGTATTTGTTTACCTATCGCTACTCAACGCTAAAATTGGTTGAAGCGCTGAAAATACGGATCGGCACTTCGGCCATTCCGAATTACCAGGATGCAGCGTTTAAGATCAATGTGCCGCTGAAGAAAGGAAGTGATATCTCATTTTTCGGCGTGGGCGGACAAAGTGATATCAATATCCTGGTAAGCACATTCACGCAGCCTACCGAAGAGATCTACGGAGAAAAAAATAAAGATCAGTACCTGGGATCGGCGATGGGAATTGTTGGAACCGCCTATTCAAAATCGGTCAATGAGAAGACCTTTATTAAAATGGTAGCGGCTCACTCGGGGGAGGAGTCGCATGCTCATTACTTGTTCGTATACCGTGATTCGAATTTTACACTGGATTCGCTGGTGGAAAAAACGAGGTACAAATACATTCAGCAAAAAACCTCTTTTGTTTTTTTGTGCAACCGCAAGTTCAACAGCAAAGCGAACATGAGGGTTGGTTTTTATGCTGATAATTATTTTTTCAATCTTTTGGACAGCAACCGCAATATGGCCACCTACCAGTTTGAAAGGAGGAATGATTTTATCGGAACGAGTTTATTGCTCCAGCCGTATGTTCAGTTTCATTTTAAAGCAAGCGATAAGTTTTCCTATATAGCAGGATTGCACGGGCAGTATTTTGCACTCAATGGAAGTTCTTCTGTTGAACCGAGGGCGGGACTGACCTGGAAAATGAACCCGCGGCAAGTCCTTAGCGGCGGCTTCGGAATGCACAGCCAGATGCAGCCTACGTATATTTATTTCAACCGGGAGAAAGATGCGAACGGAAATTATTTTCTTCCCAATAAAAACATCGGCTTCACAAGAAGCGTTCATACGGTATTGGCCTACGACTTTTTTGTTTCAGAAAACCTGCATTTTAAAATAGAAACCTATTATCAGTATTTGTACGAAGTGCCGATCGACTCCTCTCTCTCTTCCTTTTCGCTTCTCAACCAGGGAACAAGTTACGGACGTTTTTTTCCACAGAAACTAACAAATAAAGGGACGGGGAAAAATTATGGTGTTGAACTGACCGCAGAAAAATTTTTCAGCAAGGATTTCTTTTTTATGCTGACGGCTTCTCTTTTTAATTCAACTTATAAAGGAAGTGACGGTGTGGAACGGAGTACGGATTTTAATGAACTGTTTGCAACAAATTTATTAGGGGCAAAAGAATTTCAGATTGGCGAAAAGAAAAACACAACGCTTACAACCGGCACAAAAATTACCTGGGCGGGAGGTGGCCGGTATTCTCCTGCGGATATTGCCGCCTCCAATGCGGCCGGAGAGTTTGTGGAAATCGATTCCCTGCGCAATTCACAAAAGTTTCATAATTATTTCCGGTGGGATGTAAATATCGGGCTGAAGGCGAACCGGAGAAAGATTACACATGAAATGGGGTTGGACCTGATCAATATTCTGAATACAGAAAATATCCTGGCGCTTGCCTACTCCCCCAATCCGAAAAATCCGAATGAGGTGATCAGCCGCGATTACCAGCTGGGTTTTTTACCGCTGTTCTATTACAAAATTGATTTCTGAAGAATTGACTACGGTGCCAGCGCCGCTGCGAACACATCGATCTTGTCCAGGAAGTGTGCCGAACGTTTCATGTATTCATGAGCCGGCTCAGGCAATCCTATTTTGGTATCTTGCAAAAGCCGGGAGTTGTCAAACACCTGGCCAAGTTCAATGAAATCAAGATAAGGTTCAAGTCCGCCCATTAAGATCCGCAGATCGGTGGCGTCATCAAATATGTCATTCCAGTAGTTGATATGCTCCCGGTGGCTTTTCAGTGTGCTGTGCCCGTTCAGTTGTTTTCTTGCCCACAATTTTACTTCGCGGATCAGTTCTCTGCCGACAAAAATAAATTCTGGCCGGTGAGGGAAATAATGTTCAATGGCCTGCGTGGATTGCAGGGGAGTGGTAGCAGAATCTTTTCCGGCAGAAATATGATATACTGAGTAATTTCTTTTTGAAAATAAAAGTTCGATGATTGCCCGCGACGCATAATCCACAGGAATGATATCGAGCTGGGCATTCGGGTTGATCGGGACAAGGCGCAGCAGGTTAATGGCAGCCAGAGCCCACATGATCACATATGAACGGGGCGTATGCGGGCGGCAGTCGCCCATGATGATCGAAGGCCGTACGATCAGGATCTTTTCTTCCGGCAGATGGTTGTGAACCATGATCTCCCCGCGCATCTTTGTCTCGGTATATTTAACGAGGTGCTTCACTTTTTCATTCGGAGATTCATCTTCTTTTACAACACGGTTCTTCATATCCATGCCGCAGATGGTGGCCGTGCCGACATAGGTAAAGGTTATAAGGTTTTTCAGCTGGCTGCTCCATTTCAATATTTTTTCCAGGCCATTGATATTGATCTGTTCTACCAGGTCATCATAAATGGGAGAGAAGGAAGTGTCGGCTGCCGAGTGAATGATATAATTCACGTCGCTGAGTGATTGATCAGACGCCAGCAATTCTGTTAGATTATTCTGGATCAGATCGCCCGGTACCGGTATGATCTTGTCTTTGTCAAAGAAATCATTCCGGAAATCAAAGACTTTTTTAAGCCGCTCCGCAGCTTTTTCTTTTGATTCGGCCCGTACCAGGCAGAATATCTTATCAATTTCTTTTTTCTTGGAAAGATCAACAAGCAGCTCCCCTCCTAAAAATCCTGTTGCACCCGTGATGAATACATTCATAAATCTTTTGATATTTATTAATTAGAAAAGTTCAAGTCCTATTATTCCGATGATGATAAAAAGAATGGATGCGATTTTAATTATTGAAACGGGTTCGTTGAACCAGATGAAGCCAATGGCAGCGGTCAGTGCCGTTCCAACTCCTGCCCAGATGGCATACGTTACACTGATCTCCAGTTTTTTGAAAACGAGGGTTAAAAATACCAGGCTTGCTCCGTAAAAAACAAAGACAAGAACAGAAGGCCAAAGTTTTGTGAACCCATCGGCCAGTTTCATACTTACCGTGCCCAGCACTTCGAATAAAATTCCAAGAAGAAGATACAGCCAGTAAACTACCATTTTATTTCTGCACAAGACGTGCAGTGTGTTGATGAGTAATTAAATTATTGCATAAAGTTAATATTTTATTCTATGAAATAGATGAAGATTAAATGAAGATAATAGCAATATTAAATGAAAATTAAATCAGAAATATGAAAAAGCATCCGGGTTTAAAAACAATTCTGACGTTGCAGTATTCGAAAACAACAGGAAGAAGCCGCATATCTGGCAAAATGGTTTTTATGTCAGATTATGGTGTTTTTTTCATTCCTTTGTCTCATAATAACCCCCGATCCACCTGATGAGATTATTTTTTTCTTCATTTTGTTTTTTTCTTTTTTCTGTTTTGTTCTCTCAAAACATCACCCAAACCCTGCGGGGTAAAGTCGTGGATGCAATTTCGAAATCAGAGTTACCGGGAGTGCAGATTGTGGTTTACAAGGATTCTGTAAAAACAGGAGCAGCACAGACCGATGCGAATGGAATCTATAAAACGCAAAATGTGCCTATTGGCAGAATAACAGTAAAGGCAAGTTTTCTTGGATACCACTCCGCTGCTTTTAAGATCGACCTTACGTCGGGAAAAGAATTCATCCTGAATTTTGAAATGGAGGAATCGGTTGTGAAAGTAAATGAAGTGGTGATCACCGCTTCTTCAAAAGGAGAGGTGAGGAATGAAATGGCCACAGTGAGCGCACGCACGTTCACCATAGAAGAAACCAACCGTTATGCCGGCAGCCGCAGTGATCCGGCACGGATGGCTTCCAATTTTGCCGGTGTTCAGGGATCGGATGATTCACGAAATGATATTGTGATCCGCGGGAATTCTCCTATGGGATTATTGTGGCGCCTTGAGGGAGTGGATATTCCCAATCCCAATCATTTCGCCATTGCCGGAAGTACCGGCGGCCCGGTGAGCATCATCAACAGCAAAACGCTGGAGAACTCGGAATTTTATACCGGAGCCTTTCCGGCTGAATATGGCAACTGTAATGCCGGCGTGTTCGATCTGAAAATGCGGAACGGAAATAATGAGAAGCACGAATTCACCGGCCAGTTCGGGTTTTTAGGAACAGAGATCGCTGCAGAGGGACCGCTTTCAAAATACTCGGGCTCATCCTATCTTCTTTCTTACCGTTATTCGACTTTAAAACTATTTGACGCTTTGCATATTAAAATCGGAACCGATGCAGTTCCCAGCTACCAGGACGGAGCGTTTAAATTGAATTTCCCGGGAAAGAAAGGAAGTAATTTCTCGCTGTTCGGCATAGGCGGCAAAAGCAGCGTGAACATCCTCGTAAGCACCTACAAAGAACCCTCAGAAGACCTCTATGGCGACAATGACCGCGACCAGTATTTCGGTTCTTCCATGAAGGTAGGTGGAGCGGTGTATACAAAGTCATTGAATGAAAAGACATTCATAAAAATAGTGGCTGCGCATTCCATAAGCGAATCACATGCCCATCATATCCTGGTTGTCCGGGATTCCAGTTTTTCGATCACCGGCATGATCCCTCAAATGGGTTACCAGTACATTGAACAGAAATCTTCTCTGAACCTCACATTGAACAGGAAGTTTTCTTCCAAAGCCAGTTTCAAAACAGGCGTCATGGTGAATTATTACAACTTTGACCTTGTGGACAGCGTTCGGGTTCAGAGTACGGGCAGTTTTAAAACGAGAGATGATTACAAAAGCGGAACCGCCTTGCTGCAGGGATTTATCCAATACAGGATCAAGTACAGCGACCGGTTGGTTTTCACAGCCGGACTTCATTCTCAGTATTTTGAAGTGAACGGAAGTTCTTCCATAGAACCCAGGGCAGGAATGAAATGGGACCTGAAAAAAAATCAGACATTAAGTGCCGGTGTGGGCATGCACAGCCAAATGCAGCCAACCTATATTTACTTTACCCATTTAATCGATGCAGCCGGACATTACGTTTGGCACAACAAAAATTTAGGGTTCACGCGAAGTGTTCACAATGTGGTCACGTACGATTGGGCGGTTTCACAGAACCTTCGTTTAAAAGCAGAAGCGTATTACCAGTATTTATATGATGTGCCGGTGGATATTCATCCTTCCTCGTTCTCCCTTCTGAACCAGGGTTCCGGATATGACCGGTTCTTTCCCGACACGCTCACCAACAAAGGCAACGGGCAGAACGTGGGGGTGGAACTGACCATCGAAAAGTTTTTCAGCAAAGATTTCTTTTTTATGATCACCGGTTCTGTCTTTGATTCCAAATACAAAGGAAGCGATGGCTTTGACCGCAATACGGATTTCAACGGAAACTTTGCCGTGAACGGGTTGCTTGCCAAAGAGTTCAGGCTTGGCAGCAATAAAAATTCTGTTCTTACCACCGGAACAAAAATTACCTATGCCGGGGGAAGGCGATATACGCCCGCCGATACGCTTGCTTCCGCTGCTGCCAGTGAAATTGTCGGGATCGATTCTCTTCGGAACAAGCAGCGTTTTAAAAATTATTTCCGGTGGGATGTAAAACTTGGCTTCCGCGCCAACCGGAAAAAAGTGACCCATGAACTTGGACTGGACCTGGTGAATGTACTCAGTACAAAAAATGTGCTGTCTCTTAGCTATGTTCCAAACCCGAAAGACCCGACGGATGTCGTAAAAGAGAATTATCAGCTTGGTTTCTTGCCCTTGTTCTATTACAAGTTGGATTTTTAATTTTTTGTAAATTTTTACATTTTAATGAGGTCCGAATAAATTTTCTTGATTTATACAATAGGACTGTCAATATAAATATGGTATTTTTTATTCAGCCTATGGTGTTATGTTATATTATTGTATATTAAAAAATCGCATACTTATTTTTGTCGAGGCGTTTCCGGGAAATAGTTTTTTTATATGAAGCAAACATTTCTACTATTTACTATCAGTATTTTCTTTTTTGGCATTGCTGAAAAAGGTTTTTCTGCAATTTTTTATACAGTTGCCAGTGGAAGCTGGGGTACGGCATCTAAATGGTCGAATACTTCCTGTGGCGGTCCTCAAGATGCATCAACGGCGCCCAGTACGGGCGGTGCAGACCAGGTTACAATATGTTCAGGGTACACGATTACTGCAACTACTTTAACCATTAATAATGCGGGTTCAATTACGGTTGAAAGCGGAGGGCAGTTAAATGTCACGACGCTTACGCTGACTAACACTTCTTTTGTTCTTACGGTTAATAACGGCGGGACTTTAAAAGTTGGCACATTTACAAATACAACGGGGAATAATCATGTATTAATAAACGGCTTAATGAATGTTACCAATACATTTGATAATAATGCAACGATCTCCGGTTCTGGCAATATCTATTTTAGTAACTCGGGTGTTCACGTAGGTAATACCGGAACCGTATTCGGAGAAACAGGTAATCTGTGTAATCCCACGCCTTGCTACGCTTTACCTGTTGAACTTATAAATTTCACCGCTCAAATCAACAGCCGGCAAGTAGATCTGAAATGGAGCACGGCATCCGAAAAGAACAATGATTTTTTTACTATTGAACGTTCTGAAAATGGAAAGCTTTTCGAAACGGTAAATACGATCGATGGAGCAGGCAACAGTTCAACCATTCGGAATTATGAATCGGTGGATGCCGAACCGATCAGCGGCCTTTCTTATTATCGCCTTAAACAGACCGACTTGAATGGATTGTTTTCGTATAGCAATATCATTTCAATATATTTGAACGGAACGGATGGCCTTAGTGTCTTTCCCTCTCCTTCATCGGGCAATATTAATGTATCGGTCAGCGGAGGCAAAGGAAAAAAAGTTTTGCTGATCATCCGGAATGTGCTGGGAAGCGAACTTTATTCAAAAGAAATATTACCGGATAGCGATAATTCTGTTCAGCCGCTGGAACTTTCCGGCTTGCTTGCTCCCGGTGTTTACATGATCTCAGCATCAAGCGAAGATAAAATGCTGGAGAAGAAAATCGTGATCAGGTAAAACCGCATTCCTTATCTTTTATTCTTCTAAAATTCGTAGGTTTGTCTGCCTGCGGCAAGCAGTGTTTTAACCATACTTCCGTGAAAAAGAAAATAACAGAACTCGATAAAAAAAAATCCGAAGCAAAATTAGGCGGAGGAGAAAAACGAATTGAATCCCAGCACAAGAAAGGAAAACTCACCGCACGTGAACGGGTTCATTTTCTATTGGATGAAGGAAGTTTTGAAGAGATCGGAATGTTCGTTACCCATCGCTCTGTTGAATTTGGCCTTGAAAAAGAAAAATATTTAGGCGATGGAGTGATCACAGGCTATGGAACCGTGCATGGCCGTTTGGTGTATGTTTTCGCGCAGGACTTTACCGTGTTCGGAGGTTCTCTTTCTGAAGCGCATGCCGAAAAGATCTGCCGCATTATGGATCTGGCAATGAAAAATGGCGCACCGGTCATAGGTCTTAACGATTCGGGCGGAGCACGCATTCAGGAAGGCGTTGTATCGCTGGGCGGCTATGCAGATATTTTTTACCGCAATACCCTTGCTTCAGGTGTGATCCCGCAGATCTCTGCCGTGATGGGCCCTTGTGCAGGCGGTGCTGTGTATTCTCCGGCTATCACTGATTTTATTCTGATGGTGGAAAATACTTCCTATATGTTTGTCACGGGTCCTAACGTAGTGAAAACGGTAACACATGAAGAAGTAACTTCTGAAGAACTGGGAGGAGCGTCGGCGCATTCAACAAAATCAGGAGTGACTCATTTCTCCTGTGCCAATGAGATCGAATGCATCAACCATATAAAGAAACTGTTGAGCTACATGCCTCAGAACTGCGAAGATGATGTTCCGGTTGCTCCAGCATTTCAGAATCCCAATTCCAAAATCCTGAATACCGTTATTCCCGAAAATCCGAATCAGCCATACGAGATGCGCGATGTGATCGGCGGAGTAGTGGATGCTGAATCTTTTTTCGAAGTGCATAAGAACTTTGCGGAGAACATTGTCGTTGGCTTTGCCCGACTGGGAGGAAGAAGCATAGGAATAGTAGCAAACCAGCCGGCTTTCCTTGCAGGAGTGCTGGATATTCATTCATCTCAGAAAGGAGCACGGTTCGTCCGTTTCTGTGACTGCTTCAATATTCCGTTGCTTGTATTTGAAGATGTACCCGGATTTCTTCCAGGTACCGATCAGGAATGGAACGCCATCATCACTAACGGAGCCAAGTTGCTTTATGCATTCTGTGAAGCCACGGTGCCGCGCGTGACCGTTATCACCCGCAAAGCATATGGCGGGGCTTACGATGTAATGAACTCCAAACACATTGGCGCCGACATGAATTATGCATGGCCATCGGCAGAGATTGCCGTGATGGGTGCAAAAGGAGCCGTTGAAATTATTTTTAAAGGAGAAAAAGACCTGAAAAAGAAGGAAGAAGAATACATTGAGCACTTTGCCAATCCTTACCGTGCTGCTGAACGAGGTTATGTGGACGAAGTGATCCTTCCGGAACAAACCCGGGAGAAACTGATCACTGCCTTTAAAATGCTTGAAAATAAAGCGGACAAACTTCCCAGAAAAAAACACGGGAATATTCCCCTTTAATTTTTTTTGGAAAACAAAATATTTCCTATCTTTACGCTTCGATCATCACACATGAATAGAACATTGCATATTACTTCAGTTATTTTTTTTCTTCCTTCATTATTACTTGCTCAAACCGTGCTTTATAATGGAGGGACATCTATTTATGCTGATGCAGGTACTGTCATC
>JAHEYJ010000195.1 GCA_023251675.1 Bacteroidota bacterium
ATAGCTATATCTGTATCACACCAAAGAATTCCTGATTCTGATTCTTTATTATAAGTACGTGAACATTTTTAAGAAAAAATGGTATTATCTTCCAGCACCAAAAATCCGTGAGCGAAACCTTCCGGAATATACAGCATCGTTTTATTTTCAGCGGATAATTTTATTGAATAATATTTTCCGTAAGTAGGCGATTTCTTGCGGATATCAACTGCGACATCAAGAACAGCTCCCTGGATCACTCGAACTAACTTTGCCTGGGCATGAGGGGGATTCTGGAAATGCAGTCCTCTTAATACGCCCTTTTGTGAAAGCGATTCATTGTCTTGAAGAAATTCCGTAGTAATTCCGTTATTAAAGAAAACATTCTTGTTGTAAGATTCAAAAAAATAACCTCTGGCATCTTTGAATACGGTGGGCTGCACCACCAGCACCCCCTCTAGCTTGGTTGATGAAATTAGCATACGTGATCAAGAAACAAATTTACTGAAAAATGATTTTTTCTTTTTCTTCACTACTCTGTCATCATAATAACCGTAACCTTGTCCATATCCGTATCCGTAGCCGTAGCCGTAACCGTAATTGTATCCATAGGCTTTGCGGTCAATATCCACTCCATTAAGCACTACGGATATATGCTTGATATGGTTTTCGTTGTATAGGCGGTCAACATTTTGTATATAATTTCGTTTGGAATATTCAGCACGGAAAATATAAATAGGATAGTCCACTTTCTGAATAATGGCCACTCCATCCGTCACAAGCCCAACAGGCGGTGTATCCAGAACAATAAAATCATATTTTGTTTTTAAAAATTCAACTATTTGATTCATCTTTTCACTGATAATAAGTTCAGAGGGATTGGGCGGTATAGGGCCTGCAGTTATAAAATCAAGATTTTCAAAAGTGCTTTTCTGAATGCAATTTTCAAGCGAGTCCTTGCCAATCAGCAGCGTACTCATTCCGTTAATATTCTCAGCTCCAAAACCCATATGAATTTTTGGTTTTCTCATATCCAAGTCAATCACAATGACCTTTTTGCCTGAATAAGCTACTATCCCTGCAAGATTAATCGCGACAAAAGTTTTTCCTTCACCTGAAACAGTAGATGTTACCGCTGCTGTTTTTGGCCCGGGTTCGTTTGAAATAAACTGCAGATTGGTTCGGATAGAACGGAAGGCTTCTGCTATTAACGATTTTGGATTCTTGTCGACCAACAATTGCGATACCGGGATATCTTTTTTATATCGGGGTACAATGCCGAGTACAGATATGGCAGCGCTTGTAAGTTTATTAATATCATTTACTGAATTCACTTCATTGTAAGTAATATAACGCGCAAACGTAAGGAGTAATGAAAAAAGGAGAGCGGTCAAAAGAGCCGATAACATAACAATGGATTTCTGAGGCGATACAGGTGTTTTAGGTATTGATGCGTTATCCAATACGATGTGCTGCGATACATTTCCTGCTTCAGAAATTGAATATTCAGTTTTTTTCTCAAGAAGAAGATTATAAAATTTCTCATTAATACTGAATAACCGCTGTAAACGGGAATATTCTACTTCTTCTGAAGGGATGCTGTAAAATTGCGCTTCAAGCTCTTTTACTTTTTTCTCCATATTCTCCCTCCTTACCTGTAACTTATCTTTAATAGAACGGATGCTTTCAACTAAAAGTTTCTTCTGAACACCAATCTGAAACTCAATCGATTTTATTTTTTCACTGGTAGGCGTAACTTCATACAACAGTTCTTCTTTTGTTCTTAATATATTCTGAAGAGAAGCAATCTGCCCACTAAGCGAACTTTCAATGTCCGCACCCGAAAGAAGGGAAATCAATTGATAGGTGTCCACATCCTTCTTTTCATCAATGCTCTTCTCTACTTCTGTTAGCACATTCTGTTTCAATTCAAGAGAAACCAAATCATCTTCAAGGGCGTTTAGCCGCATGGCACCGGCATCGCCAAAACTCTTTGAATCATTGACTTTATTGTCTTTTTTAAATGAGAAAATTGATGTTTCAGCATTCCTCAGGCGTTCATATACAATACTCAATTGCTCATCAAGAAACGATAGTACTTTTTTGGAACTCTCTCCTTTTTTTTCTATGTCGTAATCAATAAACTGGGAGGCCATTGCGGTAACGATATCAACGGTTTTATTTGCATTGTTATCAGAAAAGGAAATTTCAATCGTTCGGGCTGCCTCATTCAGCAAACGAACATTAAGGCGAGAGAAATATTCACTTGCAAGAGCCTCCAGATCATTTACTACAAAATAATAACTGTTCTCCTTAACAATACTCTGTTGATTTTGAATATCTGAATAATTTGAAAGTGTGATTTTAACATCCATTTCGGGAGTGTTGAGTAATACACCCGGAGTAAATGTATACGTGTGCGGTTTCTCCCCCGTATTGTATTTTATCACACCTGAATGCTCACTGTCAAAATGGACATATACTTTTACTCCATAAATAGAAGAAGATTTTACAAGTGCTTCAGCATAAAATGAATTTATTTTATAATGTTCATTCTCCCGAAAGGTTCCTTCGGCAAAATACGTTAAGCGAAGAGGAAGGGAAGAAAGCACCCTTTTGAAAAAAACCTTTGAACGAAGCAACTCTATTGATTTCGCAATATCGTTTTGCCCTTCATTAACCGTCTGAACATTTAATATCCTGCTGGCTTCGTTTTCATTATTGATCTGCAATACGGTTTTCGATTCAAAGACCTGGGGAGTATATCTTAAATAAAGAAATGCGACTCCAATGGCGATAGTAAAAAAAAGAAGTATCAGAAAGATGTTTTTTCTGAGAAGAAAAAAGAACAATCCAAATTCGAAATCACTGCTTAAATTAGCTACGCGGTCTTTGTATTGGGAAAAGGAATCTGCTTTCGAGCTGAAATTATCTGTAAGCATTCTTCTGAAATAAATTAGATTTTAGTTCTCGTTTTCATGAATGCAAGAAAAACAATCACTGTAGATATGAAGGATAAATAAGGCAGCACTTCAGCCATTATATCCCTGCTTATTCTTAATTGAGGTTCAATATAAATAATATCATTTGCTTGTAATACGAGATCAGCATTCTTGATTCCGTCAATAGTAGATAGATCGATTAAATAGACCTGAGGGTTTTTCAAATCGCCCCTAATCAGTTTTACCTTGTAGGCTTTACCATAATGCGCAATACCGCCGGCGTCTGCCAGTGCCTCCATCAAGGTTGTGTTCTCATTTGCTAATTTGACCACTCTTGCCGTACCATCTCCAGAGCCAGGGAACACGATTACCCTCCTATTGGATATTTGCATTAAGACATACGGTTTATTGTAAAAAGATGAATATTTTTCTTCCAATAAATTTTCTGCTTCACGGACAGTCAATCCCTGCAGCTTGGTTCTTCCTAATAGAGGAAGCTTTACCGTTCCGTCAAACTCGACCTGAAAAGGCAAAATAGCTCTAGTCGCTGTTCGGCCACCCTCTGCATTTAAAGTAGAAATATCAATTAGCTTAAACCCATCATTTGAGTAAATACTAAAAGACAACTCATCGTTAGGAGCAATCTGATATTCCAACTTTGGTGTAGTAGGGAAAGCGGTGTATTTATAATCTTTCGGGGTTTTCAGCATTACGCTCGGGTTCAGGGATCTGCATCCGTTCAATAACAGCAAACCCGCAGAAAGAATCAGAAAGAATAAAAAAAATCTTTTCATAGGTTCTTTTTTTCAGAATGGCAAAGTTATTAAAAACTAGGGAATTGAGCTTGCTAATAAACGCCGATATAAAGCTCCTGTCTCTTCAGAAAGGCGAAAATAACTAAACCTGTCTTTTACGAAATTGTATCCATCTTTAGACATTTCATTTCTAAGTACATCATTCTCCATCAGAAAGATCAGATTTTTACAGAATGAAGTTAAATCCCCTACTTCCGAAAGATAAGCTGTTTTACCGGGAATTACCGCATTTTCTATCCCTCCTACATTTGTTGAAACAACCGGTATGCCGGCAGCTTGCGCTTCTATCAGGCTGACGGGTGTTCCTTCATTAAAGGAAGTAAGACAAACAATATCCAGCCCGGGGTATACCTTTTCGATCTCTGTTTCCCAGGAAGTAAACACGACACAATCATTCATTCCCAATGCGGATGATCTTTCCTGAAGCAAGGCTCTGCTTTCCCCGTCTCCGACAATAAATGCTTTTATTCTTACGTTGGATCTCTCCCGGATATGCTTAATCGCTTCCAGGAAAAACAAATGATTTTTAACCGGCACCAGTCTCCCGATAATTCCGATCGCTATTTCATTTTTCAGTAAATATTTTTCTCTGAAAATTTTTCTTTTCTCCTCCTTCTTTTCCCGGAATCTGGACAGATCAAAACCCAAAGGAATAACATGCACTTTTTCAGCAAAAGCAATTCCATGTTCTTCCACCAGTTCTTTTTTTTGCTTTTCACTGATAGCAATAATGGCCGATGTTTTCCGGGCAAGGCCCCTCTCAATTTTTTTTACTATAAACGTTTGAAGACTGTTAAAGTAAGAGTGAAAAACATGCCCGTGAAATGTGTGAACAGTTACCGGCACCTTGCAGGAAAAAGCAGCTCGTCGTCCCAGCGCTCCTGCTTTTGCTGCGTGCGTATGAACAATATCCGGCCTGAACTGACAGATTATTTTTTTTAATCTGTTGTAAGCCGACCAATCATTCACCGGATGAATGCTTCGTTTCATTTCAGGTATTACCGTATAGTCCAAACCCAGATTTTTCAGAACAAATTCCGAACTTTCCTCTGATTCATCTTTCATACCGCCAACCAGCATTGTCTCAAATTCAGGAGACAGGTATTTGGTCAGATAGGCCGCATTATAGGTAGGCCCTCCTAAATTAAATCTGTTAATGATGCGCAGTACCCTTGGCATTTGTTTGAATAAGAGTTAAAGTTAATTGATTTTGGGGTTTCTACTCCTTAGTAGAAAGATTACAACTACTATTGCATCATGAAACTGCACCCAAATGTTGTAAGTGGCATTATTCATTCTCTGCGTGAGATCTTTGAGGAAAATAAATATGCCGACAAGGTCATTGAACGTGTGCTGAAGAGCAATCCCAAATGGGGCGGCCGCGACCGGCGATTTATTGCTGAAACGGTTTATGATATTGTCAGATGGTTCCGATTGCTTGCCCACGCATTACCTGCTTCCTCAGAAAAAGATTTTCAAAAAATATTTTCGGTTTATTGCATACTGAAAGGGCTTGCTTCCGATGAAGCCATTATGAAAAATATGGAAGAAGCAAAACGGGTCCGGAAGATCCGTGAATCAATTCCTGACTGGATGGATGAGTTAGGCCTGCAGGAACTGGGCGTTGAAAGATGGGAACAAGAACTGACTTCATTAAATCAGGAAGCAAAAGTTGTTCTGCGCGTTAATACTCTGAAAACTTCCAGGGAGGAATTACAGAAGCGATTAGACGCAGCTGAAATTAAAACCGAAATTTTATCAACCTATCCGGATGCACTGATCCTGTTAAAAAGAAAAAATATTTTCAGCACTCCTTTCTTTAAGGAAGGATTGTTTGAAGTACAGGATGCCTCTTCTCAGTTAGTCGCTCCTTTCCTCGACCTGAAAGAAGGCCTGCGCGTGATCGACGCCTGTGCAGGTGCCGGCGGCAAAACGCTTCATCTCGCTGCCCTTTTGAAAAATAAGGGGAAAATAATTGCACTCGATACAGAGCAATGGAAACTTGAT
>JAHEYJ010000196.1 GCA_023251675.1 Bacteroidota bacterium
GAAAATGACAGGCAAGATAATTATTTTATAAAGTATTTTTCCGGTAGAGTAGGGTATTACCATAAGGATCAGCACCCGGAACAACAGAACAAAAACGGAGATGATGACCGCAACACCCAGGCAGACGCCGATCAATTCAAGCGTGGTCATGTAGGGAAACACTTTAGCGGGAGAAACGAGGTAATAAAGGGTGTTAAAACTGATGAGGGAATTCCATTCACCGTACATGGCAATGTTCGAGATGCAAAGCAGGGTGATCACAGAGATCATAAAAAGGTTGTAAAAATGATTGATGCGGTTTAAAAGATTGCTTTTCATGAATTGTTGAAACGCCCATAAAATGAGGGGGATCGTGATCAGGTACGCGATGGTGGCAAAGTCGAGGCGCAGCGAATAGTAAAAAATTTTAAGTGATTCATAAAATTTACCGACAGGTGTTTTGCTGGGATATACCAGCAGGAAAATAATCCTGTAAAGCGTAAAAAAAAGGAGCCAATAGCTGACCAGTTTAATAAAATATAACAAGCTGCGCAGCATTTCAGTTAAGTTTGATTAATTTTCCTTTCCCGCTTACCGTTTCATTCACAGTCGGATTTCCTTTATAATAAACATCTCCCTCCCAATTAATCGTAACGCCCAATTCATGCAAAGGATAATAGTAATCATTGCCTGATGCCTCGGAAGTGATCCAAATGATGTCGGCCTGAAGGTCTTCGCATCTGTTATATCCTGCCCCGTTATGGTAATTTCCCATTAATTTGCTTTTGCCATGAAGTGTGATATCTGAACTGCCCGTATTTGCTGCATAAACGATCGTTGTATTAATAGTCATTTCTAAATCTCCGGACTCGTGCGTTTGGATTGTCAGCGTGTCTTCAGTAATTGTGTTAAGGCTTTTTATCAAACCGCTTCCCCAATGTTTGATTGTAGAAAAAGACGGAGCTGTGATGTAGACGCTGATGTTTCCCTTTTTATAACTTCTTGCCCAGTTACACCTGTTTTCATTCCAGATGTGCAATTCATTATCGGCATTCACCTCCATTTTTATTAATGGAATCAGGTTCTCTCCGGCATCAACTTTAATTTCCTGGATGGGACCTTGAGATAAATATAAGTCAATGTTGTCTTTTAAAAAAATCGATTTGAAGGAAGGGAGGATGCGGGTTTCTGTTATTCGTTTCCCGGTTCTTTTAATTAAATCAAACCGGTTCTCCTTTTTGCAGGTAGAGCCGGTTATGGCAGCCAGAATGAATATAAAGAATGTAAGTTTTTTCAAAAAAAATAATTGAGAGCACGAAGATAAAAAGTTTCAATGAAAGACCCAATACTAATTTCAGCAGTATCAGGATTTTTTAAAATTTATATCCCAGACCTATTTCAAGATTTTCAGCAGTTACCCAGTGGGTTCTAAGGGAGTAGTTGATCATGATGTGTTTTGATACCTGATAACGTATTCCTATTCGATGATAAAAGTGGCCGATGGTGGTGATCTTAGAAAACCAATAGTATCCCATTTCTACCGGAAGAGACACTTTTCCGATTACCAGTTCGTATCCAAGCCGTGTGCCCAATTGCAGCGTATTTATTTTTTTACTGGTATCATAAAGTGTGTCATTAATTGCATAATATATATTTGAGAATTCATAGAAAGCATCGGTGCCTAAACAAAAACGGGATTTCTCTCCTGCTGATCTCCATACACCCGTATAAAACGTGTAAGCGCCGTACGTTTTGCCCCCTGGAGGGCTGTTTTGATTTGGGCCGGCAGCGACGACTGCCATGATGAAATATTTCCTGGAGTTATTTTTATTAGCCGTATCTGCCGGAGCGGTTTTTCCTGCAGGAGCCAGGTTTTTTTGAAATACACTTAGCCCTATGTTAATAGTAGGAATGTTGATCCCGAGATTAGGAGTCGCATAGGCGCCATTGGAAAGATGCGTGAGTCCAATTCCGGTTTCCATTCTTATATTTTTCCAGGGATAAAAAACAGAATTTAACCGGAGGCTGATAAACGTATTGAGCATGGACCCGTTGATATTGTTTTTATGATTCTTGATTCGGTTATAAGGTTTTGTAACAATACCCAGCCCATCACCGACCCGGAAGCAAAGTTTGAATTTTTTGCTGCTATTAAGCTGAAGGTTGATGAATGGAAATAACCCCAAGGCTTCCCCCAGCTGGTCCGGATTTCCCAGGTCGGCACAATAAAACCCCAATCCTTTCTCCGGATGATTATAAATTTTTTCCCATCTTTTTTCTCCGTTGGTCTGAAAAACATAATCAAGTTCGCCGGCAAAGACATGCCTTTTGATAAGGTACTCCATGTTCTTGTGATGCGGAATAATAAAGCCGTAATGGCCGCTCAGGTTTATAAAAAGTTTTTTTGTAGAAAGGGAATCCTGCCCGATCGAGGCAAAGGAGATCAGTACGGGCAGTATGGTAATAATTCTTTTCATCGGGGAATTATGCAAAACTAAAAATATCGCCTCTAATGACACTAATTAATATAAATTGAGTTAATGAAAATTAATGTAATCAATGGCAAAAATATCTGCTAAGTTTGCACAACACTACGAATTACGAATCCCGATAGCTCTGCCTGTCGGCAGGTATCGGGACGAATTACGAATATCAGAGTTGTGAGCAAGAGTAAAAAGAAAAAATCTCAGCCATCACCCGGCGCAGCGTTCATTAACGCTGGGAAGAAGAAGGACTCCTCATTTAATTTCTCTGAGTTCATTGAAAGCAGGAACTTTTATTATATCCTTCTTGCCATTGTTGTTTTAGTTATTTCCAATGTACGCTGGCGCCTTGTAGGCATGCCATTGGAACGGGACGAAGGTGAGTATGCTTATTTCGGCCATTTGATCTTAAAAGGAATTCCTCCATACAGTGAAGCCTACAATATGAAACTTCCGGGCATATACTATATGTATGCGCTCATTATGGCGATCTTCGGAGAAACCTATAGAGGGATCCATATCGGGCTGCTTATCATGAACGCCGGTTCGATGCTCCTCCTCTTCAGTGCTCTTAAAAAGTTTTTTAACCCGATGACCGGTATTCTTACTGCTGCTTTATACGGACTGATGGCGATCACATTCAATGTACTTGGTTTTGCCGCCCATGCAACTCACTTCGCTGTGTTCTATGTCGCTTTGGGTTTATTTTTCTTTTCCATTTATGAAGAGAAGCAAACAACCTTGTTCGCTTTCCTGGCCGGAGCCATGTTCGGGATGGCCTTCCTGATGAAGCAGCAGGCGGTGTATTTTATTCTTTTTGGCGGGATTTTGTTTGTAGTATTTGGTTTACTTAATAAGCCCATTCAATGGATGAAACTGATCGGCAAGACAGCCATATTCTCTGCCGGCGTTTTTGTTCCTTACATTTTAGTTGTGTTGCTGATGCTTGCATCCGGAACGTTCGATAAGTTCTGGTTCTGGACCGTTCAGTACGCCAGTAAATATGCTTCCGATGTTCCCTGGTCAGCCGGAAAAGAACTGTTAGGAATGACCTTCTCGCCGATCTGGGATGAATTTAAATGGATATGGATATTATCAATTGCCGGTGCGGTGATCGTACTTCTTCCTTCGTTTTCAATTAAACAAAAAGTACTTGCCATTTTTTTTGCTGTATTTGCCGCGTTGGCAACTACGCCGGGATTTTATTTCAGGCAGCATTATTTTATTGTCGTGCTTCCCGCTGCTGCACTTTTAGCCTCTATTGCTATAGACTATGTAGGAAGATGGATCTCCGGTAAGATCAATATCAAACTGATCGGTGTTTTACTGCCGCTGCTCGTTTTTATTTTTTTCTACAATGATGTTACATCAAAATCCAAATTCTATTATTCAACTACCGATCCGGTAGGGATATGCAAATGGAGGTACAGTACCAATCCTTTTGTTGAGTCTGTGGAGATCGCCAAGTATATAAAAGCCAACTCCTCTGATACCGACAAAATTGCGGTGCTGGGTTCTGAGCCGCAGATCGCTTTCTATGCGAACCGGAGATCAGCAACCGGACATATATATACGTACGGGTTAATGGAGATCCATGAATACAACTTGAAGATGCAGGAAGAAATGATCTCGGAGATAGAAAAGAACAAACCGTTGTTTCTCGTGTTCTGCAATGTTCCGTTCTCGTGGCTTACCAAAGAAAAATCTCCGAAGCGGATCTTTGAATGGTACAACAAATACGCTTCAGAAAATTATAATGTAGTTGGTTTGGTGGATATCCCCGACCAGGGCCCGAGCAGCTATTACTGGAATGCCGATGCGCAGCGCAATCCGAAGTATCAAAATAATGTTTGGATATTCAGGAGGAAGGATAAGGCAGCGGCCGTTGGAAAATAATTACATTGACCTTATTTAATAATCACAATCTTATCCTGCTTGACAATCTGGCCATTTGAAATAACATTGTAGAAGTAAATGCCCTCAAACAAATCCTTTTCTGAAACAATTAATTGATTTCTTTCACCTGTTAATTGATGCGTTGCCACTTTTTTACCGGTAAGATCATAAATGGCAAACTCCGCTTCCTCATTTTGAGGGATAAAATATTTAATGGTCATTTCTCCGTTTGTAGGGTTGGGGTAAACCAATATAGTAGCATTGCTGTTTAGTTTTCTTTTGGGAGTCTCTTCATTAGGGGTTTTTGGCGTTTTTGAACTGAACCTGACCAGCGTAGATTTGCCCCCGTCAGGAGTTATTTGTTTTGATTGTTTGAAATCAACAGGAATTGATTTTCTTTCTTTTGCACCCGCACTGGTTTTAGCTGCGCCAAACGAACCAAACGAGTTGCTGGTAATGGTTTTCTCAATTTTTCTTTGCTGGGCGTGCGTTAAAGAAACGCAAAGCAGGAAAGTAACAGATAAGGTTATTATTCTCATTTTATTTTTTTTGAATGATTGCTAATTATTTTGCCCCAACCCTAAAGGGAGTAAAGGCAAATGTGTTATTGCTTTTATAGAACCGTTTATTCAGCATATTTTTTTTCGTCTCCCTTTAGGCCTGCCTGCGGTAGGCAGGGCGGGGGCTTATTGTATTATAAACTTACCCGTTGCTATTACCATGTTACTCACAACTATATTGCAGAAATACATGCCTGCGTTTAAATTACCTTTTTCAATTGTTGCTTTGCGAGAGCTAACTGCCCACCGGCTTACCTCATTGCCATATAGATCATAAATAATTAACTCCGGTTGGCCAGATAAATTAATCTCCTCCGGCAAATTCAAATGCGCCTGTGTTGTAAATGGGTTGGGGTAAATTTTTATCTGAAACTTTTTATGCTGCTGCTCAATAATTCCATCGTAAGTATTTGTATTTCCCATAGAATCGGTTTTAACTAAATACACATTAGTTAGAGAGGGACCATAACTATCTGTACTGCCAACTAAAACATATCCTTTGTCGCTTGTTTGCTGCACACAAAAACCTTCTTCATCTTGAGCACCTCCAAAAGCCTTTGTCCATAGCGTATCGCCATTTGAATTGGTTTTGACTAAATAAGCGTCGTTGTAAAACGGGCTAGTATTGGGGCTATGCAGGCCTGTAATAATGTATCCATTATCTGTTATTTGATGTATAGAATTCCCTATTGCACCTGCCGTATTTACTCCGCTGATAGATTTTGTCCAAAGAGTATCACCAATTGAATTTGTTTTGATCAAATACACATTTGATGACGCCATGCCAAAACTTTTTGTTCTACCAGTAATAATGTATCCG
>JAHEYJ010000197.1 GCA_023251675.1 Bacteroidota bacterium
AAATAGCGGAGGAAGTATCGGTTACCTTATTCAATGAAAACCATCGGGTTGTATCTCCTAAATAAATAGTACGCTGAAAAAATCCTCTCCCCAGATTCAGGTACGAACTATCCATGGGAAGAAAGAATTTATCATTAAATACCTTATTGCCATTTGCTTCAATTGTTATTTCATAATCCTGCCCTGGAAATAAAGATTGAACGAATTTACCGGAAGCTTCATTTGCTTTGGATGCTGTGCTTTCTCCTTTTGAAGATTTTACGGTTACTGTTGAATTGGGAGGAATAGGCGAGCCATCCCTGTTTTTCAGCCATCCGACAAGAATGGCAACCGTTTTTACAAATGGTTTGGGCATACTTACCATGTATATATCTTTTTCACCCTTGCCATTCGGACGGAAAGAAGCATAATAAGCACGCCGTCCGTCAGAAGAGGTTACAAAATAAATATCGTCATCCGTTGTGTTGATCGGGTAGCCCATATTTACCGGGTTAGTCCAAATATTATTGGCAACTTTTGTAGAATAGAAAATATCAAATCCTCCCATCGAATAATGCCCGGTAGAACTAAAGAAAAAAGTAACTCCGTCCGGATGAATAAAAGGGGCATCTTCATCATATGAAGTGTTGATCGTAGGCCCTAAATTTTCAGGTTCGCTCCAGTTTCTGTTAGGCAGCCGGTGACATTGGTAAATATCTCTTCCTCCGTAACCTCCCGGGCGGTCGCTCACAAAATACATAGTATTTCCGTCAGCGCTTATACAAGCACTGGGTTCCCATTTTGTGCTGTTAATATTGCTGGCATCAATTTTATAGGGTGCATTCCAGTAATCACCATCGAGTTTACTGATATAAATATTCCCATCCCCGTTATCATCACTGTATACATAAAGCTGCTGCCCGTCAGCCGACATTCCAATGGTAGCTTCATTGCCATCGGTGTTGATCGTCTTGCTGATGCTTTTTGACTTTCTCCAGGTTCCGTATTCACCGCGGTTACTCACCCAAATATCTTCGTAATATAAATCGTCAATTGTTTTATTGTCAGGGCCCCCTGTACCCAATCTTCGCGAAGTAAAAGCAAGAATGGATTCATCCGCAGAAATGACCGGGCTGTAATCTGCAAATTCGCTGTTGATACTATCCCCCAGATTAGTGATTGTACACTCGACCGGTTTTAAAATAAGTTCTTTTGCGTTTTTACTTACATCCATCCAATGATCTACGTCTTTGACAAGGTTTAAATTCCATTTCCCGATAATACCGCGGAATTTTTTGAATTGTTCGATCGCTTCGTCAAACCGGTAGGCGTAATGGTAGGCCTGGCCTAAATAATAGAGGGCATCTTCAGGCGCATTTTTTTCATTGGGCTCATCTTCGCGGTATTCGCCAGAAGTCTGCTTGATTGCATTTTCAAGATAGGGAATGGATTTTAATTTTTGAGCGGGGAGATGAAGATAACACACTCCGATCTTATAATTAACATTTGCGTTGGCGGCATCAAATTTATTCAGCGCAAGGAATGTGCGTACCGCCGTATCATAAAAATTATCGAGCATCATGAGATTGCCCTGTGTGAAATAGTCCTTGAATTGGGATTTGGATAGGGACTGGGAAAACGTGGGGTAAGAAGAAATGATAAAAAAAGACAAACAAAGTTTAGCGAAAATTTTTTTCATTCTGAAAGGATAGAATTAATTCTCAAGAATTTTAAACTCGACCCTGCGGTTCATCTGCATGTTTTTCGCATTGGGTTTCCCATTTACCTGGTTAGGCGAAAGCGGTTGTGCGTCTCCATATCCCTGGGAAATAAGCCGGGTTCGGTCAAGCCCGTGAATGATCAAGTATTGAACAACCGCATCCGCTCGCGCCTGAGATAACTTTAAGTTGGCGTCCTGCTTTCCCTGGTTGTCGGTATGCCCGCCGATTTCAATTTTCATTGTCAAATGATCGTTGAGCAGTTTGATTAATTTTTCAAGCTCTACATTTGATTCTTTCCGAAGATTTGATTTGCCGCTGTCAAAAAAGATATTGTTGAGGACGATCTTTGCGCCTTTAGTTATTTTTCCAAGTATAATATCTCTTGTGACCTCAGAATAGGTTTTGTCTTTAGGAACATTGATGTTCTGTGATTGGAATAAATAGCCGTCTGCTTCGTAAGAAACATTGTAATCTTTTCCTCTTTCTATATTAAAGTAATAAGCTCCTTTTTCATTAGGGGTAAATGTTCCGACTGTTTTTTCAGTTTTATTGTCTACGACTGTGATTTTGGAATTCTTTATAGGCATTTTATCTTTATCCGTCACTAAACCGCTAACGGATATAGTACCGCTCATTTTAGAAGTTTCCATTACAATATCTTTCTTGAAATCGTAATCCGTTAAAGTAGTCTGCAAGTCGAGCGTTTCAGTCATCGGCATAAAGCCTTCCGCTTCATACGTCATTAAATAACTTTCTCCTCCTTTTCCGGGTATGTCAAAAGCATATTTTCCATCCGGTTTAGGGCCAAAAACTCCAATGAGTTTTTTGCCGGCATTATTATCTTTAACAGCTATTTTTACTCCGGCGACAGGTTCCCCGGCCCTTGTTGTGATCTTTCCGAAAACAGAAATGCTTCCGAGATTTCTGAAATCATAATTTTTTTCTATCTCTTTGTATTCGCCATCAGAGGCTACAGCGATCATTTCAGTATAGGGACGGTATCCATCCGCTTCATAACGTACCGTATATGTTTTTCCGGATCGGCCCGGATTCAAGGGAAGGATGTATTTTAAAGTTCGCGTATTGGGATGCACCTCCTGAACCGTTGTTCCGGATTCGATATCGGTTGCTGTGATCGTTACAAATGACAGGAGCGAATCCTTTCCTAAAAAGGAAATATATCCTTTCATTAATGTTACAGGGATTACAACACGCTGCGGAATGGTTGCCATGTAAATATCTTTTTCTCCTATACCTTCCGGACGTACCGATGAAAAATAGGCTCGCTTTCCATCCGTAGACATAACGTAAAAAATATCATCGTCCGTCGTATTAATAGGATAGCCCATATTTTGCGGCGGAGTCCATCCTGAATCTTCAAGCATGGTAAAGAAAATATCAAAGCCGCCCATTGTTTTATGTCCGTTAGAACTGAAGAACATCGTTACTCCGTCCGGATGCATGAAGGGGGCGTCTTCATCGTATTCCGTGTTGATGGTAGGTCCTAAATTGGTGGCTTTGCTCCAACGTCCGGTTGGTAATTTCACGCATTTATAAATATCTCTTCCGCCATAACCACCCGGCCGGTCGCTGACAAAATAAAGCGTGTTTCCATCGGGAGCAAAGCAAGCGCTGGGTTCCCATGCAGCCGTGTTAATATCTGTAATGTCTCCCGGATCTGTTCCAAGCATATAGGCATACGACCATTGGTCTCCTTCCAGCCGGCTGTAAAAAATACTTCCTCCTTTATCGTCTTTATAGATCAGTAATTGCTGCCCGTCAGCTGAAATTCCAATGACGGCTTCGTTATACCAGCTGTTAATATGCGTGCTTACGGGTTTTGCTTCGCTCCAGGTTCCGTTCTCTTTTTTATAGGAAACCCATATATCTTCATAATACTTATCATATAAATCGCGGTTATCGTTTCCGCCTGTTTCAGCATTAAATCTGCGGGAAGTAAAATACAATTCGGATTCATCGGCAGTAATTACGGCACCATAATCCGGCTGATCGCTGTTGATGCTATCTCCTAAATTGGTAATGGTACATTTAATAGGGGAGTTGGTGAATTCCTGAGCCGTTTTACATATTGCGATTTTTCGTTTAATATCTTTTGCCGTTCTTACGTCTGCCATATTAACACATTTGGAAAATTTTTCGAACATGGCAATCGCTTCATCGAAACGATAGTTCAGGTGATACGCCTGCCCAAGTAAATAATAGACAAGTTCAGGGCACCGTTTTTCTGAAGGTTCATCAGGAACGTAGTTGCGGGTGGCTTTGGGTGCCGCTGCTTCCAGATAATTAACGGCTTTTGATTTGTCGGACGAAGAAAGAAGATAAAGCTGCCCGATCTTAAAATTCACATTGGCATTTGCAGGATCCCATGAATGCAATAAAAGAAAGGTTGCAAGTGCGGTGTCATTGAAATTTTCCAGCATCATCAGGTTTCCCTGGGTGAAATATTCGCGAAACTTAGCTTTATTGTATTTTGGTTTTGCAATCGTAATGGAATCCTGAGAAAAGGATAAAAGGGAAGCCTGAAAGAAGACCGAAAGCAGTATTATTTTTCTCAGATTCATGATGATTTGTATGTAGGACAAAAATAATGATTTAGGGGTAATAACTGGATAAAAAAATTACCTCCAAACCTTCTCTTTATTTAACGCTGCCTGGTATTTCTGTGCATTACGGTTATGCGCTGCAAGCGTTTTGGCAAAATTGTGTTTGCCCGATAGATCTTCTTTGGCACACATGTATAAATAATCATTTTTCTGTGGATTAAGAACGGCATCAATAGAAGAAATTTCAGGAATATAGATCGGCCCGGGAGGAAGCCCGTTAAATAAGTACGTATTGTATGGCGAATTGATTTCTTTATCCTTGTCAAGAACCCGGTTAATTGTAAAATCTCCAAGTGCATAGATGACGGTTGGATCGCTTTGCAAGGCCATTCCGATTTTCAGACGGTTCAAGTATAATCCCGCAATTTCGGGGCGTTCTTCCGGAAAAGCCTGCTGTTCTGCCTGGACAATGGAAGCAAGAACGGAAACCTGTGTTTGACTTAAGTTAATTGCTTTGGCTTTATTTTTCCGGCTCTCATTCCAGAATTTTTTGTATTCCGTTTGCATGCGGTCAATAAATTGCCTGGCAGAAGTGTTCCATTTAAATTCATAAGAGTTAGGGATGAAAAGAGTGAGAATGGCTTCACTCTTTAATCCAAAGTTTTCTTTAAGATAAGAATCATTATTAAGAAGGGCGAGAAGTTCTGTAGAATCGGCTTCCAGTTTTTTGCATATGCGTGAAACCAGTTGTTCTTTTGTACGGAGGTTTGTAAAAGTAACGGTCACCGGTTCCTGTAACCCGGCCCGAAGCAGGTTGATCAGTTCGTTATTGCTTATGTTATTCAGTATCCGGTATCGCCCCGGTTTAACTTTCTCTTTATATTTTTTAATTGAAGCAAAACGGTCAAACGATTTTTCATCTTTCAATATTTTGTTGTCAGAAAGAATGCGAAGCACATTTTCATAATTGGAGCCGGTAGGAATAAAAATAATTTTTGATTTTTCATCTCCTAAATTCACATTCGGGTGATACAGCCATTGATAGGAATAGTAAGCAACAGCGCCAGCCGCCAATCCGGTTAGCAGGAGCGCCCACAAAAGAAATTTTTTAACTACTGATTTTTTTTTCTTTTTACTCACCGGTTTTATTTTTTAAGTCGCTTTGCAATAGCCATGGCTTGCTCGTTTTTAGGATTTTTTTTCAGAACTTTCCTGACCAGCATAAGCGCCTCATTGTTTTTATTTTCATAAATAAGCAATCCCGCTTTGTTAAGCAGCGCCTGTTCATAATCCGGATCAAGCGCAAGGGCTTGCTCATAATATTCTTTTGCTTTCGCTGCATTTCCGTTTTGAAGATAAATAAATCCAAGATTGCTCCATGCAGGAGAAAAATCAGGGTTCTCGGATACGATACGTTCATAGATCTTCTTCGCCTCGTTAATTCTGTTCTGGCCGAAAAGATTGCCTGCAAG
>JAHEYJ010000050.1 GCA_023251675.1 Bacteroidota bacterium
TTCCTTTTGGATTTCTGCCATTAAAATCACACCGGCACCGGTTGAGATCACTTCTTTTTTTACACCTGTAAGCAATTGGTCCATTACCTCTTTCCCTTTTCTTGCTTTCAGGATGTGCAGAAAACCAAATGGAAAAAGTTTTCCGTTTGCCTTTTGCATGGCTTCTGATAAACTCGGCAGCCCGACAATGAAACCAACCAATTCTCCTTTCATTTTCACCATTTTCACAAATTCAGGATTGAGGAGTTTGATGTATTTCTCCTTATAAAATGCCATCATTCTCGGCGAGAAAGCTGAAACATACGGCAACTCGCTGAAAGCATCGTTCAATATCCTGAAAATGGTATCTGAATGCGGAAGAAGTTCTGCCATCGTCTTGAAATGAAGTACTTCTATTCCGTAGCGTTTCTGGATCAATGCGGCTCCGCGGTTTGCTTTCTCAACGGGTTGCAGTCCTAACGTCAGACGGAATTCCACCCAGTCGATTTCCTTTGCATAGCCTAGCTTCTCTAAACATTTATGATAATATTCGTGATGATACACCGAACCGATCGATTGAAGCCGATCAAAACCTTCCACCAGCAAACCCTGTGTATCCAGGTTGGCAAAACCAAGCGGGCCATGAATGCCGATGGTTCCATTTTCTTTCGCCCAGGCTTCTGCTGTTGAAATTAATTTTGAGAACACTTCTGTATCGTCAAAAGATTCTAACCGGGAAAAGCGGGCCATCTTTTCGCCGGTCTTTTTGTTATAGTCTTCGTTTATAATTGCGCCTATCCTTCCAACACATTTCCCATTCTTAAATGCTATCCAGAATTTTGCTTTACAAAAATCAAAAGCAGGGTTTGTTTCCGCAAAAAGCGATTTCATTTCTCCCGCCTTCAATGGCGGAACCCAGTACTTATTGCCTTTATAAATGTCAAACGGAAGATTTACAAACTGCTTTGCGTCTGCTTTGATTCTTACTTCACGGATCTCTACTGACATGTTATTATTTACAAATAAGAATAAACATCTTTCAAATCATTAAATCCCAATATACAAATGAATACCCATGCAACGAATAATACGAATACAGGAAATGATTTGTATTCAATTTGCATCATTAGAGTATCCATGGGTATATTTAGCATCGTTCTGCGTTAATTAATACCTCTTCGCTTCTTAATATTCTCATACGCCTCCTGAACTTTCTTGAATTTTTCAGTTGCAGCTTTCTGCACGGCCTCACCTTCCTGCGCCACTTTATCAGGGTGAAATTTCAACGCCATTCTTCGATACGCTTTTTTGATCTCTTCTTCTGATGCGCTGGCTTCCACCTCCAGTATTTTGTAGTCGCTTTCCGCATCACGGAAATACATGGCCTTTATGGAATTCATGTCAGCAGAAGTAATTCCAAGATAATATCCGATCTGTTCAATGGTTGAAATTTCTGAAGGATGGATATGCCCGTCCGCTTTAGAAAGCCCATAGAGATAGTGAATCAGCTGTAAACGAGAAGCAAGAGGCATAAACTGTTTTATCTGTATGCAGACGTTCTGAAGCGGGATTTCCTTTTTGAGGATCTCTTTCAGCAAGAGCATATCCTCCTTTGCTTTTATTTCGCCAAACTGCTGGGTGAAAAATCGCCTTACAAAGTCCAGTTCCGATTTCATGGCTACGCCATCGCTCTTCATTACAGCGGCAGAAAGGACAAGCAGGGAAGCCGTAAAATCGTTGACGGTGGCTGCTGCATAAGAAGAGGAGGAAGTAATTCTTCCCCGTTTCACCGTTACCTCGCTTTCATCCAGCAAGGAACCGAGTGCGAAACCAATGATTCCGCCTATGGGACCGCCGAGTGCCCAACCCAATCCTCCACCGAGCCATTTTCCGAATGCCATAACAATGCGAATATACTAATGGTACTAATGATACAAATACGACTAATGAATTTTAAATATCCTTTTAATCCGCTATTTTCATTTTTGTATCATTCGTTTCATTAGTATGAATTCGTATATTAGCATTATACTTTCATTATCTTTGCGTCCCTTAAACAGCAAATAAAAAAATCAAATGGATACCACACAAGACATCAGCCTCGGCTCCGTGATCCGCTACAATGGAGACCTCTGCCAGATAACAGAATTACAGCACCGCACACCGGGAAATAAACGCGCGTTCGTCCAGGTGAGAATGCGCAACCTGCGTACAGGAAAAATGCTTGACCAGCGTTACCGTTCCGGCGAATCACTGGAGATCGCCCGACTGGAATATAAAATGATGCAGTACCTCTACCCGGAAGGAGAAACACTGGTATGCATGGACCCGGTAACCTTTGAGCAGATCTATGTCCCGAAAATTCTTTTTGGTGAAGGCACGAAGTTCCTCAAAGAAAATATGGAAGTGAAGATCGGCATTGAAAGCGACACGCCTATTTATGCTGAGCCGCCAACATTTGTTGAAGTGTTGATCAGCCATACAGAACCCGGCGTGAAAGGAAATACCGCCACCAACGCTATGAAACCCGCCACCATTGAAACAGGCGCAACGGTAAACGTTCCGCTGTTCGTCAACCAGGGAGATAAGATCCGCGTCGATACCCGCACGAGCGAATACGTTGAGCGCGTAAAATAAGTTTATTGTTTCCGGTTTACAGTTTACAGTTCTATACAAACTGGAAAACACACTGAAAATGGCAAACCATTTTCCATTCGTATATTCGTACTCTATTCGTATTCGCAAATGACTACGCCGCTGATCATAGTTCTTATCATGCTTGTCCTGTCGGCTTTCTTTTCAGGGCTTGAGATCGCCTACCTGACCTCCAACAAACTGCGGATCGAACTGCTCAGCAAACGGCATATCTTTCCTTCCCAGATCCTTTCTTTTTTTGTCCGGAATTCCAACTCCTACATCAGCACCATGCTGGTCGGCAACTGCATCACCCTGGTGGTGTTCAGTATTTTCATGGGGGAAATTCTGGATCCGCGGGTCCAGTCCTTCATTGATTCCAAACCGCTTGTCTTATTAATTGAAACGGTTCTATCCACTATTTTAATCCTTGTTACGGCTGAATTTATCCCTAAAAATCTTTTTAGGATCAATCCGAACCGGATCCTTGCCTTATTTGCCGTTCCCCTTTTCATTGTCTATTGGATCCTTTCACCGATTGTACTGATCACGAACGGGCTGGCACGGTTCATCCTGCGGTTCGTTCTCGGAACTAAATTCCCCCAGAAGAAACTCGTGTTCGGAAGGATCGACCTGGATCATTTTATCCATGAAAGCACCTCGCTGAACGTTCAACGGCATGAACTGGAAAATGAAGTGAAGATCTTCAAGCGGGCCATGGGGTTCTCAAAAATAAAAGCCCGCGACTGCATGATTCCCCGTACGGAAATAGTTGCGGTCAGTGTTGATGAGTCGATCGAAAATCTCCGGAAACTTTTTATAGAGACCCGGCTGTCTAAAATTCTTGTGTACCGCGACAGCATGGACAATATTATCGGCTACACCCATTCCTATGAGATATTCAAGCGGCCAGGTACTGTTCTTTCGGTTCTGCTCCCTGTTCTGATCATTCCGGAATCCATGTCCGCAAATGAGGTACTCACGCTTTTCATACAGCAGCATAAAAGCGTGGCGCTGGTTGTTGATGAATTCGGGGGAACATCGGGCATTCTTACAATGGAAGATATCATTGAAGAGATCTTCGGGGAAATTGAGGACGAACATGACAAAGAGGAAATGATCGAGAATAAAATCTCAGAAGTCGAGTTTGTTTTCTCCGGCCGGCTGGAGATCGATTATATAAACGAGCGGTACCGGCTCTCGCTTCCCATCTCTGACGAATACACAACACTTGCCGGCCTCATCCTCCACATCCGCCAGAGCATCCCAAAAAAGAATGAGATCGTCATGATGAATCCTTACTATTTCAAGATACTCAGCACCTCTGATACTTTGATCGAACAGGTTCAGTTGAAGATACTCGAATAACATCCATTCGCGCTAAGCTGTATTTTGTATTTAGAAAGGCGCGAAGGTGTTTATCCTCCCTGCCGCAATAGCAATATTTACAATAAGCTACAATCTTCTAATTCGTAAATTCGCACTCATTCGATATTCGTAAGTTATGAAAGTTTTAAAATTCGGCGGCACATCCGTCGGCTCTGCGGAGCGGATGAAAAACCTGGTCGCGCTGATTAAAAGCGATGAACCGAAGATCGTTGTGCTTTCCGCCATGAGCGGAACCACCAATGCATTGGCAGAAATTGCAAATTCACTTTATGATAGAGAGAACGATAAAGCAAAAAAACTGATCGATGCCCTGGAAAAAAAATACGAAGGCGTTCGGAAAGAACTTTATTCTAAAGAGGCTTCCTTAAGTAAAGGGAAAGACCTGGTAAAAAATCATTTTGAATTCATCCGTTCTTTCACACTGGATATGTTCACAGCAAATGAAGAGAAGGCCATTCTCGCACAGGGAGAACTTCTTTCAACTGCGATGGTTCATTATTACCTGGAAGAAATCGGAATCAACTCCGTTTTATTACCTGCTTTGAACTTCATGCGCATCGACGAAAACGATGAACCGGATCTGAAGTATATTGAAGAGAATCTGAAAGCGGAATTAAAGAAATACAGGACCCCCTCTAACTCCCCCCATCGGGGGACGGGGGGGCTGCTTTTCATCACCCAGGGTTATATCTGCAGAAATGCTTTCGGTGAAATTGACAACCTGAAGCGCGGCGGAAGTGATTACACTGCTACATTGATCGGCGCTGCGCTTGCGTGTGAAGAAATTCAGATCTGGACCGATATTGACGGCATGCACAACAATGATCCGCGGATCGTAGATAAAACATTTCCGGTCACCGAACTTTCGTTTGACGAAGCGGCCGAGTTGGCTTATTTCGGAGCGAAAATTTTGCATCCTACCTGCGTTCTTCCTGCGCAGAAAAGAAAAGTCCCGGTGCGTTTGCTGAATACCCTGCAGCCCGATGCAAAAGGAACCGTGATCACTGAAAAAACACCCACCGACAGGATTACGGCAGTAGCCGCGAAAGACGGGATCACGGCCATCAACATTAAATCCGCGCGAATGCTTCTGGCTTACGGATTCCTCCGAAGTGTTTTTGAGATCTTCGAACGTTACAAAACGCCGATCGATATGATCACTACTTCGGAAGTGGCGGTTACCGTTACAATTGATAATCCCAGGAACATAGATGCGATCGTAAAAGAGCTCAAAGAATTCTGCTCCGTTGAGCTGGATAAAGATCAAACCATCATCTGCGTTGTAGGAAGTTTTACTGCCGAAAAACAAGGCGTGGCCGTAAAGGTCTTTGACGCCCTCAAAAATATTCCGCTGCGAATGATCTCGTATGGCGGAAGTGAGAACAATGTTTCAGTACTGGTAGAATCAAAATATAAAAAGGAAGCACTGATCGCGCTCAATAAGGGCCTATTCAATTTATAACCTCATCCCCAGCCCTTCTCCCATTGGGAGAAGGGGAAAAAACATAAAAATGACTGGACAAAGACCATTTCATATAAACGCAACACCGACTGTCTTTGAATATGCACGTATATTAAAAAAAGAAATGACTGAATCTGAAAAGATTTTATGGAATAAATTAAGCAACAGAAGATTGAATAATTTAAAATTCAGGAGACAACATCCTATCGGAAAATTCATACTTGATTTCTATTGCCACGAATTAAAACTTGCTGTTGAAGTTGACGGATGCATTCATGAACATAATGAAGCAATAGAAAGAGATAAAGGAAGAACCTATATGCTAACCGAATGGGGAATCACTATTATTCGTTTTACAAATGAAGAAGTAATAAACACAATAGATGCTGTTCTAAAAATCATAAATTCATTTAATAGTAAATAGCACTTCTTTCCCCTCTCCCAATGGGAGAGGGGCCAGGGGTGAGCCAAAATAATGTTCAGCAAAGAAACCATACAAAAATTTCAAAACACCCCTACTCCATTTTATTATTACGATCTGGGCATGCTGGGAGGAACGCTTGATGCGCTGAAGAAAGAATCGGTAAAATACGGTTATCACGTTCATTATGCGTTGAAAGCCAATGCGAATAACGAAATCTTATCTGTGATTCAGCAGGCAGGATTAGGCGCCGACTGCGTAAGCGGGAACGAAGTAAAGAAAGCGGGCGAACATAACTTTGAGAAAATATTTTTTGCCGGCGTGGGCAAAAGCGATGAAGAAATAAATACGGCACTCGACAAAAACATTTCGTGTTTCAACTGTGAGAGCTTACAGGAAATTGAAGTGATAAATGAGCTGGCAAATAAAAGAAACAAAATTGCCCCGATCGCCTTCCGTATCAATCCGAATGTAAATGCAAATACGCATAAATATATCACAACCGGGCTGGAAGAAAATAAATTCGGAATCAATTTATGGGAACTGGAAGAGGTGGTGAAACGTACACAGCAGCTCAAAAATATTAAGATCACCGGGATTCATTTCCATATAGGCTCACAGATCACGGATTTAAGCGCTTATAAATCGCTTTGTTTACGTGCGAATGAAATTCAAAGCTGGTTTGTGAGCCATAAAGTTCCGCTGGAACATATTAATGTGGGCGGAGGGCTGGGTGTTGACTACCATACGCCCGATAAAAACCTGATTCCTGATTTTAGTTCCTATTTTTCTTTGTTCAATCAATTCCTGGAATTACGGCCAAAGCAAACCTTGCATTTTGAGATCGGAAGGGCCATTGTTGCTCAATGCGGAAGCCTGATCTCAAAAGTTCTCTTTGTAAAAAAAGGAGTCAGTACAAACTTCGTGATCCTGGATGCCGGAATGACCGAACTGATCCGCCCGGCATTGTATCAGTCCTATCACAAAATAGAAAACATTTCGCAGATCCAATATCCAACATCCAATACCCAATATCTGAAATACGATGTAGTGGGGCCCATCTGCGAATCCTCTGATTGTTTCGGCAAAGCCGTTATGCTTCCGGAAACCAAGCGCGGCGATTTAATTGCCATCCGCACAACCGGCGCCTATGGTGAAGTGATGAGCTCACAGTATAATTTGCGGGAAAAAGCAAAGGCCGTTTACTCTGTTTGAGAAATACCCTTCTCCCATTTATGTATAAGGTTAATTATTCTACATTTGCCACCAGAAAAATCAATTTTCTTAAACCAACAACCAAACAAATTTATTTCATGAAAAAAATCTTTACTAAAGGGGGTTTTCTTCTGAGTATGTTTATCGCTTTTACCGGCAGTACATTTGCTCAGAATGAAAGAATTGCTTCTACTGAATGTGAAGCAGCGCCAACGTTAAACGCACAAACACAGTTCCAGGATCATGGTCCTCAGGCAATGTGGTCAATTGCTTTTAATTACAATCTTTTAACAGCCGCTGGCAGTAATGGAAATGCAGGAGTTTGTTTCGTAGGAAATGAATTCTGGGTGTCTCGATGGGCAACTGATACGTTATTTCGTCTTGATGCTTCCGGTGTTTTTATAGATAAATTTACAATCGCTGGCGTTACCGGCGTTCGTTCTTTAACTACAGACGGAACTTATATTTATGCAGGAATGAACACCAATTCAATTCCAAAAATAGATCCTGCAACAAAAACAGTGGTCAGCACCATTACCGCTCCGATCGCAAATGTGCGTTCACTCACTTATGACCCAACAGTGCCGGGCGGCGGCTTTTGGGCTTCTACATGGACTACTGACATTACTCAATTTGACATGTCAGGAATCACAGCAAACGTAGTTGCCGCCAGCTCCCATCTTTTAACGGGAATGTACGGAACCGCTTTTGACAATGCATCGTATGGCGGCCCCTACCTCTGGGTTTTTGACCAGGCGGTTAGTGCAGGCGCTTCTGATATTGTGCAGATAAATATTGCCACACAAACGCAAACCGGTGTGATCCATGATGTCATGAGCGATGCTGGGCCTGCCGGTTCTGATACGACAGGACTGGCCGGCGGATTGTTCTTTTACACGAATGCATCCAGCATGCTTACGCTGGCAGGCGTTCTTCAGGGCGGGCCATCTAACCTTTTATTTGGCTATGAAGTGGGAACAACAGGAATAAATGAAAATATGAACGCGGATGAATTCATCAACATTTTTCCTAACCCTATAAAAGACCTGGTGAACATCAATGTGAACAAACACAACAACGATGACGTTCATCTTCAGATCTTTGATGCGATGGGAAAGATCGTATTTGATAAAAATACCCGTGGTCAGAATAACTACATTAACTTCTCAAAACAGGCTTCGGGAATTTATTTTGTAAAAACGACTTACAACGGAAAGTCTGCTACTTCAAAATTTATCAAAGAATAATTTTTTTTGAAGAATATAAAAAGGGTTGCTTCTCAGCAGCCCTTTTTTTTTGGAACACAGCTACTTTTTCAGCTTATCCTTAAAAACCTTCTGAAATTTTTCCACTTTCGGCCTTACCACAAACTGGCAATAGGATTCATTTCCATTCTGTTTGAAGTAGTTCTGGTGGAACGCTTCCGCTTTATAAAATACAATGAAGGGTGCTATTTCAGTGACAACGGGATGATCATATACTTTCTCATCGTTAAGTTTTTTCTTGTATTGCTCCGCCAGCTGTTTTTGTTTTTCGTTATGATAAAAAATAACAGAACGGTATTGCGTGCCGATATCATTGCCCTGCCTGTTCAGCTGCGTGGGATCATGCGATTGCCAAAAGGCATACAGCATATCTTCAAAAGAAAGTTTTTTCGGATCATAAACAATAGTACAAACTTCCGCGTGGCCTGTAGTTCCGTTACACACTTCCTTGTATGAAGGATTTTTTACATGACCGCCTGAAAATCCCGACTCCACCTTTACCACCCCGTCGAGCATCTGGAACTGCGCTTCCACACACCAGTAACAACCGGCGCCGAAAGTGGCTGTATCCAGTTTAGCATTTTCAGCAGTTGATTTTGAATCTGCAGAAGATATTTTGTTTTCCATGATCGGGATTTCTTGTTTTTGGCTTTGGGCACAAGACGCAAGAGAAAATACCGGCATCAGCGCGCACAAAATTTCTGATCTCATATTATTAATTTTAAAGGTAACCATGTTTTCATAAGCTGCAACTCAGAATAACAGAAAAGGTTTTGTTAAAATGTGTTAAACTTCATCGGGAACAAAAAAAAATGCGGGGAAGAACCGTGCCGGTTCCGCCTGAACCAGCTGTTATCTGTTTTAATCCTTTGCATTAAATTTCGTAATATTGCCTATCAAATTTTCTATATGAAAAAATGGATTTTCTGTCTTGGTATCGCTCTTTTCCCAACTGCTTTCTGTATTGTAAATGCGCAGCCAAAAACACGCTCTTATATCAATGACCCTCTGCTTGCACCCAGAGAACATGCCGTTGATTTCCAGCATTTGAACCTTCAAGTGTCTTTTGATCCGGCAAAAGGATTAGTGAAAGGAAAAGTAACGCATACGTTTATGCCGCTCCGGCAAAGAACCGATTCAATCGTTCTCGATGGAATAAATATGACGATTAATGATGTTACCCTGAACGGGAAAGCTGCAAAATTCCGGAACGACAGCCAAACCGTAGTGATCTACACGCCTTCACTCGCCTGGAACCAAACGGATTCAATGACCATCAGTTATGAATGCACGCCACGCCAGGGGCTTTACTTCATCGGCTGGAATGACAAAACCGGTATTTGCCGAAGGCAGATCTGGAGCCAGGGACAGGGAATTGATAACCGAAGCTGGATCCCGATGTACGATGAGATGAACGATAAAATCACTACTGAAGTTTTTGTGACGTTTGACACAGCTTATAAAGTATTGTCAAACGGAAAAATGCTTGATAAGAAATTAAATAAAAACAATACCTATACCTGGCATTATAAGATGAGCCATCCGTATGCCCCCTATCTCATCATGCTGGGCATTGGTAAATACGATATTAAAGAAACCCGATCTGCATCAGGAGTGCCCATGCATTTGTATTATTACCCGGAATGGAAAGACCGGGTAGAAACGACTTACAGGTACAGCGAAAAAATGATCGACTTTTATGAAAAAGAAATCGGCATTCCGTATCCATGGGAATCCTATTCGCAGTTGCCGGTGCAGGATTTTATGTACGGCGCCATGGAAAACGCAACGGCTACCGTATTCGGCGATTTTTTCTTTGTTGACAACCGGGCTTTCCTGGAAAGAAATTACATCAGCGTGAATTCGCATGAACTGGCGCACCAATGGTTCGGGGATTTTGTAACCGCAAGAAGTGATGCCCATCACTGGCTCCAGGAAAGTTTCGCCACCCGTTATAGCTGGCTTTTTGAAAAAGAAATTTTCGGCCAGGATCATTTTGACTGGGGACGAAGGGTCGCACAGAATAATTCAGTAGACGAATCGAAGAAAAACAGTTATCCGATCGCTCACAGTGAAGCAGGATCCGTACGTCATTACCCCAAAGGCGCTTTTGTGCTTAACATGCTTGAATATATTTTAGGCGGAAGAGAAGTATTCAACAAATGCATCAAACAGTATCTTGAAGCTCATCCTTACAGCAATGTAGATTCAAAAGACCTGCTCATTGCCTGCGAAGAAGTGACCGGTATGCAGCTCGATTGGTTTTGGGAGGAATGGATCTATAAAGGAGGTGAGCCTGACTATAAAGTATATTTTAAGGATGTGACTGAAAATGCAGGAGAAAAAAATACTTCTCATTATGCTGAATTTGTTGTGCAACAGGTTCAGGAGCTGTCTTCCGTTACCGGCCTTCCTCAATCCGGCGGCAGCACCACCAACAGCGTGAATGACGATCCTTTCGTTCAGGAATCGGCAAGCAATGCACCCACACCGGCCGGGTTATGGAAAATGCCCGTTTGGTTTGAGGTTCATTACACGGACGGAACCGTTGAGAGAAAACAAACCATGATAGAAAAACAAACCGAGATCGTTAATCTGGCCGTACCTGCCGGAAAGAAAATAGATTTTGCTTTGTTCGACCCCGATGACCAGGTGATGAAATCCGTTTCCTTCACTAAAAGTTTTGATATGCTGAAAGCGCAGGCGCTAAAGGCCGATCATATGCTTGACCGGTACGATGCGCTTGTGGCTATGGAAAATATAGATATTGACCGCAAGCGGGATTTTCTTGTATCGTATTTCAAAACTCCGGACAAAGCAAATTTTAATATGCTCAAAGCGGAAATTGTAAAACAACTTTCCTATGACAATAATACACAGTCTGCGGAAATACTAAAACTTGCACTTAAAGACAAAGATGTACAAGTCCGCAAATCCGTTCTTGATAATTTTAAACTCCTTTCAGAAGACGGATTGTTACCTGAGGTAGAAACGCTTCTAAGTGATTCATCCTATGAAGTGATCACATCGGTTCTTGATCATCTCACTTTTGCCAACCCTGATAAAATTGGTTTTTATCTTGAAAAAACAAAAGGCATTGAAGGCATCCCCGGCAAAGACGTTCAAATAAAATGGCTGGAGATCGCTTCACTTACAAATCCTAAATACGTCGATCAGCTGGTCAGTTTCTGCAGTAACGCCTACGAGTTCCGCACACGCACCAATGCAATGGTCTCTCTTAAGAAATTGAATTTTCTGGATGAAACAGAAATTGAATACCTGATCGACGCCCTCTTAAGCTCCAACAGCCGGTTGAGCGGGCCTGCAGCTGATGTACTTAAATTTTTCTACATTCAATCTGCTTATAAACGAATCATCATTAACTATGTGGAAGGAAGGGATTGGGAACCCTGGCAGAATAAAATAATCCGTACCGTTGTTAAATAATTCCTATTAAGGAGAAATTTTCAAACCTTGAATTTTGTTTTCCCCCAGTTTTTATTTGCTTTGGCTGCGGTTTCAATACCCGTTATCATTCATCTTTTTAATTTCAGAAGATTCAAGAAAGTCTATTTTCCTGACATCCGTTTTTTAAAAGAAGTAAAACAACAAACTCGTAACAGGAACCGGCTTAAACACCTGCTCATTCTCCTGGCAAGGATCTTTGCCGTTTCATTTCTTGTGCTGGCATTTGCACAGCCGTATATACCCGCCAACATTAACAACGCTTCTTCCGGCACACAGGCGGTGAGTGTGTATGTGGATAATTCATTCAGCATGGAAAACGTCAGTAAAGAGGGCATGCTGCTCGACGAAGCAAAAAAAATGGCACGCGAGATCGCCCTTGCACATTCGCAGACTGATCTTTTCCAGCTTCTCACGAATGACTTTGAAGGGAAACATCAGCGGCTCGTCAACAGGGAAGAATTTCTGACAATGCTGGACGAAATAAAAATAAGTCCGGCTGTAAAAACGCTGTCTGAAATTTCATCCCGGCAATCGGATCTTTTGATTAAATCCGATGCGAAGAATAAAAAGGCTTTTATTATATCTGATTTCCAGCGCTCCATTTCAGATTTCGAAAAAATCCAAGCGGATACAATTGTAAAATCCATCCTTCTTCCGGTCACTGCCAACAGGCAAAATAATCTTTACATCGACTCGTGCTGGTTCGAATCCCCTGTTCACCAGTTAAACCAGGCGGAAATAATAAATGTCAGAATAAAAAACCATTCGGACAATAACTTGGAAAATGTCCCTGTCAAACTTTTTTTAAACAACCAGCAAAAAACACCTTCCTCTTTTTCGATAGAACCGAATGGAAGCAAGACCGTTCAGCTTTCTTTTGTACTGAGAGAACCGGGAATCCAACAAGGAAGGATCGAGGTCACTGATTTTCCGGTTACTTACGATGATAAATTTTATTTTTCTTATACCATTGCAAAAAATATCCTGGTGGCCTGCATCAGCCCGTCCCCTGCTTCTGTTTCAAAGGAAGAAGAGCAGAGCGCCAAACCCATTCAATCTTTGTTCGGAAAAGATTCGTTGTTTGTTCTCAATACCCAGGATGAAAATAAAATCGATTATTCTTCTCTTGCCCATCAGCAGGTAATTGTTTTAGCCGACCTGAAAAGTATTTCATCCGGGCTGGCACAGGAACTCAATCGTTTTGTCACGAACGGAGGCAGCCTGGTCGTTTTCCCTTCTTCCGAAGCCGATACAGGATCATATAAATCATTTCTTTCTTCGTTCGGAACAAATTACTATTTACGTAAAGATACATCCGGCACAAAAGTGGACTGGGTAAATTATGAGAGCGATATTTTTAAAGGCGTGTTTGAGAAAAGAGGAGAAAACCTGGATCTGCCTGTTGTTCATACCCATTATGAACTTTCTCATTCGAGCAGGACCAGCGAAGAAATTATTTTGAAAATGAAAAACGGAGCTTCGTTTTTTTCAAAATATTCTTTCATGAAAGGAAAGATTTACCTGAGCGCTGTGCCGCTGAATGAAAGCCAAAGCAACTTTGCAAAACACGCCATCTTTGTGCCGCTGCTGTATAAAATAGCAATGAGCAGCCAGCTTCAATCGGAGTTATTTTATACGATTGGCCTAGACAATTCAATTCCGGTTATGGCACATCTCACAGGAGAAAATGTCTTCAAAATAAAAGGAGAAAACAATTTTGAAATTATCCCTGAAAGCAAGATGAACGATCTTCAATCAACCCTGTTTGTTCACGACCAGGTAAAAAACGCCGGCAACTACAATCTTCTGGATGGGACAGAGACTATTTCCGGTATTTCTTTCAACTATAACCGAAAAGAATCCGACCTCAGCTGGTATTCTCCCGACGAACTAATATCACTTTGTGAAAAGACGGGTCTCAGAAATTTTTCACTCATTGAAGCCGGTAATGGCGATGTTACCAAATTGCTTGCGGATATCAGCCAGGGAAAGAAGTTATGGAAATGGTGCGTTGTGCTTGTGCTTTTGTCCCTTGCTGCTGAAACGCTTCTGATTCGCCTCTGGAAATAATTCGAATGAGCCAATTAGCTGATTTACTAATCGACTAATTAATGTATATTTGCCACTTGAAATGCAGTTGCTCATAAAGTCCGCAAAAGTTGTAGACCCTTCCTCGCCATACAACGGCAAAATTGTCAGCATTTTAATTGAGAACGGAATCATCCGTCAAATCACAAGCGCCAAGTTACAGGTCACAAGCAATACAAAAGTCATTGATGTCGAAGGACTCCATGTATCGCCCGGATTTTTTGATATGCAGGTTAATTTCCGCGATCCGGGGCATGAGTATAAAGAAGATCTATTGAGCGGATGCGCTTCGGCCGCTGCAGGTGGTTTTACAGGCGTTGCCGTTATGCCGGGAACACACCCGCCCATCCATACCAAATCGGAGATTGAATACATTAAAAATAAGACTGCCAATAATCTTGTAGATGTTTTTCCGGTAGGCGCCATCACGCATAATACCGAAGGCAAAGAACTTTCAGAAATGTACGATATGCAAACGGCAGGTGCCGTTGCCTTTTCTGATGACAAAAAGCCGGTGATGGATGCCGGCCTACTGCTACGTGCACTTCTTTATACTAAAAACTTTAAAGGCCTCCTGATCCCTTTCTGCGATGAGAAAACCATTTCGCAGCACGGCCATATGAACGAAGGAAAAGTATCCACATCCCTTGGGCTGAAAGGAATTCCTTCGCTGGCAGAAGAAGTGATGGTGGCCCGGAATCTTTTTCTTTGCGAATACACCGGAGGTAAAATTCACTTTCCTTCCCTATCCTCCAAGCGATCGGTTGAACTCATCCGCGAGGCAAAGAAAAAAGGATTGAAAGTAACCGCTTCGGTAAATGCCTATAGCCTGGCTCTAGACGATACAGCGATAAAAGATTTTGACACCAACTGCAAAGTAAACCCACCGCTCCGCATAAAAGAGGATATTGACGCGATCCTTAAAGGACTGGCTGACGGCACCATTGATTCCATCACTTCCGACCACTCTCCTGAAGATGAGGAAAACAAACGGGTTGAATTCGATTATGCTGCTTTCGGAATGATCGGACTGGAAACCTGCTTCGCTCTTGCCAATACCTACAGCAAACTGAAACTGGCTGACCTCATTAATAAATTATCGGTCAACCCAAGGAATATCCTTGGCCTTGCGGTTCCAAAAATTAAAGAGAAAGAAAAAGCAAATCTGACGCTTTTCCTCCCGAATAAAGAATGGAGATTTGAAGAAAATAATATTCATTCAAAATCCAGAAACACTCCTTTTATCGGAAAGAAACTAAAAGGAAAAGTTATCGGAACAGTTAATAAAGGCACGATGCATATAGTTTCCGACAAAGGATAAGTTTCATCCTTATTCACTCAAAACAATTCGTAAATTCGTAGAGTCCCGGTGATTATGGGATGTTTTTTATTGATTCATGGAAAACTTCATCGTCTCCGCACGCAAGTACCGTCCCCAGACATTCGACAATGTAGTCGGGCAATCGCATATTACGTCCACGCTGAAGAACGCGATTCGCAGTCATCATGTTGCCCAGGCTTATTTGTTTTGCGGTCCGCGGGGTGTTGGAAAAACAACTTGCGCACGGATCCTTGCAAAGACGATCAACTGCACGCATATAACAAAAGGCATCGAAGCCTGCGATGAATGTGAATCGTGCGAGTCGTTCAACTCCGGGCATTCCCTGAACATCTACGAACTGGATGCCGCTTCGAATAATTCAGTTGAGGACATCCGCAACCTGATCAACCAGGTAAGCTTTGCACCGCAGCTTGGATCGCATAAGATCTATATCATCGATGAGGTTCACATGCTCTCGCAGGCAGCGTTCAATGCTTTTTTGAAAACGCTGGAAGAGCCGCCGAAACATGCCATATTTATTCTCGCCACTACCGAAAAACACAAGATCATTCCGACGATTCTTTCGCGGTGCCAGATATTTGATTTCAACCGGATCAAAGTAGAAGACATCGCTACCCGTCTTTCACTTATTGCCCAGCACGAAGCCATTACGTCAGAACCCGATGCGCTGCATATGATCTCGCAGAAAGCTGACGGTTCGCTGCGTGATGCGCTAAGCATATTCGATCAGATGGTGTCGCTGACCGGGAACAACATCACTTACAAAACGGTGATCGACAACCTGAGTATATTGGATTACGATTATTATTTCAAAGTAACGGACGCACTGCTGGAGAAAAACACTTCTTCCGCCCTGCTTCTTTTCAACGAAATACTCAACAAAGGTTTTGACGGCCACCATTTTATTAATGGTTTTGCTGAACATTTAAGGAACCTGCTGGTTTGCAAAGACGAGATCACGCTGCAGCTTCTTGAAGTCAGCGCAAGTGTCCGCGAACGTTACCGGCTTCAAAGTAAAAAAACAGATACCGGTTTTCTTCTCAGCGGATTGAACATTCTGAACAAAGCGGATGTGCAGTACAAAGCAAGCCGCAACCAGCGCCTGCTGGTAGAGATCACCCTGCTTCAACTCTGTTCCCATCAGGCCGGTTCTTCCGGGGTTGAAAAAAAAAGTGAAGTAATAAGTATTTCACCCATCTCTCCGGTTATAAAGACCGAAGTCAAACAAAATCCAGTAAAAACCACTATTGAAGTTAAAGAAGAGACAACGGCTTACATTCAAACCCCAGAAAAGAAAACGACTGCTCCCATTCCTCCATCTCAAGAGAGTAGTCCTGCAAAACCATCCAACGGAAATATTCCATTGAAAGGCAAAATGCTTTCCATCGCTTCTTTTACCAATGGAAACACGCCTTCGGTAAAAGAAAATCATTCAGAGTACCAAACTACAAATCCAAAACACCAGGAGGAAATATCCCTTGAAGATGCTTGGGTGAATTTTTCAAAAGAACTGAAAAAAAAGAAGAAAGTGAATCTGGCCACTTCCCTTACCAACAGGAAACCGGTGATGGAAGATGCCTCCACGATATCGTTTAACGTACAGAACCAGGTTCAGGCAGATGAGATTGAAGCAATAAAGATCGACCTCCTTTCTTATTTAAGGTCCGCTTTAAAAAACACTTCTCTTCAGCTAAAACTTATTGTCGACAAAAACGAAACCGAGCGCAAGCCTTATACCGGAGAAGAAAAATTTCAGCGGCTTTCTGAGAAAAACCCTGCTCTTAATAAGCTGAGACAACAGTTCAACCTTGAAATTGATTACTAAACCAACCAGCGTGTTATGAAAATATTTTTTTATCTCTTCGGCATTGCATTTACCTGGGGAACACAGCCGGCAGTTCAGAATGCAACGGCACAATCCGCCAAAGGACGGACTCCTTCGGAGGAGAAAGCGCCCGTTCAGCTTCCTGCGTTTGAAAAAACATATGCGTACGACACGGTTCCCGGCGACCCGATCCATACCCGTGTTTATACACTCGACAATGGCCTCCGGGTTTACATGAGCGTTTACAAGAATGCCCCGCGCGTTTATACTTCCATTCCTGTGCGTACCGGCAGCAAGAACGATCCTTCCGATGCTACCGGAATGGCGCATTACCTTGAACACATGCTTTTCAAAGGCACCGATCAGTACGGATCGCTGGATTACCAGAAAGAACAAGTTCAGTTAAGAAAAATTGATTCGCTTTACGATGTGTACGGAAAAACGACGGATCCTTCCCGAAGGAAAATAATTTACCACCTGATCGACAGTGTTTCCGGTGTTGCTTCAAAATATTCCATCGCCAATGAATATGATAAGATGATGTCGAACATAGGAGCAAAAGGAACAAACGCATATACATGGATGGACCAAACCGTTTACATCAATGATATTCCCACCAACCAGCTGAAGAAATGGCTGATGGTTGAAGGCGAACGGTTCCGGAACCCGGTGATGCGCCTTTTTCATACCGAACTGGAGGCGGTGTATGAAGAAAAAAACCGCACGCTGGATGACGATTATGAAAAAATGTCGGATGCGCTGTATGCCGGGCTCTGGCAGAAACATACCTACGGGACACAAACCACCATCGGGACTATCGAACACCTGAAAAATCCTTCTTTAAAAAAAATAAAAGAATACCTGCACACGTATTACGTTCCGAACAACATGGCGATTTGTCTTGCCGGCGACCTGAATCCTGATTCAACCATCAAATGGATCGACCAGTCGATGGGCGGATGGGTAAAAAAAACAGTTCCGGCATTCAATCCTCCTGTGGAAAACCCCATTACTTCTCCGATCGTGAAAAATGTTGTTGGCCCGTTCCCGGAAACCATGAGCCTTGCCTTTCGCCTGCCCGGCGCAGGAACAAAAGAAGCCGACCTGCTTGAAATGATGAACCAGGTGCTTTATAATCAGAAAGCAGGCCTGATCGATCTCGACATTGTACAAAAGCAAAAAGCGCTTGCAGCGAATTGCTACAACATGACGCTGGCTGATTATTCGGCGCATATTTTTTCCGCCGATCCGAAAGAAGGACAGAAACTGGAAGAGCTGAAAGATCTTTTGCTTGCAGAAATTGACAAAGTGAAGAAGGGTGATTTCCCGGACTGGCTGCCTGCTTCCATCATCGCCAATATGAAACTTCAGCAAACAAAGAACTACGAAACCAATTCCGGAAGGACAAACAATTTTGTTACCTGCTTCATCGAAAATCAACCGTGGAAAAATTATGTAGACCATATTGATGCGCTTTCAAAGTTTACCAAGAAGGATATTGTTGACTTCGCCAATAAATATTACGGAAACAATTATGTGGTGGTATATAAACGCACCGGCGTTGATTCTATAGTTCAAAAAGTTGACAAACCTGAAATTCATCCGGTAGAAACGAACCGGAACGAAGAAAGTCCTTTCGTAAAAAAATTGATAAACACCCCGGCTGAAGAAGTGGAACCAAAATTTCTTGACTACACGAAAGATATCCAGCGGGGATTGGTGAGAAAGAATGTCCCGCTTTTGTATGCTCCTAATACGGAGAGTAAAACATTTACCATGTATTACATCCTGGATATGGGGAGCAACCACAACAAAAAACTTCCTGTTGCGATCCAGTATCTTCCCTACCTCGGCACTTCAAAATATACACCGGTGCAATTGCAGCAGGAATTTTTCAAGTTAG
>JAHEYJ010000198.1 GCA_023251675.1 Bacteroidota bacterium
AGTAAAGAATCGGAAAGGGCTTCTACCGATCCGTCCACGTCGCCTTTGACAATGATATTGAGTTCCTGGAAGTCACCGATGGCAATACGCCGTCCGATCTCATCCAGGGTAATGTGTTTCTTGGTGCGGAGCGATTGTTCGCGCTGCAGCTGCATGCGCTTGGTGGCGATCTCTTTTGCCTGGCGTTCGTCATCCAGCGCGTTGAACTTGTCACCGGCCTGCGGAGCGCCGTCCAGCCCGAGGATCTGAACAGGGGTAGATGGCCCTGCCTCGTCAATAGGTGTTCCGCGTTCGTTGAACAAGGCCTTTATTTTTCCGCTGAACGAACCCGCCACGAGCACATCTCCCATATGAAGTGTTCCGGCTTTCACCAGGATAGTGGCAACATATCCTCTTCCTTTATCGAGAGAAGATTCAACAATGGTTCCGGTAGCGTGTTTATTGGGGTTTGCTTTCAGTTCTTTTACTTCAGCTTCGAGCAGAACTTTTTCAAGAAGAAGATCAATATTTTTTCCTGTCTTCGCGGCCACTTCCTGGCACTGGTATTTACCGCCCCAGTCTTCCACCAGGAGGTTCATCTGCGATAACTGTTCTTTTATTTTCTCGGCGTTGGCACCTGGCTTATCGATTTTATTAATAGCAAAGATCATCGGAACGCCGGCGGCCTGCGCGTGGTTGATGGCTTCCACCGTTTGGGGCTTCACGCCATCATCTGCGGCAATTACAATAATAGCAACATCTGTCACCTGTGCGCCGCGGGCGCGCATGGCCGTAAACGCTTCGTGGCCTGGTGTATCAAGGAACGTGATCTTTTTTCCGTTTTCAAGGATCACACCGTATGCGCCAATGTGCTGGGTGATACCGCCTGCTTCTCCTGCAATAACGTTCGCCTTCCGGATATAATCCAGCAGCGAAGTCTTTCCGTGATCCACATGACCCATTACGGTTACAATAGGAGGGCGCGGCAACAGGTCTGCGGGAGTATCAATTTCTTCCTGGATCTCTTCCAGCGCTTCCACGCTGATGAACTGCACTGTATATCCGAATTCTTCAGCAACCAGTTTGATGGTCTCTGCATCCAGGCGCTGATTAATAGAAACAAAAATTCCCAGCCCCATACAGAAAGAAATAACTTCCGTGGGCGCCATATCCATCATCGAAGCCAGCTGGCTGACAGAGACAAACTCGGTAACTTTCAGTATTTGTTTGTCGGCCTCATCCTGCTGTGCCTGCAACTCCATTTTTTCATCAATGGCATCACGTTTTAGTTTCCTGTATTTGGCTGCGCGGGATTTACCGGTCCCGCTGATGCGTGACATGGTTTCCTTGATCTGCGACTGAACTTCCTGCTGTGTGACTTCCGGGCGGGCTTCTTTTCTTCGGCCTCCTCTTCGTCGTTGCTGCTGCTGCTGGTGCGATTGCGATTTTGCAGCATCGGATTGCTTGGTAGCATCGCTGGCAAACCGGGCATATTCATCGTGCTGTACCTTCTGTTTTTTAATTCTTTTCTTCTTCTTCTTTGTCTCAAATGAATCTTCTTTTTCTTTTTCTACAGGCAATTCGATCTTTCCTACCACCGTGGGCCCTTCGAGCTTTGAGAAAGTGGTTTTGTACATTTCCGGTTCCGGGACATGGATGTGTTTCTCCTCTTTCTTTTCTTCCTTCTTTTCTTTTTCCTTTGGTATTTCTTTCTGGGGTTCTTCTTTTTTCTTTTTTGAGAATACATCCAGGTCGATCTTTCCTACTTCCTTTATCGTGATGGCAGGCGTTTCTTTTGGCGCACGAATGATATTTTCTTCGGCTGTTTGGCTGCTCCGGATGAAAAGGTCATCTTCTTCTTTTCTGCGGGAAGGGCGTTCTTCAGCAGCTTCTTCAATAGAAAGGGTCTTCCTGCTGTCTTTTTGCTCCTTGATACGTTTGGATTCTCCTTTGTCTTTTTTCTCTGCGCCAAAGCCATCGAGCAGCAAATCATACAACTCGCCGGAGATCTTCGCGTTTGGATTGTTCTCAACGGCATGCCCCTTGCTTTTCAAAAAGTCGGTAATGGTCCCAATACTTACATTGAGCTCTTTAGCAACTTTACTGAGGCGATGTATGACGGCTTCTGACATAGTTTTATACAGCCGATTCAAACCGATGGATAAGGATGAAGACGGATATTAATCCGTTTCAATCCGCTTCTATCTGTTTGCATCTGCATTTTATTCAAATTCTGCTTTCAGTATTTTCTTCACTTCATTAATGGTTTCTTCTTCCAGTTCGGTACGTTTTACCAGGTCTTCATTGGGTAATTCAAGAACCGCTTTTGCTGTATCACAGCCGATGCGCTTGAGTTCGTCAATGATCCATTCTTCAATATCTTCTGCGAATTCATCCAGTTCGACGTCTTCAATTTCTTCTTCCACATCGCGGAACACGTCAATTTCGTATCCGGTTAATTTCCCGGCCAGCCGGATGTTATGCCCGCCTTTTCCGATGGCCAGGGAGATCTGGTCGGGTTTGAGATAGACTTCAGCACGATGTTTCTCATCATCCAGTTTGATGGATGTGATCTTTGCAGGGCTCAACGCGCGCTGAATAAAAAGAGTGGAGTTAGTGGTATAATTGATTACGTCGATATTTTCATTCTTCAGTTCGCGTACAATTCCGTGGATGCGGGATCCTTTCATTCCCACGCAGGCGCCAACGGGGTCAATACGGTCGTCATAACTTTCAACAGCCACTTTTGCGCGCTCGCCCGGTTCGCGGACGATCTTCTTGATGGTGATAAGGCCATCAAAAATTTCGGGCACTTCCAGTTCAAATAAACGTTCAAGGAATGTAGGAGCCGTTCTTGAAAGAATGATGAGCGGACTGTTATTTTTCATTTCCACACGGGCGATGACGGCACGGATGGTATCTCCTTTTTTGAAAAAGTCACTGGGGATCTACTCGGTCTTGGGCATGATCAGTTCATTGCCTTCATCATCCAGCACCAGCATTTCACGTTTCCATATCTGGTAAACCTCACCGGTGATGATCTCGCCGATACGGTCTTTGTACTTATTATATACCGCGTCCTTTTCAAGATCTAAAACTCTTCCGATCAGGTTCTGGCGGATGGTAAGGATGGATCTTCTTTCAAAATCATCCAGTTTTACTTCCTGCGCCACATCTTCACCAATGGAGAAGTCTTTGTCGATCTTGTGCGCTTCGGTAAGTGAAATATGTTTGTTTGGATCGAAATCAAAACTGTCTTCGGCAAATTCATCATCCACTACCTGACGGTTGTGCCAGATCTCCGGCCTTCCTTTATCATTCACGATCACGTCAAAATTTTCGTCCGAGCCAAATTTTTTGCGGATAATACCACGGAACACATCTTCAAGAATGCTGATGAGGGTAACACGGTCGATGTTCTTTACTTCCTTGAATTCCGAAAATGACTCGATCAGATTAGAAAGGTCGATTTTTGGTGCTGTTTTAGTAGCCATTGTTATTGTTTTTAAATTTTTGTTCGATATGAAAAGAAAAGGGGGACTTTGTCAATCCCCCTTTCCTAATCGTCATATCTGATGCAAATATAAATAATAATTTGATATGTAAATTTTTTTTTACCCTTGATTCCGGTAGTTCATACAGCAGTGGAAAGGACAGGTTTGCTACTTTTACATAATGATTTTTCGTAAAATCCTTCTCTTTTTTGCATTTTTTATTACCCTTCCGGCATTCGGGCAGATTTCCACCACTGCCGATACGACCCGGCTTGATACCATTTTCTTTTTAAACGGGGAGGTCAGGGCCGTGAAAATTGTAGATACCGTTTATCACCTGATCCGGTTTTTACCTGAAAAGAGAAGAAAGAAGCCGCATGTGCTTGACGTGGAAAAGGACAGGGTTTTTTCAGTTAAACTTTCCAACGGACAGGAACACCTGGTTTATTTTCATGATACTACCGTCGGGAATGTGTTCAGTGTGCTGGAAGCAAAAATGTTCATGCTGGGGGAAAGGGAAGCCGATCAGCATTACCGCAACAAATGGCCGTTCATATTTGGATTTTCTGTTGGCTCGGCTTCACCACTTTTATTTGCGAATGCACTTGCTTTTTCACCTATTGCTCCAGCGGTTACGCCGCTTTATACACTAATCCCTTACATAAAAATTGACACAACAAAAATTAGTAATAAAAATTACCTGCAATATGATACATACCTGATGGGATACGAAAAGGTAGCTCGGAAGAAAAATTTTATTCACGCCATGATAGGTGCCGGAACTGGACTGGGGATTGGTTTGGGAACAATGGCAATTCCAGACAAGACTTGGAAAAATAAAGACATAATGATTTATCATGAAAAAAAAATAAATCTAATATATGCTGTTTGGAGTGCAGAAGTTGGAACGGCAATAATAGTAAGCGTTTTGGCTCACCTAAAGCATAAAAGAAAAAAAAGTGACAATTAAAAAATGGATTAATTTCCTGCTCTACTCAAACATCTTTATTTCAATTTGCGCAGCAGCATTGACCGTTGAGACCTATTTGCTTGTGCATTCTAAAATAGATCCGGAGTATGTTTTCTTCTCCTTTTTTTCAACGCTCGTATTTTATGGATTGCCGAGTATGTTTTTTGCAAAAGAAGTGTTTTCTGAAAATGAGGCGGGGCGGATAAAATGGATCCATGAAAATAAAAATATCATTGCGGTCTCCTTGCTTTTCGGAATCATTGGAACCGCGATCACGCTCTTCTTTTTCCCGCTTAAATTCATGGTTGGTTTTGCGCCCATTGCGCTTCTTGCATTTGCCTATTTCGTTCCGCAAACCGGGATAAGAAGAGTAATGGGAGTCAAAGCAGGAATTGTAGCCGTGGTATGGACCAGCGTAACGGCGATTTACCCGCTTATTGTTATAACAGGATATGATTTTCTGTCCGTTCTAAAAGGAGCAAATGGTATAATTGTGCTTCAAAATTTTCTTTTCGTCTTTCCTCTTTGTGTGATCTATAATGTTCGTGATATTGATGCAGATAATATAGCCGGTGTAAGGACTTTTCCGTCTATTTACGGATTGAGAATTACCATTGCGATCTGTATTGCATCCCTTCTGCTTTTTTCTTTTGTTGTATTTTATTTCTGGAATTTTTCCGCAACGGCATTCCTTCTGTTCTTACCTGCACTCATATCGGCGATACTTATCATGCAGGCAGGCAAAGAGAAGCATGACTATTATTATTCCTTCCTGATCGATGGTATGATGCTGCTGAAGGGAATTTTAGCCGTTATCTCCTCCATGCGTTGATGATAATCATTGGATGGAGTGCTAATATTTTCACCGAAATATTTTCTTTTTTTGTTTAAAATGCATACCTTTGTCTTAACATGATAAGAATTTCGCAATTAAGTGTTTTTATTTGCCTGTTTAGCTTATCGATATTCGGTAACATAGAAAATATTTCTGCTCAGACCTATAGCTGGAGCGGATTCACCACAACCACCAATTCTTCTACCCGAACGTTCACCAGCGGAAATTTATCTGCAACGGTTACTGCGACTCCTGACGGCGGTTCTACCGGGTATTCATACGGAAGTACTTCGCAGATAGGCTGATCGGGTGTTTGTGGCGGAACTCCGAACGGTTTGTTTCTTGAAATGTCCGGCG
>JAHEYJ010000051.1:0-8115 GCA_023251675.1 Bacteroidota bacterium
CCGTGCCCCCTCCTGCATACACCCAAAAACTATCCACGGCGGTTTTCATGTTCTTAGAGTTGGCCATTTTGCTGAACTCCTGCTGCGAAGTGATGTACCGTAAGGGCAGAAGAAGGTGCAGCGGTTTTTTTATGTTTGGGAAATCATCATCAAAGCGGTAAAGGGTCAGCCCTTCTTTTGTGTTGGTGTCTGCCTGGATGTGATAAAACCCGGGTTTTGAAAAAGAAATTCCGTTGGTATCCTTTTCATTCAGATCCAGCGTAAAAAGACTGTCGGCCCGGTACTCAAATGGAGTCATGTTGCTGGTAGAGAAGGGGGGAGAAGGCAGCGGAAAATCCCGGTGGTAATAGCGGACATAGACTTTTGTTTCCGGCATCGAACGGTAACGGATATAAATTTTTTCATCCCTTCCAACATAATCCCTGAAGAGAGGCGTTTTGTTTCCGGCCGATAAGGCTAAAAAATTCTGACGAGTTGCGTAATCCTGCTTTTCAACATTGATGTACGTTTTTGAAGTTGTATTCTTATTGAGATCGGTCAGGTAGATCTCCAGCAGGTAGCCGTTTGTAAAAGTGGCGCCGATATCTATTTTCCCGATAAGGTCTTTAGGTGTTGCGGCGTAAGGATCCGTGATGTTTACGGTGGCGCTGTCAATAATGTCTTTTGTTTCGTAGGAAGAGATCAGCCGGTATTGAATACTGATGCGGGCGGAGAACCCGTCGCTGCCCCCTTGTTTGCTGTACAAAAGTTCTTTGGAATTTATTTTGAAGTATAGTTCTGAAGTCGTGTTTGAACGGTGAAAGAGTACATATTTCGGATGCAGGTTGTCTTGTGCCGATTTATAGATATTGGAAAGATTCTGATTGCCGGCGGAGCCGGAAGAACTGGTGCAGGAACGGTAAATGGAAAGCACATACAAGTTGAAAATTAAAAATGAAAAATTAAAAAATTGTCTCATTTATTTTTCGTTGGCTCTGTCAAGAAGTGACTGTGGAATTTGTTTGTCAGCATTTGCGCCCAGTTTTTTCAAAGTTTCAATTCTTCCGATGATAGTGTCACCTTTTTTGGGCGATTCGACTAGTTTGTTCATGGCAGAAGAATATTTTTCCTTTGCGCCATCCAGTGCCTTGCCTGCACTTACAAGGTCTTCAATAAAGCCTACAAACTTATCATATAATTCTCCGCCTTGCCGGGCAATTTCGTAAACATTTCTTTTTTGATTTTCCTGTTTCCACATAAATGAAACCGTAGAAAGAGTGGCCAAAAGAGTTGAGGAGGTGACCAAAACTATTTTCTTATCAACTGCGGATAAAAATAATTCAGGATCGGTCTGAGTAGCAAGGGCAAACGCAGGCTCGGTAGGCACATACATTAATACAAAGTCAGGGGGATTGATTTGGTATATCTGATGATATTTTTTTTCACTTAATTCCTTAATGTGTTTCCGGATGCTATCCAGATGCCCTTTGAGAAAAGCAGCTTTCTGGGATTCGTCCTCGCAGCCTATGAAATTTACGAAGGCAGTCAAAGACACCTTTGAATCAATGATCAGGTGCTTGTTCTCCGGCAGGTAAATGATGAAATCAGGCTTCCTTGTGTTCTCGGAATCCGAAAAAACTTTCTGGACGCCATAATGGATATCTTTCTGAAGGCCTGCTTTTTCAAGAATCAGTTCAAGGCGTAATTCCCCCCAGTCTCCCTGCTTTTTTGTATCTCCCTTCAGGGCTTTTGTAAGGTTACTGGCTTCTTCACTTATTCTTTTGTTTAACTCCGCCAAATTCATAACCACTCCCTTCAGCGAATTTCTTTCCGATGCTTCTGCTTTATAGGTATCGTCAACCTTTTTTTCAAATTTTGTGAGGTTCTCCTTGAGCGGATTTAATATTGTCTCCAGATTTGTTTTATTCTGCTCGGTGAATTCTTTTGTCTTTTCTTTCAGGATGCTGTTGGCCAGGTTTTCGAATTCAATTTTGAATCGGGCTTGCACGTTTTCGATCTCCTGCTTTTGGGTATTGAATTGGGTTTCCACCGTGGTCTTTTCGCGTGTCAGTGCCAGCAGCTTTTCCCTTTCGGCAGAAAGTTCCGATCTCAGGTTCTGGAATTCTTTTTCAGGAATTCCGGTCGAGGTATTTTTAGATTTTGAAAAGAACCATCCGATGGCAAAACCTAAAAGGCACCCGATTGTTAAGTAGAGAAATTCCATCTTGAAAAACTGAGGAACAAAGATAAAATACAAATCGGATTTAAGTCCTTCCCGATGGGAAGGATTTAGGATGGGCATCAGAAGTAATTCACAATCCCGAAATGAACTTTTCCCGCACGCAGGTCGATGGGATTGCCGAACTGGCTGCCGAGTGCATAGTTTAAAGAAAAAATTCCTGCTTTGGTCTGAAAGCTAATGCCGGCGCCAAAACTTTTTGGCGTATCAAACCGGTCGCCGGTGAATGAGATGCTTTGATTTTCGTAATAGGCTCCTTCCCCGAAGAAAAAGAGATAGGAATTCTCTTCAAATAAAAACCGGTATTCCAGAGTGAAGATGGAATAGGAAGAAGCATAAATCGATTCCTCATCAAAACCCCTGAGTGTTTTCAGTCCGCCGACCCGGAACAGTTCATTCCGGAACAGCGTTGCATTTTGAAGGTAAGCGGATTTGTTCCCAAAGCGAATAGCACTTTTATTTTTCATGGGAAAAAAGATATCTCCTTCCAGTTCGGCATTGTACTGAGCCGATCTTAATTTCAGTCCGTTGTAAACCGTTGCATCCAGCTTGTCATTTTTCGTTATGATCTTATTTCCGGCGCTTACGGTAACCAGCAGCGCATATCCCTTCCGGGGATTCAGGCGGTAATCCAGCTTTTCGGATTTGAGCGACATGCCGTAAAGTGTAGAAGTGATATCCGCATAGGGCGGAAGGGTGGTGATGTACTGGAGTCCTTTTGTGGAGAGAAGTGTCATTTGTTTCTGGTTCACGAAAACTTTAAAATAATTCCCGCCGGAAAGGTGATATTGAATTCCGAAATTCGGATTTACTTCCAGGTAGGTGTAATCTTTTTTGTAGAGGTTAAAGGCGGCATCAATCCCGAACGGTGTTTTGAAAAGAAACGGGAAAATGAGATGTGTTTTTAAGTCTTGCGTAGCCACCTGCAGCCGGCGCCAGTTCAGTTCCAGTAATTCTCCCCGGCCAAAAGAATTGTTCAGCCGGAGCCGTGCATCGCCTGTAAAAAGAATTTTTCCTGTTTTATTGTCGGGCAGCAACCCAATGATCCCGTCAAACTGGCTCGCTCTTTTTTTCTCGAGGAAGAGTTCCACTTTGGCATTTTCGCCGGGGAACAAAACCCGGAATGGAATCCTTTCTTTTAAAAAAGGAAGTTCTTTTATCCGGGTGCCGATCTTTTTTACGGAGGATTCATTATACAGATCGCCATTTCGGATGCCAACGTAACTCTGCAGAAACACCGAAGAGATATTTGCATTTCCGTGGTTGACCACACTGTCGATCCGGATGAGGTTGTTCTTTACCAGCAGCAGGGAGGCGGACAGGGAGTTTTCTGTGATTACCACACTGTCAAGTTTCACTGAAGCGAAAGGATAGCCGTTGTTTTCACAATAGCCGAGAATTTTCTCCTGCACTTTTCGCGCTTCTTTGTAGGAAAAAAGTTTTCCGGAAAAAAACTTTTCCCTGTAACCCGTTGCGCTCAGTATCCCTTCATCCACATTTCCCTTTTTCAGGTTTGCCCATTTAAATTGCCCCCCGGTTTTAATGAAAACAATTTCTTTGAGGGAGTCGTCTTTATCATTGACCGTATTTTCAATCGCTGCCGTTAAAAAAGAATTATCAAAAAGTGAAAACAATACTTTTTGTTTTTCCTTATCGCGGTCCTGTCTGGAGAAGAAGATTTTTTTATAGGAGATCTTATCCAGTACGTCACTTGAAGGATCGAATTTTATTTCAAGCGTGAACGGCTTTTGAGCGAGCAAATGGCCGGATACTAAAAAAAGAAAAAGCAGGATCTTTTTCATGCAATAAAGATACGAGGATTGACGGGAATTATTGTTTGGCAGCGGAACTCTCTTCTCCGCAGAGTCTTCGCTACGGATCCGTTCTCGATACATCCCGCGAGACGCGGGACACTCGAACTGACGCTCGCCATTGGAGCCCTGAGACGGAGATGCAGCCCATGTATGTGATTCCTTATAACATAGGTCAGTGTTTGCGTATTGAAAATATTTTATTTTTACCTGTATACCTGATCTTGCTGCTTCACACACAATAAGTACTTACCCTGCTTACCATGAGTTCAATAAACAATGCCGGATCATCAGCAAAGAAGGATCTTTACCTGGGCCTCGACCTTGGCTCGATCTCGTTAAACACCGTCATCATCGATAAGGACGAAAATATCCTTGAGAATTATTACGACCATTGTCACGGGCAACCCTTCCTGGTTCTGCGCAAACGTTTGACGGATCTTTTATCGAGATATGAGACCGAACAGTTCCGGCTGATCGGAATTACGGGAACGGGCGGAAAACTGGCGGCAGAACTCATCGGGGGGCAATTCATTAACGAGATCATAGCCCAGTCAAACTCGGTTTCTAAATTTCATCCGGAAGCCAAAACAATTATTGAGATGGGTGGAGAAGATTCCAAGCTCATCTTCATGGATAAAGGGAAGGGAAATGCAAATTCCAGCCTGGCGGATTTCAACATGAACAGCATTTGTGCTGCCGGTACAGGTTCTTTTCTTGACCAGCAGGCAAAACGGATCGGCGTTTCCATTGAAAATGAATTTGGCGCGCTGGCGCTTCAGTCGAAAAAGCCGCCGCACATAGCAGGACGCTGCAGCGTTTTTGCCAAAAGCGACATGATCCATCTTCAGCAGATTGCAACTCCTGTTCATGATATTGTTGCCGGATTGTGTTTTGCCGTCGCACGGAACTTCAAGAGCAACTTGGCAAAAGGAAAAGACCTTGTAAAGCCGATCGTTTTCCAGGGCGGCGTGGCTGCCAATGCTGGAGTGGTTCATGCGTTCAACGAAATATTGAAATTGAAAGAAGGAGAGCTCATCATCCCGGAGCACCATGCATCGATGGGAGCATTGGGTGCCATCTTTTATGTAATGAAATCTCCTGACGGCACGGCACCGTTTAAAGGAACCAGCGACCTGGAAACTTACCTGATGCAATCCAACGGCAACAGCAAAGGACTTCCCGTACTTAAAGAGTCGGCTGCGAAAATTGATAAATCAGTTTCTTTCAACCTGAACGGACAAACCAATTACCCGGTTTATTTAGGAATTGATGTGGGATCGCTCAGTACCAATGTCGTTCTGATCGATGATGACAATAAAGTTATCGCCAGGAGATATTTGCCTACCGCAAGCCGTCCGCTTGAAGCGATCAAAAAGGGATTGCAGGAAATTTATGAGGAAGTAGGAGCCAAAGTGGAGATCAAAGCTGCAGGCACCACCGGCTCCGGCCGTTATCTCACAGGAGATTTTATAGGAGCGGATGTCATTCAGAATGAGATCACCGCGCAGGCGACAGCCGCCATTGCGTATGATCCGACGGTGGATACTATTTTTGAAATTGGCGGGCAGGATTCAAAGTTCATCAGCATTGAGAATGGCGTGGTGGTGGATTTCGAGATGAACAAAGTATGTGCGGCAGGAACAGGTTCATTCCTCGAAGAGCAGGCAGAAAAGCTGGACATAAATATTGTAGAAGAGTTCGGCACGCTGGCATTGAATTCAGAAAAACCGACCTCACTCGGATGCCGCTGCACGGTCTTCATCGAGTCGGATCTGAACGCAAACCAGCAGCGCGGGGAGAAAAATACGAACCTCGTCGGCGGGCTGGCGTACTCGATCGTCAACAATTATATCCAGAAAGTTGTAGGCAGCCGCAAGGTCGGGGAGAAGATATTCTTCCAGGGAGGCGTTGCCAATAATAAAGGAGTGGTGGCTGCTTTCGAGCAGATCACCGGAAAGCCGATCATCATTCCTCCCAACTTTGACGTGACCGGCGCCATCGGCATGGCCATACTTGCCAGGGAGAAAACACAGGAGACCGGAAAAACAAGATTCAAAGGATTCGAGGTAAGGAACGCATCGTTCACTCTGGATAAATTCACCTGCAAGGATAAAGACTGCCATGACCTTTGCGAGATACGGATGGTGAAAGTAAAAGGAGAACCAAAACCATTTTGCTACGGAGGACGGTGCGAGAAATACGAAATGTCGGACCGCAAAAGAAAAACAGATGACATTCCGAATCTTTTTGAAGAAAGGGAAAAAATGCTGCTGGGAGATTACGATGAGGAAAAGAATAGAGGCGGCATCTCTATCGGCATTCCAAGAGAACTTTTATTGTATTACCAGGAATTCCCTTTCTGGAGAACGTTCTTTACAGAACTGGGATTCCAGGTCGTGCTTTCAAAACATACCGACCGGGCGCTGGTCTCCAAATCGCTTGAGATGCTCAATTCCGAAACCTGTTTCCCGATCGAAGTGGTGCACGGACATATTCTTGATCTTCTGAATAAAAATGTGGATCATGTGTTCGTTCCTTTCGTTATTAATGTAAAGGCGGCGGCAGACAATCCTACCTCCAATTGCAATTGCCCGTGGATCCAGACCTATCCATTCATGGTGCGCGCGGCGCTGGCCTCGCATCCGGGAAAAGGAAAACTGCTGGTTCCGGCATTGCATCCCAAGTTCTCCGATACTGTTTTCGTAAAGGACATGATCGATTTCATGAAGCAGCAGTTCGGCACGGACAGTAAGGCGGTGAAGAAAGCGCTTCAGCTTGCAGAGGAGAAACAGGCCGGTTTTGAAAAAGCGCTTGCTGTTCGCGGAGCAGAAATATTAAATAATCTTCCCGAAGGAAAGGAAGCGATGGTGATCTTAGGAAGAGCATATAATTCCGGTGATCCTGAATTGAATTTACGGCTGGTGGAAAAACTCATCACACTGAATGTGCTGCCGATCCCGCTGGATTTCCTGCCGCTGGGCGAAGAAAATATTTTTGACGACTTCCCGAACATGTACTGGCCCGGAGGAAGAAAAATCCTTGCCGGCGCGAGGATGGTTGCGAAAGACGACCGGCTGCATGCGGCATACATCAGCAATTTCCGCTGCGGTCCCGATTCGTTCCTCACCCATTTTGTAACGGAGACGATGAAAGGAAAACCTTCCATCCAGATCGAGATCGATGAACATTCGGCCGATGCCGGGCTCATCACCCGCCTGGAAGCGTTCCTCGACAGTATTCGGAAGAAAGGAAGAAAGCCGCATGTTTTTAAAAGCAACATTGCAAAAGATTTCAAGCAGGCAACTCCTTCGAAAGACCGCGTTTTGTACTGGCCGTATATGCAGGATGGTTCTTTCATCGCTGCCGCCGCTGCACGAAGCTGCGGGATCGAATCCTATGCGCTGCCGGTTCAGACCCATGCCGACCTGGAGCTCGGAAGAAAATATACTTCCGCCAAGGAATGTTTCCCGATGATCTGCACAACAGGGTCGTTCATCAAAAAATTGCAGGAGCCGGGAGTTGATCCGAAAAAGATCAGCTTCTTCATGCCTGACCACAACGGCCCGTGCCGGTTCGGTCAGTACAACCAGCTGCAGAAGGTTATTTTCGATCGTTTGCAGATGAAAGATGTGAAAATAGTCACGCCTTCCAACGATGGTTCCTATTCCGATATCACGCCGGGCAACGGACAAAAATTCCGGATGAATGCATGGAAAGGATTTGTGGCGTTCGATATGATCCGCATCCTGCAGCAACAGTACCGGCCGTATGAAAAAGTGAAAGGAGAAACGGACAGGATCTATGCCGATTCTTTGAATAAAATAGTAAAAAGTGTTGAGAACAATACAAAGGGATTAGCGGATGTTCTGGAAGAATGCGGAAAAAAATTCAAAGCGATAGAAGTTTTGAAGATACCGCGCAAGCCGGTGGTTTCCATTGTCGGGGAGATATTTATGCGGGACAACAGTTTCTGCAGCGGAAATATTGTCAGACGGCTGGAAGCGCTGGGAGCGGAAACGCTGATGGCTCCATTCTCCGAATGGTTTGTTTACACCACGTACCGGTACACGCGCGACAGCAAAT
>JAHEYJ010000051.1:8136-18673 GCA_023251675.1 Bacteroidota bacterium
AGGCGATTACATGGGAATCATCAAATCCAAGATCCAGGAGTTCGCCCAGAACCAGTCGTACAAAAAACTTTTCAATACCGTTGAGGAACTGATCGACCATGAAAAAGAAGTTTCGCTGAGTACCATGCTCGAGCTGACCGCGCCCTACGTACATAAGGATTACGACGGCGACCCTGTTATGGCCATCGGTTCCGCTTCGGCGCATACCAAAAAGGGAGTATCGGGTATCTGCAACGTGTTGCCGTTTACCTGCATGCCCGGCACGCTGATCTGTTCCATTTCAGGTGCTTTCAGAAAAGACCATAACAATATTCCGTGGGTTGATTATGCCTATGACGGACAGGATGATGCATCCATTGAAACACGTTTGCAGGCATTCATGTACCAGGTGAAGGAATATCAGCAGCGGGAAAACAGCAAGAGTTTGGTTTCGATGTTTGCGTGAGGAGTTGAAATGTGAGATATGAATATTGACAGCCTTAGGCAATTGTATGCGAAACGTTAGCCGTTCGGGATTTTTAGTATTATTTCAGTTTACAGCAGCGATATTTTTTTTTGCCACAAAGGCACGAAGAACACAAAGTTTCACAAAGAGTTCTGATAGTTAAATGGACTTTGTGGGCCTTAGTGCCTTCGCGTCTTCGTGGCGATTGTATTTAAAAATTTTGAAACAGGACTGATTGGTAATCTTTCAGCTTTTCACATAATGAATATTTCTTTCCTTCAGGTAGCCCAGAATAAAATTGAAACAAGCTTCATGTTTTCCGATCAGCTCGGGAGGGAACACACCTTTCTCTGTGAACAATCCTTTCAGAAACATATTCGCAGCAGCAGTTGCCGTGTACCCGGTGGTTCTAGCCATGGATGAAGTTTGGGTCTTCGGATCATATTCGTCATATAGATTGTAAACGATCGTTTCTGTTTCTCCTTTTTTATTTTCGCCTTTAACGGTTACGCGCATCACGGTGATCTCCTCTTCCGTTTCGCCCAGTTTCCATTCATCAAAAAGAATTTTGCTGGTAACATCCAGCGGCGATATTTCCGTTCCTTTTACGTTCATTTTCTTTTTATTGAAGAACCCGCTTTCTTTCAATGCCCGCACAACTTCCACATGGCCGGGATACCGGAGTGTTTTCTCTTTCATGTTCCGGATATGCGGCATGGTGAAAATAATTGATCTGAGTCCGTCCGAGTTGAATGATTCCAGTGTTCCCACTTTATCAAACTCAATGAACTCGCAGTCGGTCAGTGGTTCGCGGATGATGATATTTCCGTTCTCCACATAGCGGGCAGGGCGCGTATATTCTTCGATCACATCTACCGGGGAGAAAGGAGCCTTGTAATAGAAGGGCCACTTTTTCACTTTGGGCAAACCTCCTACCAGGCATTCAAAATCGGTGAGCTTCAAACGTTCATTATAATATCCCAGTAAAATATTATCCATGCCCGGAGCCACGCCGCAGTCGACAATGGCGGTCACTCCTTTTGACTTTGCCAGTTTGTCCAGGTCAAGAGAATTTTCAGGGAAGAAAGAAATGTCCACCACATTTTTTCCGGCTTCAATGATCTGCTTCAGCGTTTCGAATCCGAGAAATCCCGGCACGGCACAGATGACCATGTCGAAATCCTTTATAGCGGCGGAAAGTTTATTCTTGTCGGTCACATCCAGCTGCAGCGTGTTCAGGACTTTGCATTTTTCTTTTACAGAAGTGAGACGCTGGCTGTTCAGGTCGGTCAGGGTTACTTTATGATCTTTCGAAAGATCAATGGCCATGGCGCTGCCTACCATTCCGGCTCCGAGTACTAATATATTGCTCATGGTTTGTGAAATTAATGAATGTCAAAAGTATAAACTTTCTCTGCCGGGCCACGCTTAAATACGCGCGAGGGCTGAAGGGGCAGGAGTACAGAAACGGCTGCAGGAGGCCGTGTTCAAGGAGAGGAACTATTGCGTTTTGTTCTTTTTATCGTATTCATCCACCATGTTCAGCAAGCTGGTGAGGATGTTGAATGATTCGTATTTAGCGGTAAGATTTTTTCCCTTTTCCTTATTCCTTCTTTCTTTTTCCGCGCTGAGCGACTTTCTTGCCTGGTTAATGGAGTATTTATCCGAAACATCATAGAGGGTCTTGCTTTCCTCCTTATCTGCTTCAACCGGCGTAATATTTTTTTTTATTTCAAGTTTGGCGTTAGCAGTTTCCAGCGCTTTTTTTCTTTCCGCCTCTGCTAATTTGTCGAGGCTGTCCTGCATGCGTTTTTTTGCCATCGCCTGTTTCATGGCTTCGAGGTTTTCCCTGACGATTCTTTCTGCATCTTCTTTGGCTTTCAGATCAGCAAGTTTTTTGGTATCCGCCTCTGCTTTGAGCCGGGCGTCTTCGTCTGCTTTTCTCTTTGCTTCATCACTTGCTTTCAGTTTGGCGTCTGCGGCGGCTTTATTTTTGGCGATCGTTTCTTCTTCTTTCTTTTTCTTTTTGGCAAGGCTTGTATAATAAAGATCAGGATTGGCTTCTATTTTTCGTTCTTCGCCCAGGGCTGTCTTTGCATACGTTTCATCAAAACTGAATTTATGTTCTTTTACTTTATCCCATTTTATTTTTGCAAAAGGTTTATCCGGCACGATATCTTTTATGGTAGTCGCTATCAGGGGAAGAGCCAGCTCAAGTTCATATTTGGCAGATGTATATTTTGTAAATTCCTCTTTTGAAAGATAAGCATTGATCGTAACTGTTCTTGGCGCAGTTCCTTCCTTGGTAAAATAAACCGTATAGTCGTTTTTCAGGTCCGTGGTGCTGACCGGGATTTCAAGAGAATATTTCCCCTTTTTTCCGGATGTTATTTTAATGATGGTGGCGTCATTTTTTTTTACTTCGATATTCACTCCTTCCTGCGGCTCCTCTTTCCAATCAACACCTTTGACCCCGGCATTGAGCCCAAGTCCTTTTGCCCGGCTTTTCAGTATCGTTTGTCCTTTGATCAGCAGGACCGCATCGTTCTGAGCTTGCGCGGAGATAATAAAAAAACAAAAAAAAATAAAAGTTGCAATCTTTAAATAAATAGAAGCATTATTTGATTTGGAATAAAGCATATATCCTTTAAAAATTCATTACTTGATTTCGGGTTCAGCGGTAAGGCTGTATAATTTATTTCGTTGGCCAGCCAACCAGATGATAAAGATAAAACGAATAATAGAGTGGAGGTGATTTTTTTAAATAAAGTACAAACCAGCAGATTATCGGGTGGGTACGGAAAGAATGATTGTACGTTATTACGCGTTTTTGAAATTCCCCTGAATTTGAATTTATTTTGTCAACCCTCCGCTTACTGTCCGTAAGAAAAGTTGTCGAACCGGGACAGTCAGCGGTTGTTTTCTTTTTTTCTTTTTCATTTTTGCTCTTTCCGAATTTTCCTTGACTCTAAACTTCACGATTTTGTTTATCAGTCCTAATGGTAGAGGTTTGTCAAGTGGAAACTGAACAGAACCTTTCCCTTGTTTGTAGTTTGAAAGTTCTTTTATAAATTCTGAGTGTCCTGTCGGTGTGGCATAAAAGCCAATGTGGTTTTTGAATGCAGCAAAATATACCAACGGTTCTCCATTGGTTTTAAATGCAGGCATTCCATAACTAATACTTTCTTCGGCTTCTGGTGCTGCTTTTTTAACTGCCGCACGAATTTGTTCCAAGTTATTTTGAATGTCTTTCGGAAAACTTTCGATGTACTCGTCAATGTCTTTTGGTTTGTTCATAGTTACAATTTCTCAATCAGCCTGCCGGTTGTTAATCATTTAATCCCTTTCCATTGAGAATTTGCTGCATACATTTTTCAACCCTTGACTCCCGGGTTTTGGGTTGTTTAGGTTGAGAAAAATAAAAAATGTATGCTCTTTGCCGTCCCGGTGTCAATGCATCAAAAGCAGTTTTCAAGGCAGTGTTTTTATCTAATTTATTTTGAAATTCTTCAGGAATGCTGAACTCTGCTGTCTTCTTAAAATTCACTTTCAAGCCGGCTTTTTCTAATTCAATGGCTTCTAAAATATAGTTTTTGATAATAGTTTTCATCTTCACTATTTCGTTAACATTTGTAAATCTAATTTGTCGTGCTGCCTGCACATTCACCGTTTGTTGTATCAGAATACCCTTGGCATCCTTTAACAAGGCTCCTTTGACAAACAGAAGTGCGCAGTATTCTTTAAACCCATGTATTAGAACTATGTTGCTTTTTTGCCTGCCCGCTGAGGCGGGAAATGTGTAACAAGGGCAACCCCATTTCAATTCTTCGGTTAGACCACTGTCAAGAATGAGCATTCTTAATTTTTTATATTCTTCTTGCCACTTTGTAGCTTTTGTAAAAAACCATTCAACTTTGGGATTCATTCTACTCTTTGTCATAATAGGTTTGTATTTTTGCATTGTGCCCAACGTTCTCTTGATTTGCGATCGGGCGGGAGTAAACCCCTTATGCCTTCTTCACAAATTCCGATTTTAGATCCATAGGCCCGAATCCGTCAACCTTGCAGGCAATGTTATGATCGCCGTCAGTAAGACGAATATTTTTCACTTTTGTTCCGGCTTTTATGGATTTAGAGGCGCCTTTAACAGGAAGGTCTTTTATTATAACAACCGTATCGCCATCTTTCAGCTCGTGGCCATTTGCATCCAGATTTTTTTCTGTATTGTCGGTTTCGACTTTTTCCTCTGTTGCCTCTTTCGGGATCCATTCATGGAAACATTGTGTACAAACCATCCGGTTTTGTTCGGGGTACGTTAAATCCGAATTGCATTTTGGGCAGTGTATGTTCTCGCTCATTTTATTTTGAATTTGAAGATTTAAAGATAAGAGAAAAAGGGTTGTCGCTAACGTTTTTCAAGCAGCAGATCGTGCCGGAGTTCGGACGAGTCCACTGCGATGCGAAAGATCAAAGATAATGAAAACAGATTATTTTCCGATTAGCACTTGAAATATTCTACTGAGTTGATTTTCTCTTCCTTTTTATTTCCACCTAGATACCGCGCGACAGCCGAAGCAGCATGAAGCGAAGCGTAATCCCTTCGGCTGGAGTGCATATACCATGCGGGGCAAACTACATAACTATAAGATATGTTTGCCCCGCATAGCGCGAACTTGCTGTTATAGCCAGTGGTTCTGTCACCAGATCCAGTGTCTACCGTGCTTTGAGCATTTTTGTAATCCGCTTACTTGTCCAGATGAAATATTTTTTTGTGTCGGATTTTGCGTTTGCAAAGATTTAATTTTTGCGAAGCGTTGGAAATTTTATTTTCTTTTTTGTCGTGCGTTAGCTTTCTGACATATCTTTTTGTTTGCGGGTTGGGGCAGTGATTTTACCGCCCGCAGCATAGCGAGGACGGATAAATGACTGCCTGTGTGTTTGAACAAAAAGTATGACAGAAAAAAAAGAGTTTTTATCCGCTGTACTTTATTTTATTATTACCATCCGTTGTGTCTCTTTAAAATTCCCTGTTGTAAGCGTATAAAAATAAATACCGGATGAAAGCGAACTTGCGTCAAAAATAATTTTGTATGTGCCGGTTTCTTGATTAAAATTATTTACGGGTGTAGCCATTTTTTGTCCGAAAGTGTTAAATATTTCTATACTTACTTGGCTTGCTTTTGAAATAGAATAATTTATAGTCGTGTAGTTGCCGAAAGGATTAGGTTGAGCGGACAAACTATTTTCAAGCACGATATTTTTTGGTTGTTTTATAATGTTATTATTTTGATTTGTATTATTTGAGTTATTGGTAGATGCAGTTTTAAAAACTGGTTGAGAGCAAGCGATTCCCGGGTCAATGTAAGCATGAAAGTTGCTCCCGGCTTTTGCTTCAAATCCCGGTTTTAAAATAATTTCCTTTCCTGCTGTGAAAGTAACATTGCTTCCAGATTCAATAACGAAATTGCTCGCTGTAAGTGTATTGTTTGCATGAAAATCAACATTGTAATTATTATTGATATTAGCAAAAGAATTATCAATGGTATAATTATCATCTATTGTTTGATTAGTCAATGTGAGTCCAGGACAAACTCCCTCCATGGTAAAAATGGTGATTTGTCCATCGTAATTACGGAATACGATAAGCGCATCTTTATCGGGAAAATCATCAAATCGTGCTGAACACATTGCACGGTTTGATTGATCAACAGGAAAATACTCTCCGTAACTTGGTGTAATTGCAAGTGGATTACCTTTTACCTTATAAACGAGAAATTGTCCGCTTACAAGATTAGTATTTGTTTCACGATGAGCAACTATTTCATCAATACCATCTCCATCAAAATCACCAGCAGTGATACCAGTCCATGAATTATTAGGTCCTGCAAGGTTATAAGAGAATAATGGAGTTGGGTTTATCACTCCTCCTGAAAACTCAAATATTTTAATGTTACCAGGATAATTATTATCAATCGTAGCAATTTGAGGATTGGTATTAGCGGGATTAAAATTACCGGCTACTATACCAACTACTTGTGATACACTTATACTGCCGATAGACGATGTTGTCAGGGAGCCAATAGAATACTTTATCAAATAAGCAGATCCGTTATCTGTAATCGCTATCGCTTCATCTCCCGGATTATTGATGTCAAAATTCCATGCTGTAATCCAAGCCCAAGGGCTTCCAGATGGAGAAGCAAGTGTTTGCTCATTAAATGAATTCCCATTCTGCTCAAAATAATGAATATTACCAGTGTTTCTGTTTAATGCAATGAACTCGTCTCCTGCATGACTGGGATTATAATTTCCCGCTGCAATTCCAGACCAAATAACAGTCCCATGACTATTTGTTGGAGTAATTGTCCAGCAAGTACTGCTACTATTGGGATCACATGCAAAATCCGGAGTGTAAACATAAAAAATACCATTTTGGTCGTCCACAGAAATAAAATCTGTTTTGCCGTTCGCATCAAAATCTCCACTGGCAAGTGCATAAACACTACTACCGAGGCTGTGTCCTCTTCTAACAGCGACAGGATTGAATTTGTAATTAGTTTGGCTTTCTGTGTTAGATTGGTAATATGGACTTTGCGCTAATGCAAGATATGCAGTTTGAAGTGGTGCTTCCGGACTGTATATTGAATGATAGGAAAAAATATCGCTTAATTCCTGATATATGTACGGATTATAAGGAATAAGAAATCCCCAATAACCTATTCCGGAAAACTCGCTTCCACTTCCATCAACAAATCCAGCATATTGTAATGGACTTTTATAAATTTTATACGCCAATGTATTTGCCATTTTTAACATGGTGTTCGTACTGAAAAGAAGGTTATTGCTGAAATCTGTTATTTGATGCCGATGACATAATTCTAAAAATTGTGCTTCTTCTATTCCATGTCCAATATCTTCCCACTGACTATTATTACAATTAAATTGATGACACCACGACCAATATCCCTCAGACGCTTGAGGTAAATTGCTAGGTAAAGGAGGCAAACTTGTTAAGGAAGTATTTAACTGACACCATAACCCCTTCGCTATATTAACAACACGATCGTGAAACATATTAGTATATGAACTGCTATTGTACACCATAGAAGCCAAATACATATATGCCAAGGTTTTTCCTATTGCACATTGCTGATTTGGATCAGCAATTGCACTAATACCATTTGAACCGCAATTTTCTCCATTGCTACAATAAGCACCAAATGTTATTGAATTATCATAATTACATAAGTTATTAGTTCCAGTTTGCCAACTAATTGTGTTATGGTAGTCGATTGTTTGTTTTACCCTTTCATAAAGCCAGTCTGCAAAATCAGAATATATTGAAATATCTGTAAATCCCTCGCTAATGTTATATGTTGCATTATATTGGTCTATGTATTGGGTTACTCCATTTGCTTCTTGGGGAAGGGACGTATTTATTACATCGGCATCACCTGCAAACTCAATTTTCATCATATATACAAATTCTGCCATTGGAAAAGTAATTTTACCTGAATAAAGCGTGGTTGGCATCCAACCGTGGCAACAAGTAACATTTGATCCATCCCATTTCTGATCATATGACCACCCTTTACTTAATGGATTATTAGGAACTGGAGAGATGCTTTGGCAATGTGTATGGTTAGTAACATAATTTGCAATGTTCTGAATATTGTCATCTCTTCTTTCTTGAACACGCTTTGCATGTATAATGAACTTATCTAAATATCTTTTGTCCCTTGTTGCACGAAACATTATAAGATACGAATGCAATAAATCCGCTTCTCCATCTAATGGAATGCCACTGCATCCTGACAATCCGGCATTACAGTAAAAAGAATTTCCTTGCCCATTGTTAAATGCGTAATCGCTTTTATCAAAAGCTTCTCTATAAGTTTGGCTTGAGGCAATTTTACTCAAGTTTATTACAAGGAATAAAAGAAATAGTTTTTTCATGTTTTTAGAATTATGTTGATTTAACGAACATTATCATCATATTGCCGGGACTTCCTGGGATAGTTTGCTCCATTATATTTATCATAGACACAGGGATTCTTTTGATCAGATAAAGAGAGTGATACTTCCAAAATAATTTTTTAAAAACATTTATTTGGAACACTTTTTTAAATCCTGCTTCTTGTGCTAACTCAACCATTTGTTTAGGATGAAAGCCAGAATGATCTTGGGTTTGTGTTGTTTTGAAATGGTCAGACGAATACGCATCGTACCAAATAAAATATCCATCTTTTTTCAATTGCATTTTTATATTATTAAGAGCTAATAAAATCTCTTTTTTATCATTCAAATGCATAAAAACATCAAGGGCGGTTATTATATCAAACATTATTGGGAAAGAAAGAGGACGAACAATATCACCAATTTTATAATTGATATTTGGATTCATTTTAGTAGCGCATTGTATTCTATATTCAGATAAATCTAAACCATAAATATTTTGAGAACTTCCGGTTAACTCACTAAAAAATCTTGTAGTTGAACCTTTTCCGCATCCTATATCTAAAATATTTGATTTAGTTATGTCAACGCCACTATTCCTAATATAGTTAAAAGCAGTATAAAAAACAGATCGAAGTTTTTTATCTCCATGGTATCCTATCGGATTAATCATAGAATAAATATTATCGTATACATGAATGTCTTTTTCTATACCATCGTATCTTTCCTCAATTATTTCTTTATATGATTTCATAATAGCTCTGCTTATATCACCAATTATTATATCGTTATAGATTGTCAAAATGACTTATCTTTTTGTAAAAATATAAATATTTTTTTGTTTTAATAATGCTATTTTGAAAGAGAGTAGTAAAATTTTTTGGCGCGTGTTTTTGATTTGCGGGTTGCGTTTGCTCTTTATCGCGCACAGCGAAGCGAGCACGGTAATGTGCAAACTGTGGGCTGGTCAAAAACCGTGACAAAAAATTAAGTGTCGGCATTTCTTTTTCTTTTTTTATGTGCATTGGCGCAAAAATTAAATCTTTTCTGTCGGCTTGTGTGTCGCTGTCTCACGGTTAAAGTTAGTTGCTGTCCAGTTGTCATATTGCAAGTCATTGTCAGGTTGCACGGGGTCGTTTTACCATTGGCTATAACGCCTCGCAAATTTGCGATGTGCGGGATTTTGAAATACAAAATTGTCTGCCATTACAAACATAAACCGAAGATACAATTTTTCAAACTTAAACGTCAGCCCGCATAGCGCAAACTTGCTGTTATAGCCAGTGCTTTTTTTGTCGTCTGCGTCCAGTCGTAAAAGTCTGCAAATGCTTTTCTGTCTAGCGATAGGAAAATTAAAATGACTTGCTGGCTCTTTTGCAGCCATAAAAAACTGTCTACCGCTGAAAAAGGCTGCAAATGTGCCAGCAAGTGTGCAGAAAAGTTTTAGGTGTATTTTGCTTTCCAGTCGAGGAATCCTCTGTTTACAAAATTTGGAAGGCTGATCTGTCTGGGAAGATTTTGGTAATTGTTTTTTGCTTCCGCAACTTCAGAAAGAATAATTTGTCCGTTAGGCAGAAGCTGCAAATGCTTACTGTCGAAAAGTTGATGAATATCTGAACGTAAGCACAAGCCATTTTCTATTTTATCAGTACCGTTGTATTCAACACCTATTATATGGGATGCTTCCAATACATTTTCAATGGTTACTCCGGTAACAATGCAAGTTGAATTGAAGGCGACAAGTATATTTTTTCTAAATAACGCTTGTTGTGGTCTACTGAGAACTTGTCTTGAAACTTTCTTTCGTTCAACGTTTGCTGGAATTTGAGTCTCACGAATTACTTTTACAACTTTTTCTAACTCCAAAGGGATAACTTTGAATTTATTTAATTGAATAATTTCCTCTTTTGAAATACTTGCGAGAAAATACTTCTCATTTTCGTTGCCTCTTGCGGTCTGAATAACTCTACAAAACCCATAATTAGAAAGAAATAATAAAAATTCTCTTGCCATTCTTCGGTAAGCATCCCTTTTTATAGTGCCAATTCAAAGTTAGTGATTTGATTGATTTTTAATTGATTTTGTTTTTTGTATTCTATTGGTGTTTGTCCATTAAGTGATTGATGAGGTCTATAG
>JAHEYJ010000052.1 GCA_023251675.1 Bacteroidota bacterium
CAATATCGTATTCTTTCCCTTCAGTGATCAGCGCTTCAAATGCTTTTTCCATCACCGAATTGTATTCAGGTAAACGAAGTTTTGTTATTTCATCGCGTGAAATAGTTGTTTGATCGACTCCGTAAATTTTCTTTGCACCGTTTGAGATCGTGAATTTTTGAGTGTTGAGATTTAATTTCCAGTAACCTATTTTTGAAACTGCTTCACCATGCTCCAGGTTTTTATTGGCCGTTATTAATTCTTCTTCAGCTTGTTTTCGTTCAGTGACATTAGTGAAAAATCCGACATTTATTTTTCTTCCATCAATGAATGTATGACTGGAGGAAATATCTGCAAAAAAGACAGTGCCGTCTTTTTTCAGGCAAGGGAAATTGTTTACATGTGACTTTTTCCCCTGTGCCATACTTTCAAATTCTGTGACGAGATTGGAAGCCAATGCTTTTGGATGAAGGTTAAAAATGGTCAATTGCCGCATTTCTTCTTTTGTGTAGCCGAACATGGTATTAAAGGCCTTGTTTGAGAATACGGTTTTTTTTGATTCGATATCTGCGGCGTGGATCCCTTCTGTGGCGCCTTCAAATACGATCCGGTAAATTTCTTCAGCAGCAATAAGTTTTTCTTCCGTCTTTTTTCTGCTGGTAATATCATTTGCTAAAACCAGGCGCACCTGTTCAGGCCCTAATTGTAGCACGTGGGACGATATTTCAACAATGATGATATCGCCATTTTTTTTCCGATGCTTCCATTCGCCCATTTGCTGTGTTCCGGCTCGGTTTTCGGCACGTGCCACTTGCTTTTCAAATCGTTCCCGTTCTTCCTGTGGGCGGAGGTCGCGCGAATTCATGCGCAGGAATTCTTCGCGTGAATAACCATAATGGACTATCGCTGCATTATTGACATCAATAATATTATAGGATGGAACAGAAACCATCCACATGGGCAAAGGATTGTTCAGGAAAAGATTTCTGTATTTATCTTCGCTCTCTTTTAATGAGCGTTCCTTCTGGTTGCGCTCCGTCACATCCCGGGCATTGGCATATAACATTCCATTGGCGGGAGGCGCAGCATTCCATTCTAAAGTTTTATAGGAACCATTTTTGCATTTGCAGCGATTAATAAAAGTAATATTTTCAAAAACATTTTTTGATTTTCGTACTATTTCCAGTGTGGGATTCAGGTCATCCGGGTGAAGTAAAGAGACAAGTCCCATTTTTTTTATCTCATCATTTGTATAGCCCAACGTTTTTTCCCATGCAGGATTTAATTTTTCAAATTTTCCATCATCCTTGATAACGCAAATAAGGTCAGTGGAAAGATTAAAAATTTTGAATAATTCCTTTTCCACATTTTTGAGACTGGAAATATCCTGGAAGAAACCGAATATTCTCCGGTTGTCAAGATCTCTTTTCCCGATGGTTCGCACCCATTTTACATTGCCTTTGGCAGTGATTATTTCCAGATCTAATTCATAGGATTCGCCGTGTTCAATGCACCGTTTTACAGCTTGTTTAATCATCGGCCTGGACTCTATAGAATAAAAATTAACGGCTTCATCAAACAGGGGTTTGTAATGGATATCCACTTCGTGAATGCGGCAGGTCTCTTCCGTCCAGATCAGTTCTTTCGTGCCAAGATCTAATTCCCATCCACCTACTTTTCCAATTCGTTGGACTTCCGTAATTAAATCATTTTTCTTTTTATCTGCTTCTTCAAATTTCTTTTTATCGGTAATGTCTTTCAGCGTGAAATACAAATGGGGTTTGCCTTCAATATGAAAAAGGTTTGTGCTGACCAATGCGGTGATTATTTCGCCATTCTTTTTTCTGAACCGGCATTCTAATCCATTTACGGTTTTGCTTTTCTGGAGTTCAGTAAGCAGTGTGTCGCGTTCATGCAAATCCACCCAGAGTCCCAGCTTTATACCTGAAGCATCAATTAACTCTTCCCGGGTGTAACCGGTCATTTCGCAATAAGCGGGATTAACGTCAATAAAGGTGGCGTTTTCTATAGTTGAAATTCCGATACCATACGGAGCAAGATCAAATACAGAAGAATATTTTTCAGAACTTTCTTTCATGACTTCTTCTGCTTTCTTCCGGTCGATGATATCCCAAACCAGGTCTGCAAATTTTGAAACGGTATCAACATCTTTGTCCATATAATCATCCGGTTTGTTTCCTATTCCCAGGACCGCTTTTATTTTTTCGTTCCGGAATACAGGCACCACCAGCTCACGGGTTACTTCCGCATGGCCGGCAGGCATACCTTTCTTATGCGGCAGCGATTTGTAATCGTTATGGATCACGGGTTTTCTCTCACGTACGCAATCTACCCAAACGCCCGCTTTTGCAATTTCATAATGAGAACCTTTGCCTGCTGCTTTACAGAAATCTTTTTTGGTCCGGGTAGACCAGTTCATAAGTGTAAGGGCGTTCTGGTCATTATCAACGAAATGAAAAAATCCGATCGAACTGTTGGTGAGTTTCTCCAGTTCATTAAGCGTTTCTTCCAGGAGTTCATCAGCCGAATGGCTGTCCGCATACAATATCAGCCTGAGCCGGGCTTTATTGATTGCCTCTTTTTGTTTGTGCTCAGTGATGTCTTCTGTTTGAACCATGACCATATCCGGCGGAACAAAAGAATATTTAACATTCAGAAGCCTGTATTCGTTAGTGATCCTGAATTTGTAGTTATGTTCTCTTTCAAAAGAAATTTTTTCGGATAAACATTTTGCAAAATCCTGGGGGATCTCCGGCAGATCGCTGTACATCTTGCTTGCAATCTTTCCGACATAATCGGTGATTCTTCCAAACGTACTTGCCCGTGCCGCTTCGTTGAATTCGGTTAAGAGAAAATCACCATCCATTGCTTTCCAGATATAAGTAGGAGCAGGAATGGCCTGGAAGATGGATTGCAGCTTTTGTTCGTTTAACTGCAATTTTAATTCTGCTTTCTTGCGTTCGGTAATGTCAGAAATGATTCCAACCAGTTTTACAGGTTGATGGTTTGCATCAAAGGAGAGATTGCCTCTTCCGTGAACCCAGCGTTCTTTGCCATTATTCTGCCGGGTGATCTTATATTCTTTATCAAACGGTTTGTATTTTCCTAAAACTTCATTGGCAAGATAATCGGCCATGGTAGTTCGCCATTCAGGATGCACAAGATTGGTCCATCCGGCAAACGAGCGAACATAATTTTTGCCGATACCGAAGATCTCATCAAGTGTTTCAGAGCTTTTCCATTTACCAGTTATAATGTCCCATTCGTAACTGCCGACCTGTGCTACCGACTGCGATTCCCGGAGAAGCCTTTCATTATTTTTTAAAGCATCTTGTATTTCTTTACGCTTCGTGATGTCAGTGGTAATGTGTATAGCGCCGGAAATTTTTTTATTTTCATCAAAAATCGGATCTACGGTAATTTCAAACCATTTATTATTGTCCTGAAAAATTAATTTTTCTCTTTTCCCGGATAACTTCATATTGATCAACGGGCATCCTTCAATTGGCTGGCTGGAGTTGTGAATCACCTTGTAGCAATGGCGGCCGATCATTTCTCCTTCTTTCTTTCCGAAAAAACTATAGGAGATTTTATTTGCCCTTAAAATAATTCCGTATGGGTCAAGCAAAAGAACGGAATCGTTGATGCCGTTAAAAGAAGCATCCCAGATTTTATTGGGATCATTGAGTAAATTCCCTAGCCAGCTGCTTTCGATTTTGCTCATACATGAGTAGATAAATTCACTGTACCCGGTGTCTTCTGTTATTAAGGATCAGGTGAAGAAAATAGTGTTTATGCAGGCTTAAATAATGGTCATAAATATAACATAATAACTATTTTTCTATCATGATTCGTATCATAGGTACGGTGTAAAGGAAAATGTTAAAGCCGAATGGTTAGGGAGGAAAAGGAAATAAAAATTCTTCTCTTCGCCGGGTATTTAAACATTTGGCAAAAGAGAAGAATTTTTGAGGATTTTATAAAACCGGTAACTATTGAATGACAATTTTTTTAGTGATTGTTTCAAAGTTGGTTCGGTATTCAATTATATAAATGCCCTTATTAATTGTAGTCAGGTCAATATTTTTAAGACTGATCCCGCTGTTTACCGGGTACGATTCATTATAAACTGATTCGCCCAGCGTATTTGAAATCGTTAAAGTAGCGGTGCCGTTTCTTTTGGAATTAAGATAGATAAAGAAATTTCCGTTGTTTGGGTTCGGATACGTGCTGAAATAGGTTTCGGGTTCTACTACGGTTTCAATTCCGGTTGCGCAATCTGCAGTAAATACATGGGGATCCGGCTGCCCGATAAAAGGGTGATATGCTGTTTTACCAACAAAGTCAATTCCTTTTATATAATATTGAATGACCGTTCCATTCGGCTGATAAGGAATGGTTGCCTGGTAGGTGATACCGGTAGTAAGCGTCATGGGAATGGAATCCCAGGTTCCCGAATTCAATTTATATTTTACCATAGGATATCCGGGTTTCATGGTTTGTGAATCATAAGAAACCACGTCCGCATTGATATTATATCCGGTCAGGGAACAAACTTTGCCGAACAGCGGCATGTGTTTTATATACAACATTTTTCTGTCGGCGATCTCATGCACGCGGCAGTGAAGCGCGTCGGTAGATACCCAAGCGGCGCTGCTGCTGGGTTGTAAATAGCCTTTCACGGTATATCCCGGCATGGCTGCCTGGTATACACTCAGTGCGGCATTATCCGCTGCTACACCCATGAAAGCGAGGTAAACATTATTGTTGCATATAAATGAATTGGAATACGGTTCGCCATTTGCACTGCTTGAAATAAAGGGTCTGTATACTTTATATTTGTACCCATATGAGCAATTTGTATTTCTGTAGTAGGCGGTTGCTGCCTGATATGCGCTGTACTGCGGATCGGAAGCGGGTACGGAGTCAATCAGGATCTTATCGACAGCCAGGAACTTTCCCCAGCAGTCCATATGCTTAATGTATTGTCCTTGCGGATCGGCAACGACCATATAATTGGTGATACCGAGATAATCATTCACATTCTGAGCTATCTGTGCATGCGTCAGGCTGGTGTTCTCGTCCCAAACCAGGTCCGTAGAAGTTGCAATGCCCATTCCGTCACACATCCAGTTACCGCCGGTAGTGGTCAATGGCATTGAATATACCGGAATGCTAAGGAACGTTCCTTCTTTTCCGGGAAGCGCATCATCGTTTGGCCTCGGGCGGTTGTAAATAAAATCTACAATTCCCACTTTGTTATTGCCATCGGCAATGAACCATGCGGAATAATCCCGAGCCCAGTAGGAATCAATAGCCGAATTGAGGTATTGGATATTGGCCATGTTGACCGCATTGGATTGGAGCAGGTTGTTTACCGTTGTCTGGCTTGAACTGGGAACAACAACAATTACTTTTGTTGCGTTGGAAAGATCTTTTATCAATGAATACGGAATGCCAAAACCGCCTGCATACGAGATGATGCACGCTTCGGTCGGTTCGAACTCTGCAATATTTCGAACAGGAGCAAGAGGAATAGCGGAGGCAACAAAGTTTTTCCCAATTTCATTTGCATGTAATTTTTCTTCGGCACTCATGATATGGGTAAGGCCGTTGTTTGGCAATGAAGGCGTTGTTTGCGCAACTGATGAAAATGATTTCAGCAGGCAAGCGGTAAAAAATAAACAGGTAAATTTTTTCATGGGAAAATAATTTTAGTGAGCAAATGTAAAAAATCGAAATGGCTTCGCCAAATAAATAATGACCTCTTTTCGTACGGCACAAGAATAGTAAAAGAAAAAAACCTGTTCAAGAAAAGCAGAGGAACTCCCTGAATCTGTATACGAAACGCTGAAATTGAATTGAATTAATAACCTGTTCCGGATTTTCAGAATGATAGCTCGGTATAAAAGCCAGAAAGGAAGAAATGAAAGTGGTGAAAGCGATCTTCTCTTTATTCAAAGTATTCCCTCATCCGGTCGAAAAAGTTTCTGTCTTTCTTGTCGGGATGGGGTTTGAAGTTCTCTGATTCACGGAGTTTTTCGAGCGTCTTTTTTTCATCTGATGATAAATGCTGCGGCGTCCACACGCTGAGGCTTACGAGCAGATCGCCCCGTCCGTATCCGTTCACATCCGGAATTCCTTTTCCTTTGAGACGCAGGATCTTTCCGGGCTGGGTGCCGGCATCGATCTTCACTTTTGCTTTTCCATCCAGTGTAGGAACTTCGATGGAGGTTCCCATAGCTGCATCGGCAAAATTCAAAAATTGTTCAAAATAAATATTATGTCCTTCCCGCCGGAAGTGTTCGTGTTCCTGCTCTTCAATAGCGATGATGAGGTCTCCGGGCACTCCGCTTCGCGGCCCCGCGTTTCCTTTTCCGTTCATGGACAACTGCATACCTTCTGCAACGCCAGCCGGAATATTAATGGTGATGATCTCTTCTCCTCGCATGATGCCGTCTCCGTTGCAATACCTGCATTTTTCCTTGATCGTTTGTCCTTCGCCGCCGCATTGCGGGCAAGCGGAGGAGGTTTGCATATAACCGAGAATGGTTTGCTGCGTGCGGGTAACCTGGCCGGATCCTTTGCAGGTACCGCAGGTGCTGAATCCCGATCCGGATTTTGCCCCTGTTCCGGTACAATGTGTACAGGTATTGTATTTATGGACCTTTATTTTTTTCTCTATTCCCGTTGCGATCTCTTCCAGCGTGAGCTTTACTTTTATCCGCAGGTTGGAACCCCGGTTGATCCTTCTTCCTCCTCGTCGCTGACCGCCTCCTCCTCCGAAAAAACTTTCGAAGGGATGTTCTCCTCCGAAAATATCACCGAAGCGGGAGAAAATATCTTCCATATCCATGTGGCCGTAGCCTCCCTGTCCGCCGCCTCCGAATCCAGCACCGCCGGCTCCCGCATGACCGTATTGATCATACCGTTTGCGCTTTTCGGCATCGCCCAGTATTTCGTATGCCTCAGCAGATTCCTTGAACTTTTCCTCTGCAGCTTTATTATCCGGGTTTCGGTCGGGATGGAACTCTAAGGCGTTCTTGCGGTATGCTTTTTTTATTTCATCCGCAGACGCGCTTTTGGGTACGCCTAACACTTCGTAGTAATCTCTTTTTGCCATAGTTCAATTTGAAGATTCGAGAATTTGAAAATTTGATAATTGGCTGTTCATCTTCAAATTTGTTGTTTAGTTCCCCACTACCACTTTCGCGTGGCGGATCACTTTTCCGTTCAGCAAGTATCCTTTCTCCACTTCATCCGCCACTTTTCCTTTCATGTCTTTGTTTGGAGCCGGAACATTGGTAACGGCATCATGCAGATCAGGATTGAATGTTTCTCCGACTGATTTCATTTCCTGCAACCCGTTCTGTGTTAAAATATTTTTGAACTTATTAAAAATGAGCTCTTCTCCCTGCCGGATCGTTTTGATATCGGTTGTATCCGTCATCGATTTAAAGGCGCGTTCAAAATCATCCAGCACCGGGATAACTTGTGTGAAGATCTCTTCGGATGCGAATTTTATTAATTCCACCCGCTCCTTGGTCATTCTTTTCCTGTAGTTTTCAAAATCAGCATACAAGCGTAAATATTTATCATTCAGCTCAGCAATTTTTTCTTCCGGAGAAATTTCTTTTTTGGGAGTTTCAGGCGTTGTTTCAACTGTTTCCTTTGCCTGGTTTTCCTCGGTATGTTCTTGCGGTTCTTTTTTACTCATAAAAATTGTTTTCGGGGTGGCTAATCCATCTCAATTAACCTGCCACCGGCGAAGGGGCAAATATAATAAGCCAATGTGTCCGAATCTGCCTATTGACAAATAAAAAAGGATCCCGGCCATGTCGGGGCATGGCAGTCAATTATTGACGAATTGTCTTATAGTAAAAGAAAGTGAATATTACTTCACGTACTTATCCAGCTCTTCATCCAGGGCCGGACCGCGAAGGTTCTTACCGAGAATAATTCCTTTTCCGTCAATCAGCACATTGGTAGGGATGGAATTTACGCCATAGAGTTTAGCTGCTTCGGAATACCACCATTTCAGGTCGCTCACGTGGTTGGGCCAGTAAAGATTGTCTTTCTGAATGGCTTTTATCCATGCTTCTTTCTGGTTGTCGAGGGATACACTGAAGACTTCAAATCCTTTCCCTTCTTTAAATTTTTTGTCTTTGAATTTTGTATAAGCGGAAACAACATTTGGATTTTCCATACGGCAAGGACCGCACCAGGACGCCCAAAAATCGATCAGCACCACTTTTCCCTGGAGCGAAGAAAGGGAAATGAATTTTCCATCGACACCGGCAAGTTTAATTTCAGGGGCTTTGTCGCCGATATTCAGTCCTACTTTAGATTCCTGTGAAAAGCAAACAGCAGCAAGAAAGATAAAAAGGGAGAATGGGGTAAGTGATTTCATAAGTAGAATTTTCAGTTTGATTGTTTCCTTACAATTTCCGCGCCAATATTATTGAGGCGCTTGTCAATGTTCTGATAACCGCGATCGATCTGTTCAATGTTGTTAATAGTGCTTTTTCCTTCCGCGCTCATAGCCGCAATTAATAAAGCCACCCCGGCGCGAATGTCGGGTGAGCTCATTTCAATTCCGCGCAAAGCATACTGGCGGTTGATGCCGATCACCGTGGCGCGGTGCGGATCGCATAAAATAATCTGAGCGCCCATGTCGATGAGTTTATCTACAAAGAAAAGCCGGCTTTCAAACATTTTCTGGTGGATGAGAACCGTTCCTTTTGCCTGGGTGGCGGTAACCAGGATCACACTGAGAAGATCAGGAGTCAGTCCTGGCCAGATCGCATCGGCGATAGTGAGAATGGAACCATCAATATAAGTATCGATTGCATAATTTTTTTGCGAAGGAATATAAATATCGTCTCCTTTCAGTTCCAGATGGATGCCGAGACGTCGGAATGTATCGGGTATAATTCCCAAGTGTTCGTAACCGACATTTTTGATCGTAATTTCCGATTGGGTCATGGCGGCCAGGCCGATGAAACTTCCCACTTCGATCATATCGGGAAGCATGCGGTGCGAGCATCCGCCCAACGAATCAACGCCTTCCATGGTCAGCAGGTTAGATCCGATCCCGGAAATTTTTGCTCCCATGCTCACGAGCATTTTGCAGAGCTGTTGTATATACGGTTCGCAGGCAGCGTGGTAAATGGTGGTCTTCCCTTTTGCAAGTACCGCGGCAAGAATAATATTTGCAGTGCCTGTTACGGATGCCTCATCCAGCAGCATGTAAGTGCCTTTCAGCTGAGAGGCGTCAACTTTATAAAAATTTGTCTTTTCGTCGTAGTTGAATTTTGCTCCCAGTTTTTGAAATCCAATAAAGTGAGTGTCCAGCCTTCGCCTTCCGATCTTATCGCCGCCCGGTTTGGGAATGTATCCTTTTCCGAACCGTGCCAGCAACGGGCCCATCACCATAATGGAACCGCGTAGCGCTGCCGCTTTCTTTTTGTATTCGTCAGTTAATAGGTAGTCAACGTTTACTTTATCTGCCTGGAATACATACGTGTCTTCGCTCTTCTGTTCAATAGCCACCCCAAGAGATTTCAAAAGGTCGATTAGCTTAATGACATCAACAATGTTTGGAATATTGGAGATGGTGATCTTTTCAGGAGTAAGCAGCACTGCACAGAGGATCTGGAGTGCTTCGTTCTTCGCGCCTTGCGGGATAATTTCTCCTTTTAGTTTTCTTCCGCCTGTTACAACAAAACTAGACATACAATTATTTTTATTTGTTTTTTTTCTATCCGCCAAAGGACGGATCCGCATGGGCGGACTGCCTACTGCCGCTGCCTCCTTGATTTTACCTTCCCCTCCGGTGCCTGTTGTTATTTCTACTATGCCCGCCTCCGCCGCCATGCCCGTGTCTTCCCCTGTCGCGGCCACGGTCCCGGTCTCTTCCCTGTCTGGATTCATCCACTTTGGGGTTCATATTTTTCGTACGTGCAAGTATGTCGTTCGTGCTGGTCATCTGGAATTCATCGGAAACTTTCAGCTTTCCATCGGAAAGCAACGCCAGTTCTTTTAAAATCACATGGTCATCAACGGTATTCCGGTTCCATACGAGATACGATTTTTTCATCAGGTTGGCGATGGCTTCCACAAAAGCGTTTTTCTCTTCACCGGCTTTCATGGCCGATGCTTTTTCGATCAGGCGCTCAACGCCTTTTCCATAGTGTTTGAACCGGATCTTGCTGTCGGGATATTTAACCTTTTCCGGTTTAGTAGTAAGGATTTCTTTTGGCGGTTTCGGGTAAGGCGAATCCACATCCAGTTTGAAGTTGGAAATAATAAACAGATGATCCCATAACTTATGACGGAAATCGGTCAGGTCGCGCAGCATGGGATTCAGCCGGCTCATGATGGAGATGATGGCGTTGGCTACTTTGTTACGCTCTTCTTTGCTTTTGATGGTGCAGGCGTATTCGATCAGCTTCTGAATGTTGCGTCCGTATTCAGGAATGATGAGGTGAGGCAGCTGCGTATTGTAATGCATCGCATGCTTTTCAGCGGTTTCGAATTTTTCTTTTGGACTATGTTTTGCGGCCATATTGGATTTAGGATTAAGGAATCAGGATTTAGGATTTAGCAACAATGAATATTCGTAATTCGAATGCATCCGTAATTCGTAGAATCACAAAAGTAGGGTAAATATTGGTACGGACAAAGGGGAAATCTTACCCTACGATCTGAAGTTTTGCAAATTTAAGAAGTAACTGCTTCTGTCCTTCTGTATCAAACTCAACGGTTGCTTTTGAATTTGGGAATACTCCTTCCAGGTTGGTCACTTTTCCGTTCCCGAAACGTTCGTGTAAAACCATCATCCCGACTTGCAGGTCTTTCAGGTGCTGCTGGCTTTCCGTGGTTGGTTTGTATTTCGCAATGGTAGCATTGATCAGTTTCTTGTTTGCTGCCTGAGGTTTTGGATTCGCTGTCTGTTGCTTTGCCTGTGCTTTATATTTAGCCGCAAGCGGAGTGTCTTTTCTGAAAACAGGTTCATCGTAGGTCTTGTCCGTCGTGTTAACGCTCCATCGCTCCCGCTGTTCTTTCCATTCATCCCGGTCCGCGGAGTGGCTGAACTCCATATATTTCTGATCGATCTCTTCCAGGAAACGGCTGGGTTCGCTGTTGTTGAGCGAACCGCGGTGAAAACGGGTGGCGGCAAATGTCAGCGTGGATCTTTTCTGCGCACGCGTGAGGGCTACATAGAACAATCTTCTTTCTTCTTCCAGGTCATCCCTTGAGTTCATGCTGAACGAATTCGGAAAAAGATTTTCTTCCATTCCAACAATGAATACATGTTGGAACTCCAGCCCTTTCGCCTGGTGGATCGTCATCAGCGAAACATGGTCGCGGTTCTCGGGTTCTTCTTTTTTGTCGGAGTCAGTGAGCAATGCGATCTCGGACATAAACACGTCGAGTGTCTTGCCTTTCTCCGTTTCCCCGTTTCTCCCATTCTCCGTTTCTCCAGGAATCGGAGAATCGGTGATAGGGGGAGCCGGGGCTATAGTTTTATCTAAATCATCTGGCAGATCAATCGGTTTGAATTCTTGCTCGCCTTCGGAAAGAGCAGCAGGGGTGGAAAACTCTTTCAATGCTCCCAGTAGTTCCTCGATATTCTCATAGCGTGAAACGCCTTCAGGCGATTTATCGTTGTACAAGTCTTTTAAAATTCCGGTGGAAGTGGCAATGTGATTTCCCAGGTCATACGCATTGGTGATCGGGAGCATTGCTGAAAAACTTTTTATCATCGTCACAAAATTGCTGATCCGCTCGCGGGTTCCGGAATTCATTTCGAGCTGGAAGTCGCCGAGATTCTCCATCACCGTGAATAAACTGATGTTATGGTCGTTCGCGGCGACAATAATTTTTTCGATGGTTGTGTTTCCAATACCGCGCGTGGGATAATTGATGACCCGCTTCATCGCTTCTTCGTCGTGGCAGTTGATCGTAAGGCGGAAATAGGCGAGAAGGTCTTTGATCTCTTTCCGCTGGTAAAAGGAAAGTCCTCCGTAAATGCGGTAAGCAATATTTTTTTTACGGAGCGCTTCTTCCATCGCGCGCGACTGCGCATTGGTGCGGTAGAGAATGGCAAAATCCCTCGGATGCATCTGGAACTGCATCATGCTTTCAAAGATCATGCGCGTCACTTTCATCCCTTCTTCGTTGTCGGTGAGCGCGCGCACCACTTTTATTTTTTCGCCTTCATCGTTATCGGTCCAGATCTCTTTGGGGATCTGATTTTTATTTTTTGTGATCAGGCTGTTGGCCGCGTTCACAATATTTTTTGTGGAACGGTAGTTCTGCTCCAGCTTGAACGTGCGCACATCGGGATAATCCGATTTGAAATTGAGAATGTTCTGGATGTTCGCTCCGCGGAAAGCGTAAATGCTCTGGGCATCATCGCCCACAACGCAGATATTTTCAAACCGCGCCGCCAGCTGCTTGATGATCACGTACTGAACGAAGTTGGTATCCTGGTACTCATCCACTAAAATATATTTGAACTTGTTCTGGTATTTATAAAGCACTTCCGGAAAATCACGCAGCAGAATACTCGTGTTATAAAGGATGTCGTCAAAATCCATCGCGCCGGCTTTGAAGCAGCGTTTGCAGTATGTTTCAAAAATATCGGCGAAGTACGGGCGGCCGGAACTCTTGTCGTTCTCCATGTACTGGGAATTGTGCCGGTACGCTTCGTGCAGGATCAGCTGCGTCTTCATCGCGGAGATCCTCGCCAGCATGGTGGAAGGCTTGTACACTTTATCGTCGAGCTGCATCTGCTTCACAATGCTGCGGATGAGATTCTTCGCATCATCCATATCGTAGATCGTGAAGTTGTCCGGATAGTTCAGTTTGTCGTGTTCGTACCGAAGAATGCGTGCGAACACCGAGTGAAACGTTCCCATCCATAAATTACGCGCTTCGTGATCACCCACCAGGCTTGTGATCTTTTCCTTCATCGAGCGCGCCGCTTTGTTGGTGAACGTGAGCGCAAGAATATTGAACGCATCCACGTCTTTGCTGAGCAGATGCGCAATGCGGTACGTAAGCACGCGGGTCTTTCCCGAGCCCGCACCCGCCACGATCATCACCGGCCCTTCGGTGCAGAGGACGGCTTCCTTTTGAGAGGCGTTTAGTTCGTTAAGATAATTTGTGCTCACAGTTTAAAGTTCACGGTCACATCGAGTAATCCCGATTTTTCATCGGGATGTATCGAGATGTGCTTTGTTTAAGTCGTTCTCGATACGCTTCGCTACTCGAACTGACAATTTTGATTTTGGAGGACGAAGGTAATTCATTTTGAAATCAAAAAATAGTTTGTTGAAAACTTGGGAGGATAAAACCGATTGCCTACATTTGAGCAACAGATTTCAGTTATTGGTTTTTGGTTGATGGTTTCAGTTTCTCAGTGGCTTGTTATAGTTGCAGAATAACCATAACCAATAACTAAATCAACCATAACTAAAAACCATCCAACTATAAACTAAAATAGCCAATGAAAAAGATTTTGTTTATCGCTCTTCTCGCATTTGGAATTAGCGTAAAAGCGCAGATTACTTTGGAGCATTCATATGATAGTGCTTCTTCGATTGGATCTCCAATTTGCCAGTTAATGATTGTTGATTTCGAATTGTCGGGTGAAAGATATGTGAGAATAAATAGGATGAATCCAAGTATTTCCATTTATAATTTAAATCACACGCTAATAAAGACATTTTTTTATCCATCTTCATTTACAGGAAATGTCAGTATATTATATATATCCGAGAAATTGTTCGATACGGATGATGCAATTGAGTACATGCTTGTAGATGGTATTAATAATTCTTATCATACGCTTATATATAAAGAAGATGGTACGCTTGTTTTTGATCAGTGGTCTGGGCCTATGATATTGATTAATGTTCCTTTACAGCAATATCCAATATATAATACTTCGCAAGGTGCAAAATTGATATTAAGCAATGGCGCAGGCGCAGATGTTTATAGTTTACCCGGTACATTAACTACAGGAATTGAAATCGCAAATCAAAGTTTAATAAAATCAAGCAATTTGGTTTCCAATGCTTATCCCAATCCCACCAACAGCACTACACGAATTGACTATACCTTTCCCAACGGAGTAAACGAAGGCGAAATAGTTTTTAATGATCTTCAGGACAGAGAGATAAAACGTTTAAAAGTGGATAAAACCTTTGACCATCTTGTGATCTCTACAGCCGATATTCCGCCTGGGACTTATTTTTATCAGATGCAAACTGCTAACCAGGCAAGTGAGGGAAAAAAGATGGTGGTGATAAAGTAAAGCCGTTTCTTTTGTAGTTTTACGGGATACCAATTAACGAATCTTTTACTAATGTTACGAATGCAATACGCCTGATTGGTAATATTCGTAATCATTCGTTATTCGTAACCAATGGATAAATTTATCGGCAAATGGGCCAACCCTCTCGATGATTCCCTGCTGGAGCAAAGCGCCCGGCGCGGGAAGCAATACGACTTTGATCAGATCGCGGAGGATATAAAAGAAAAACTCCGGTTCGAAAAAAACGATGTTGTGCTGGATGTTTGCTGCGGGAATGTCGCGCTTACGAAGCGGATCGCACCGCTCTGCAAAAAAATTCACGGCGTAGATTTTTCTGCCACACTTCTTAAAACAGCGGAGAAAATAATAATAGAGGAGGGGATCAGTAATTTGGAAACGCATCTTTCCGATGCGATGAAGATCGATGAGCTGTTTCCTGCAGGAACATTTGACAAAGCGTATTGCTATTTCTCTTTTCAGTATTTCAGTCCGGAGAAAAGAGAATTGCTTCTGGAAAAATTATTGCGCGTTACCAAACCCGGCGGTATAATTTTCATCGGCGACATTCCCGACAAAACCCGGATGTGGAGTTTTTATGAAACGAAATTTAAATTCTATCGCGAAAGAATCTCACACATATTAAAAGGTAAAGAAGGAGAATGCGACCTGGGCTGGTGGGTTTATCCGCAGGAGATCCAGGCGTGGGGAGCAAAACACAAACTGAACGTTTCTATTCTTAAACAATCCGAAAAACTTCCGCATGCGCATTACAGGTTTGATGTGTTGATTCAAAAAACAAATTAGCGGCCCCACCCTAACCCTCCCCGAAGGGGAGGGAATCAGGCTGTCATGCTGAGCCTGTCGAAGCATCTTTTCTCAAAACTTTCCAAATTAATTCCGACTCAAACCCTTTGGATAATAGAAAGTTTACAACCTTCCGGGCCTTATCTTTTGAATTTTGACTTTTAACTTCCTTTTCTTTTTTCTTTATCAGGTGCTGGATCGTTTTCAAATATTCCCCTTCATCAATTCCATTCAGAGCATTCTTAATAAAATTGTCAGGGATCTTTTTCATGCGCAGCTCTGCGCGTATCTTGTTCTTTCCCCATCGTTTGATCCTGAACTTTCCGCTGGCAAAAAGCCTGGCAAAGCGTTCGTCGCTCATGAAATCATCTTCTGAAAGTGAAGAAACTATTTTGGCGGACGTTTCCTCGTCGGCATCCAGTTCTTTTAGCTTCTGTTTCACTTCATTGCTGCATCGCTCCTGGTAAGCGCAGTACCGCTCTGCTTTTACAAGCAGTTCATGAAAATTATCCTTCTCATTTGAGGTCATATTCTTAAATGCATCTAAAGTCCGAAGGTATGAAAAACACAAGCGGTGGATTGTTGAGTTGATAAAATGGATTTTTGCATTTTATTTATTTGTTGTAAACTTGCATTACAATTACACCTAAAATTTATAACATGAAAACATCTACTCTTTCAAAATCATTGTTTCTTTTTTTACTCTTTGCTTTTTTCTGGATGGGAAAAGCGTCTGCACAAATCACCCCAACCGTAACGGTTACAGACGCGTCCGTTTGCATAGCGCCATGTAACGGAACAGCAACAACCAACGATCTTACGGCGCTGGGTGCTACTTATGCATGGAATACCACTCCGGTTCAGAATACGGTAACCGCTGTCGTGTTATGTCCCGGAACCTATTCGGTAACGATTACAACCACTTTTGGCAGCGTGGTGGGCACGGGCACGGTCGGATGCTCCAGCGGGGTTTTCGATATTGCGACTGCGTCAGCATTGAACGTATTTCCCAATCCGGCAACGGAATCGGTTATGCTCGACGTGAGTTCTGCCCAACACGGAAGTTATACAATGAACATCGTTACCATCTTGGGAGAAAAGATCCGGTCGGAAAAGATTTATATTAATGGTAATCTGAATAAAGTGATTGATGTTTCTGATCTGAAACACGGTATTTATTTTATCGAATTAAGGAGCGAGAAAGAGTTTTACGCCGGGAAGTTGCTCAAACAATAAGCAGGAAGTTCAGGGAATTTCCGGTTGGACCGATATAAGGAGATAACGAGCGTAATTGTTATTCTCCTTATTTTTTTCTTCAAACCGCTATCTTACTAAAGTAAAGTACCCGCTTTGGGTGAACGTGGTTTTACCATACGTAATAGTGGCTGTGTAATAATAGGTGCCTTCAGAAGCGGGCGTTCCCGCGTCAGTGAAGCCGTCCCAGCCTTGTTTTGGAAGATGGAGTTCTGCCATTGGGATCCCCCATCGGTCATAAATTTTACAGCTGTAATAAGTGAGTCCGTAAGCTGGCATGGAGATGTAAAAAATTTCATTCGTGCCGTCGCTGTTCGGTGAAAACACATTTGGAATTACGATCTCGGTCTCTGAAACGCATGCTTCCGCAGAATCCGAACAGCCGATGCTGTTTGCAGTGATGAGCGTAACGCAGAATGTTCCCGTGTTGGCATAGTCGTGGCAGGCCGTATAGGATCCTGAAGAGGATGTATAATCGCCAAAGTTCCAGTTCCATGAGGTACTGGTGCTGGTATCACCAGTAAAACAAATAGTGTTGGGATAAAGTACCACATTGCCCGGTGTTACAGTAATGCTGGCGGTAGGCAGCGGTACAACCGTTACCGTCGTGGTTTGGATCACGGTTGTGCATCCGTTTGCATCGGTGACCGAAGCTGAATAAGAAGAAGAGCCGGCGGGAAAAGCGGTGAGAGAAGCAGTGGTGTCGCCGGTGCTCCATAAATAAGTATAAGCAGGATTGCCCCCGGAGCCGGTTACAGCAGCGGTGAAAAATGTTCCGGCACAGATGCTGGTGTCAGGAGTGATCGAAGCGGTAAGCAATGGCGGTTGCGTGACGGAATCGGTGATGGAAAATGTGCATCCGTTCTGATCTGTTATTAAAACGGTATAGTTGCCGGCAGGCATTCCCGCGATCGCGGAAGTGGTTGATCCGTTATCCCATAAATAACTATAGCCCGGAATTCCACCAGACGGATTTGCCGTTACCGATCCGGTGCTGTCAGGATTGCATAAAACATTTACAGCCGAAATGGAAGAAGTGACTGCTGTAGCCGGCTGCGTTAAACTTACGGTTTGAGTAACCATGCATCCGTGTGAATCTGTAATCAGCACTGAATAATTTCCTGCACTGAGGCCTGTGGCAGTTGCTGAGGATTGAAGATTATTCCATAAATAAGTATAAGAAGGAGTTCCTCCGGCTGGTAATGCAGTCGCTGTTCCGGTATTATTTCCAAAGCAAAGAATATTGAACTGGCCGGTGGTTGCAGTAAGAAGCGGTGGTTCGGTGACCGGGACCTGGGTTTTTACGATGCATCCGTTATTATCCGTTAATGTGACGGTATAAACACCTGCAGCTAAACCGGTGGCAGTGGAAGAAGTTTGCGCAGTTGGATTCCACAAATAAGTATAAGACGGGCTACCTCCTGTTCCGCTGACGGAGGCAACACCTGTGCTGTTACCAAAGCAATCCACATTGGTGATCACCGGAGAAAAAAATGTCAGGCCGGTCGGAGAAGAAATGACCACCGTATCGGCAAGGGAACATCCGTTTGCATCGGTGACCGTGATGGTATAAACCCCGGCCCAGAGTCCGGTTGAAGTCGGAGTGGTCTGTACAGGAATGCTGTTCCATAGATACGTGTAGACGGGAGTTCCTCCGGATGCATTGGATGTAGCGCCGCCCGTATTATTTCCGAAACAGTCAACACCGCTAATTGCAGAAAAAGAATGTGCAAGCGGAGTTGGTTCTGTGATGGCAACTGTGTTTGAAAGTGAACATCCGTTCATATCGCTGACGGTAACGGAATAATTTCCCGCTATTAATCCGGTTGCAGTCTGTGAGGTCTGCGTATTGTTCCATTGGTATGTGTAAGATGGCGTTCCGCCTGCACCATTCGCAGTGGCACTTCCGTCACTTCCTCCAAAGCAACTGACATTTACAACCGGTGAAAAGGAATTTGTCAGGAGTGCGGGTTGAGAGATCAGGACCGTATTTGTAAGGGAACAACCCATTGCATCCGTTACGATCAGCGAATAGCTTCCTGCGGAAAGTCCTGTTGCGGATTGAGCCGTTTGAACAGGGGAGGTGCTCCAGGCGTAAGTGTAAGAAGGAGTTCCTCCTGAACCATTGGCCGTGGCGCTGCCATTATTTCCTCCGAAACAACTTACATTGACAACAGCAGAAATGGAATTTG
>JAHEYJ010000199.1:0-2720 GCA_023251675.1 Bacteroidota bacterium
CAGGTTTTTTTCAATAAAGTTTTTGTCTTCTTTTACTTTATCTCTCACAAAATATAAAATAGAAGTTTTCAATCCGCTGAAGGAAAAATTCAATCCTTCCGCTTTCGGTTCGGCGAATTTAAAGGCATGCGGATTTCCTTCCTGCGCATATTTATCGATCAGCGGTCCGCCGGGGTAGGGAAGCCCTAAGATCTTAGCCGCCTTGTCAAAGGCTTCGCCTGCGGCATCATCCACCGTTTCACCGATTACTTTCATTGTAAGATGATCTTCAGCCAAAACAATTTGGGTGTGTCCGCCGCTTACCGTTAAACATAAAAAAGGGAAGGAGGGGGTTTGGGGGAGGCAAAAGTGCGCCAACACATGCGCTTGCATATGATTAACTTCAATAAGCGGAATGTTAAGAGCAAGAGCCAAGGCTTTGGCAAAAGAGGAACCCACTAATAAAGATCCGATCAGGCCGGGGCCGCGGGTGAACGCAATCGCACTTAGTTCTTCTTTTCTAATGCCGGATTGTTTTAATGCTTCATCAACAACAGGAACAATATTTTTCTGGTGGGCGCGCGAGGCAAGTTCCGGCACAACTCCTCCGTACAGTTCATGAATTTTCTGATCAGCAATAAGATTGGCAAGAACGTGTGTATCCTTTGTCACTGCGGCCGACGTTTCATCACACGAAGATTCAATTCCGAGAATTATGACAGGTTTATCACTCAATTATTAAGATGTTAATGTTTGTTAATCACCGGGTTAGAGCAAAATTCGTTGCTTTTATTATTCGTAAATTCGTAAATATTCGTATTCGCAGATGTCACGTAAAGGTATTAAAAAAGGTTTCAGGATTCTTCTCTATACACTGGCGGTGCTTGTCGTTCTGCCGGTCAGCGCCTATTTTTCTTTGCAGAGCCCCGGAGTGCAGACCTGGCTGACCAACCGTATAGCGGGATATTTTTCATCCAGGTGGGGAACCGAAGTAAGGATAAAAGGAGTGGACATTGAATTCTTCACCAAGCTGGTTCTTGAAGGAGTTTATGTGGAAGATATGCACAAAGATACGTTGCTCTATGCAGAAAAGCTTAAAGCGGATATAGGAATTTTCAGCAGGGACAGCAGCCGGCTCTTTATCAGCGATGTCTTTCTGCAGAACGCTACCGTCAAGATCAAAAAATACAAAGGGGAATCATCCTTGAACCTGCAATTTATAATTGATGAATTTACTTCGCACGACACTACGCCGTCCACTGACAGCACGAAATGGAACATTGGCATCGGAGGCATCACCCTTGACAACATCCGGTTTGCATACAGAATAGAAAAAGACACCAGTCATTTAAAGGGAATTAATTTTTCGGATATTCTAACCAGTTCTGTCAAAGGAAAGATCACCGATATTAAGTTTGATGAAGATACGATCCGTTGTGTGGTTGAATCTTTTGCTTTTCATGAAAAGAGCGGATTCATTCTCCGGGATTTTCATGCCAAAGCAAGTATCAGCCCTGTTGACATGAAGGCGGATGATCTCAAAGCGTTCACCAATAATTCACTGGTGATAGCGAATATTGCGTTTAGGTATAAATCCTATGACGATTACAATGATTTTGTGAATAAAGTGAAGATGAAAGTCCAGTTCGCAAGTTCAAACATTGAGATGGAGGATATCGCCTATTTTTCGGATGCGCTTTACGGACTGAAACGGAGGGTTTTCCTGAACGGAGAGGTAAGCGGCACCGTAACCGATCTGAGAGGAAAAAATATTTTGCTGGCCATCGGTGATGAAACCAGTTTTCTTGGAAATTTTAACCTGACCGGGCTTCCCGATATCAACCAGACCTTCATGAGTTTTGACGCAAAAGAATTACGGACATCAAGAAAAGGAATAGAAGAAATTCCGCTTCCTCCTTTTAATGAAAACAGATCCATTGCCCTGCCCGATAATATTTCTCTTTTCGGCATGATTAAGTTCAAAGGCAACTTCAGCGGATTCTACAATGATTTTGTTTCTTATGGAAAATTCAATACAGCGCTGGGGCAGATTGCTACAGATATTTCCATGAAGCAGGATACGGCAGGAAAAATAAGTTATCATGGAAAATTCGCTACAAAGGATTTTAATTTAGGACGGTTCTTTGCGAGTGAAAAATACATAGGGAAGATTACGCTGAATGTCAACCTTGACGGTAAAGGATTGAGAAAGTCGGATGCCACGATGAAAGTTGACGGAAATATTAACAGCTTGGAAGCAAACGGCTATAATCTCAGGAACATTGATCTGAAGGGAAAACTGGCCAGGAACATATTTGATGGGAACCTGGCGGTCAACGATGAAAACCTGAATCTTGATTTTGCAGGAAGCATGGATTTCAGCAAGGCACTTACAAAAGTGAATTTTGCTTCTCATATTACAAAAGCCAATTTATCTAACTTGAATCTTTATAAATCAGATGAGCTTACCGGCGTCACCGCTTCGGTTGAAGTAGATGCGGTGGGGAGTAACCTGGATGATGTGATTGGGCAAATAAAACTTTCCGACGTGATCTATTCGAAAGGAAAAGAGAAATATGATTTCAAAGACCTGCAGCTTTCCATTGAGGATGACCATGGGAATAAAAATATGTCACTGACCTCTTCCATAGCCGACGCGCAGTTAAATGGAAAGTTCAAACCGATCGAAGTATCATCCTGTCTTAATGATTTTGTCGCCGGGTATTTTACGGCTCGTATAG
>JAHEYJ010000199.1:2730-5556 GCA_023251675.1 Bacteroidota bacterium
CTCCTATTCGGTGCAGGTTAAAAATACACATACATTCACGCAAGCGTTCCTTCCCGATATAGAAATTAAATTGCCGGCTTCCTTTTCAGGGAAATACAATGAAGGGAAAAATGATTTTTCAGTAAATGGCAGTTTCCCTGATTTTGCTTTTAAAACCTATCATTTTTCGAATATTAAAATACTTGGATCAACCGTGGGCAACCGGCTTTCGTTTGAGGCTTCCTGCCAGCGCCTGGCGCTGGCCGACAGCGTATGGATAGACCATATTGCTGTTGGCACTTTATCGGCCAATGACACTTTGAATTTTAAACTTAACTGGTACAATACTTCGGTTCAGAAATACGAGGGTAATATTCCGGGTTATATTTCTTTTTCAGAAAATCCGAAAGTAAAATTAAAGATTTTGCCCTCCTATATAACGATTGCTGATTCTACCTGGAACCTGGATGAAACAAATGAAATTGTAAAAGATTCTTCATTCATCCGTATTAAAAACCTTGATTTCACCTGCAATAACCAACGGGTAAAATTGGAAGGAACTATTTCAAAGGTAAAAGAAGACCAGCTCTATCTCTTGTTAACTTCCTTTTCTCTGGAGAATTTCAATTCCGCATTAAAGGGTTCCGGGTTTTCTTTGCACGGAACCATTTCCGGAAATACATCTATAGGAAATCTATATGACAAACCGTATTTCGGCAGCAGTATCGATATGGCCGGATTGAAATTGAACAATGAACTGATCGGCAACGGCAGCCTTGCCAGCATTTATGAAAGCAATAAAGACCTGGTCACTTTTAACGGCAATTTTACCAGGGATGAAGTGGGAAACATGAAATTCTCTGGAAACTATTATCCTTTGAAAAAAGAAAAAAGCATAGAGGTGAATGCGGAAGTGAATAATTTCAGGCTCCAGTTCTTTGAACCGTTCCTTGGAGGAATTATTGAAAATCTTAAAGGTTTAGCCAGCGCCGACCTGAAAATTGAAGGCACGCCTGAAAAGCCTGAACTTTCCGGGGAGGTAAAAGCAAAAGTAGATAATGTGCATGTGAATTATTTAGGCACCGATTATCATTTTGACGGCGATATCACTGTTGAGCCGAACTCTTTTGATTTTGCCGGCCTCACCATTTATGACGTAAATCAGAACACGGCGGAAGTGATCAACGGAAAATTATTTCATACCAATTTCAAGAACTTCCAGATGGACGTCGATATGAAAGCGAATAAATTCATGGCGCTGAATACAAATGAAAAAGATAATTCCATTTATTACGGGAGATGTTTTGCAACCGGCATCCTGAACGTATTTGGTTTTATGGACAATATCAATCTTTCCGCATCTGTAAAAACAGATAAAGCCAAAAACGCTTTTGGAAAAAATGAATATACGCAATTGTTTCTCCCGCTTTCCGCATCCGGTGAAGTGAACGAAAGCGGGTACATCACGTTTGTATCCAATGACACCACCTTAAAGACAAAGCTGCCGAAATACAAGGTCAACACAACCGGCCTTACAATGGACTTAAAGCTTGAACCTACCACAGATGCCCAGGTGCAGATCATCTTTGATGAGAAAGTAGGCGACATCATCAAAGCAAACGGCACGGGCAATTTAGAGATGTCCATAAATGAATTCGGCGATTTTAAAATGTACGGCGAGTATGTTGTGAATGAAGGCGACTACCTGTTTACATTAAAAAATGTGGTAAATAAAAAATTCAGGCTGGAAAAAGGAGGAACCGTAAGATGGACAGGTAATCCCGAGCAGGCGGATATTAATATGAATGCGATCTATGAATTACGGACATCGCTGTCTCCCTTGTTCCTTGAACATGAACAAACAGAGGCCACGCGTAAGCGTTATCCCGTTGATCTCGTCATGAACCTCACCGGAAAACTCACGCACCCCGATATTCAATTTGATGTCAAGCTGCCAACCACCGATGATTTCACACGCCAGCAGGCTTTTGAGAAATTTAAAAACAGCGAAAACGATCTGAATAAAGAAGTGTTTGCTTTGCTCGTCATGAATAGTTTTGTTCCGACGGACCAGGCAAAAAGCCAGCAGGTGCAGAATAATAATCCCGGTGCAGGCACCGTCACCTCAACAGAAATGCTTTCCAATCAGCTCAGCAACTGGTTGTCCCAGATCAGCAATGAGTTCGATGTAGGGGTGCATTACCGCCCGGGCGATGTGGTTAATAAGGACCAGGTGCAGCTGGCCCTTTCAACACAATTGTTCAATGATAAATTAAGTATTGACGGAAGTGTGGCCAATAATTCAAATACAACAACTCAAAATACATCTAATATTGTAGGAGATATCAATGCAGATTACAAACTGACGGAAGATGGAAAACTCAGGGCAAAGGCCTTTAATAAAGCCAATGAAGGAGATCTGCTGAGTATTCAAAAAGGGCCTTACACGCAGGGTGTCGGTATTTTTTACAGGGAAGAATTTGATACGATCGGAGAGCTTTACAGGCGGTTCTTATCAAAAACAAAGAAGGAAAAAAGTAAAACGTAATATTATTTTGTGAGATCACTCAAACATTTAAATAAATATTTCTGGAAATATAAATGGAGGCTGCTTCTGGGGATTTTTTTTGCTATCGGTTCCACCTTTTTTGGAATTTACGTCGCCATCCTGGTCAGGAAAGCAACCGATTTCATGACGGTGGCTGTAAAGAACAATTTATCCTTTGAGCAAACGGCTTCTGAACTTTTTCAATACGGATTACTTATTCTTGGAACTACGCTGGTCAGCGGATTTTTAATGTTCATGATGCGCCAGGCGATCATTGTCATGTCGCGGCACATCGAATA